>JAIEPK010000667.1 GCA_019749875.1 Candidatus Binatia bacterium | reverse complement strand
GTCGGCCGGGCCAGCAGCAGGGCGCACGCGATCACCGCAACGAGCCGGAACATGGGTTCGGGATGGTATCCCGATCGGGTGGTCGTAAACATTCGATTTAACGAGCCTTTCTTGACGCACGAATCTGGGCCTGATGGGGCTGGGGCTGAGTTGCCCCCAAACGGTCCCGTTCCCATTCGGCGAACTTCTGGAACTCGTTTGGCTGTTCTTGGGGCAGGAAGGCGAAGTAGTGCTTGGTGAGCGTGCGCTCTGCGACGCCGCTCTGAGCTTCCAGAAAGGCCCAGGAGCAGCCGGCGAGGCGGGCGAGGGTGATCGCCGTGTCCTTCGCCGCGTAGATGCCACGCTGCCTGACGCCGGCAGCACGCAGGCAGCCGTTCCAGGTCGGGCTGAAGTGCTTGCGATCGATACGCTGGCCGTCGCGGTTCACGAAGACGGGATCATCGGGTGACACGTTGAGCGGCTGGATCTGGCGGAGCACCTCGACGACCTCGGGCGGTAACATGACCGGGCGGCGCGACGACTTGGTCTTCGGCGGCACGAGAGCACCGCTGCTGTAGGACCGGAGGACTTGAGCGCGAGCGTTGGCCAGGTCGAGGTCGGACCAGTTCAGGCCGGAGGCCTCAGAGGGCCGGAAGGGCACGTTCATCAGCGTGAGCACGTAGGCGTAGAGGCCCTTGAGCTTGACGTCGCCCCAGTACCGGCGGCGCACGGTCGCGAGGACCTTGGCCTTCTCGTCGACGGTGAAGGGGTCTGCTTGCGGTCCTTGATCGACAGGGTTGTTGGTCTCGGGCCACTCGCGGAACAGGTCGTGGTCGAAGGGGTTGTGCGTCATGACCTCGTGCGTACGGGCATCGCGCAGCATGCGCTTGAGGCTACCGAGCATGATGTTTTTCACGGTCTTGGTCGAGAGCTGCTTGCCGGTCTTCCCGCCGCTCAGGAGGGCTGCCCTGCAGCGCACGAGGTCGTGCACCGTGAGCTTCGCCACCTGGATGTGGCCGAGGTGCGGCAGGAAATACGTCGAGTGGTACTGGTAGTCGTTGTAGTTCGACGGCCGGCAGTTCGGCTTCCGCATCTGCAGCCATACGTCGTACCACTCCTTCACGTCGAGCTGACGCTTCATGTCGACCGGGGGCGGCGCCACCTGCTGCACTGGTTGATCGCCGCTCTGTGCCGCGTACAGCGAGATCACGTCCTTGATCAGCGGGTACGGGTCGATTGTCGGGTTCTTGTTGAGACCGCGCTCGATGAGGTCGGCCGCGAAGCGAGCCAGCTCCTCACTGGGCAGAGGGCGCTGCTTGCGCTTGACGTCACCGCCGACTCGGTACCGGACACGCCAGCTACGGCCGTGCGACTCGACCGAGCACTTCGGCCGCGTACGCTTTGAGGTCTTCACTGAGTTCCTCCTCGGAGAGGTGCTGCTGCGCAGGCTCGGGCTCAGGCGCCGGCCTGGTGGTGAGCCAGCGCTCGCAGGCGGACCACCGGAACCTCAGGATGTGCGGTGTGGGCTTGTGGAAGTGGACACCTTCCCGCAGATGGCGTCTGCGCACCAGGCCGCGGATCGCGTCCTCGGTCATGCCGAAGCGCTCTGCGAGCTGCCTCCTGGTCAGGTACTGCTCGGTCACTCATGTTCGGCCCTGCGCCCCGTTCCACATACGGGTCGCGATCTGAGGATCGTCGTGGTGCTCGCGATGTGGTGCGAGACCAGCTTGGTGGGGGCGGTCGCGTCTGGCCGCTGAACGGCGCGTGCTGCTTGGCCCCTATCGGGTTCACTTCGTCGGTGTCACGACGAGCTGTTCCACCCGACTGACGATCACGGTGATCTCGTGCTTGTCGTTGCACTTCGGGCAGACGGGCTCGCTGTGGGCGCTCTTGCAGAAGATGCAGTAGTTCTGCACCGCGACGCGGATCGTGCGGATCGTGCTCATGCTGCCTCTTCCTCGCGCATCACCTCGTGCTTGTGCATCAACCCCCGCTTGCGGGCGTACGCTTCGACGTCGATGTGCTTCTCGACAACGAGGCCGCTGCGCGTCTCCACCACGTAGTGCTGGCCTACGCTGGCGATCAGCCGCATGCCGCGCGCGTTGCGCAGCTTCAGCAGCTCCGGCGGGGTAGACCATGCCGCGAGGCTGCGGTTGATGCGCTTCACAAGCGCGTCCTTGTTCACCTTGATGGCCATCTACTTCCTCTCCCGCTTCGCGGCCTTTACCGCGACCTTGGTCTTCGGCTGCCTGTTCGGCGCGAGCCCTAGCTTGGTCTCGTTGCGGGTCTTGTCGGCGCGCTCGAAGGCCTTCAGCTCCTTGAGCTTGCGTGCGCTGAACAGCGGGGTGCGCCCGACTCGCAGGGCCACCGGGATCTCGCCGCGGTGAACACGTACACGCAGATGGTTCAGTGTGATGCCCAGCAGCTTGGCTGCCGCCTCGGAGTCGATCAGCCCGGTGAGATCACCCTTCATGGTGGTCATGGGTAGCACATCGTAATCTCGGATTACAACCCCTGAAGTTCCATGTGCCCAACAACTTTTCTGTAAGGTCAATCACATCCTGACCGATCTGCAGGAATCGGTTAGAAAAACATTAAACAGCAGAAAGCCTCAGAGCCCCTGCGGGAAAAATTTCCGTTCGACCCTTGGAAGGCATCACCGACCGGGTGCATCATCCTGGGTGTCGGGCGAGAAGAAGCCCTCAACCGCCCTAAGCTTCGCAGGCCGGGCGGGAGGGCTGTGGTAACTGCGAGATGGAAGATCGCACAGAACTCAGGAGAACACAACGGGCTCAGGTCGCCCTCCCGTTGCTTGACGACCGTCATCTCCACCTCGCTGAAGTACCCTGCCATGAGCCACTGCTCACGGGCGGCACGGGCTTTGCTCTATATATTCCTGAATAAGCTTCTGCTTCGCAGAAGCTTCTATGCTGCATATTCCGCTCCTGACGGAGCGTCAGCGTAGGAAGGCATATTCAGCATATGCAGATGCAGACCCAGATGAGGTTGAGGGTTGTGAGGAATCAGGCTGTTCAGGTTGAGGAGAGGAGTACCCTGTCCTGGAAGGTATCGCAGAAGGGAAATCGCTATTTCGAGATGTCAGGACGGAGGGTCCTGACAGTCTTCAAGAACCCCAGGAAGCCTGGAAAGTGGAACTATGCGGTTCAGCTCCAGGACGGGACGAACCACTACGAGAACGACTTCGCCTCGGAGGCCGAGGCGCTGAGACATGCAGAGGAGACCTTCGGAGATCAGGCAGTTCGACCTGAAGGTCCAACTCCGAGAACAACACGGAACCTGAGAGTTGTGCCCAAGGAGGTGCAGGAGGTTGAGGTGGTGAAGTCGGAACCAGAACCAGAACCTGAACCACAGGTTCAACTCGAAGAGATCGAGGAGAAGAACTCAGAGCCCCTCTCTGCAACAGGATGTCCGAAGGAGGACTACATCAGTGCCTACCTTGGACAGAGCCAGACCCCTTGGGGGAAGGTACTCGGTTGTCTCTCTGGAGGAAATCTCCTGCCAACTCGGACACTAGCTCTGAGAGCAGATCTCTCTGTGGAAGACACCATCAAGTACCTGAAGAGCTACGACCCAGAGATGGTCAACATTGTGACCAAGGATGATCAGGTCAAGCTGACCTGGACTGAGAAGTTCTACGACTTCGTCAATTGTGAGGAATAGGCCTCCGCTTGCGCTCCGGCCTGGGAATACCTGAATACCGGAATATGCGGCTGCGCCGCGGATGGTTACCCTTTGCACACTCCGAGGCTCTGCGAGGAGTGTGTGAAGTCCGCGAAGCGGGCTGAGCCACTACCAGAAAGACAGAGGCCCTGGAGATCTCTTCCCAGGGCCCCCTTCACCTACCTGTACAGGCTAGATAGCTCGTCAGAGGGCTGTCGCTTGTCCAGCACCAGCCTGAAGTTCTCATCCAGGAGGTTGGGTTCGAACTGCACCGACGTTGGACACCAAGCCAGGTTCTCTGAGGGAGCTTGCCGTTGCGGATGATCTCGTCTGCGAGCGCATCGGGCGTGGTGCTGGCTTCAGCTGCTCTGCGGGTTAGCGCCTTGCTGAAGGTGCCATCGGCAGCCTTCACGGCTGCGGCCTCCTGGGCGACGTCGTCGACCATGGCGACGGCAGCGTACGAGCCCGGACCGCGGAGCCCGTTCTCGATCACGTCCGCCAGGTGCACGCGACTGCCTTCAAGACGGTCGGGGTTCCGCGGAAACGATGCGCGCCAGTGCTGACGGCGAGAGGTCGGAGCCCGTCCAGCGTCATGACCCTGTGCGGGACCAAGCAAGGCCTTGTGCATCGGGTAACCGCGTGCATCGGCCTCGGTGCACACCGGGTTCGGCGGGAAGCCACCCGCTATCTCTGGGGTGTGGCGCGCGTCACCCTTGAGGTTGGGCACGGTGCTGGCAGCAAAGCCACCTCGGCCAAGTCCGAGTAACCAGGAGGGACCACAGTAAGTATGAAAAACTTAGTGTCAGTGGCAGGGCGACCTTGTAACCGAGTACCACCTGTAGCATTGACGACTATGTTTGGTGCCCGGATGGGCCGGGCTGACAAAGGAGGAGGCTATGAGACGGGAGTTGTATGAGACGGAGGACAGGCTGCTCTTGGCGATCTCGGAGTATGAGGCCCGCACAGATGCCGAGATCGCGGAGCTGGCAGACGCGCCGTTGCAGGTCGTTCACCAGTTCTTGGCTGAGTGGCTCAGGACGCGCTTCGTGGTCGCGGTCCCAGAAATGGGGGTCATGAAGTACCGTCAATCACATCCTGGCGACGAGGCTCTCGAAGCGATCGATCCCGAGCACGCGTTTAGCTGGCTGGATCTGTCGGGCGCTCTCACGGATGAGTTTCGGACAGCGGACCAGATTGCCAGGCGGGGCAAGATGCAGCCGCACCTGGTGCGGCACTTGTTGAAGGTATGGGAAGCGGCCGGCGGCCTCCAGACGCTCCGGCGGAACGGGAAGGTGTACTGGGCGACCAGACGTCCCTGGGCCGGATGACAAATCGTGCGTCCATGGGGCGTGCGTGCCGGCCGGCGTGTCCTGCGGCATTGATCGACCGTTCTCTGCGGCTATCTGCCGGATGGCGAAGCTGCACGACGGAGCGGCAGTTCTCAGCTTGAGTCTGTCGCGCGCACTAGCTTTGCCGGCCGAGCCGAGATCACCTTGCTCGGTCCCGGCGAGCGCACTCGAAGTGGCCCTGACACTGATGGAGCCGGCGCTAGTGCCGGATCTCCGCGTGCGTCGCCGACGCGCACGACAAGCTTGCATCCGTTGGCGCATCGCGCATCGTGGCGATGGTGATACCGTCGATGTCGCAGCTCAACGGCGCCGCCGGTCACATCGTCGGCCACGGCGTCGTGTCGATGGTGAGGCTTTCGCGATCGGAGTCGGCCGGAGCGCGACAGCGACGACCTACTCGGCGAGCGCGTCGACGGTGAGCGGCGCCCGGCGAGGCGGCCGCGCAGCTCGGCGCTGACCACCACGTGCGACAGCATCGCGCTCTCCGAGGTGCTCGACCTCCTCCTTGTCGCGCGGCCGCCGCACGCGCGCCGGGATCACGGCGGTCCCGTAGTGCTGCGCCATCTCGGCGTAGGTCGCGTGCAGGTCGGGCTCGTAGAAGTCGGGGCCGATCACCGCCGTCTTCGGGTTGTCCGGCACGGTCACCGCCGTCACGCCGCCCACGTACTCGAAGGCGTGGATGTGACCGGCGATCCAGCACCGCAGCGCCTGCGACTCGCAGACCTCGGCGTACGTGAAGCTCAACGCGCCCAGTGCCGCGACGAAGACCGGATGCTCCGTCACCTGGCGGGTCGTTGCGTCCACGACCTGCGCATCGAGGGGTTTTTGTGGGGCGCGACGGCTCTACCCGCAGTGGCACTCAGCTTTGGACGAGCCCGCTCCATTGCACGTGCAGATGCAAGATTGATCTGACCGACACGTCGGGCATGTAGCGCTGGAGCCGTCCGAGCAACTGGTGTCGCACGATGCAGGCGGCACTTCCCACAACCCATAGATGCCAGCGGCTGCAGCGATGAATCCTGCCGTTAGCAGAGCGCGAGCCTTGTTGGACATTGCAGGTACCCTCCCATGGTGTGAGGCGACGTTGGTCCCTACCCATCGCCCAAGTCAATTCATGGATCAATCCGCACTTCGCAACCGCAAGGGGCTTGTCCGTTGGCCACTATCTGGACGCGGCAGTCGCCGTTCACCGTCAAAGAACCTGACGGCGGCTTCAGGAATCCGTTGGCGCATGCTCCCTGAATGTAGCAGATGCCTGGATTGCTAATGTTGGACGTGCTCGCACGGATGCAGGTCATCTTCTCGCCGTTGCGTACGTCGACTAAGACCGAACCGGGTGGGGCGCTGCAATCCGCACTCACCCGGCGGGATGTCTGCACAGTCCCCGCTGACGTCCCACCTTCTTCTGCGGCGCTCGGGGCGGCTTGGAGTATCGACAATAGCAGGCGTGCTACGAACATGAGGGAAGCTATCGAACGCATAACCTTTCCTCCGCCTGTCTTGCGCGACCATGTTCACCGCCGACCGCTCATTGGCTTTACGAACTTCCACGGCGCCGCAACGGCACGTCCGGCTCGCACGCGGGCGAAGTTGCACCTGACGTTCAGACATCGAGGTGCCTGAGTGACCTGAATGTGATCACGGGGCAGTTCGGACGGCGCGCGCGGGGCCACCTATCGCGTGGCCTTTTTCTCCGTAGCCCACGGTGGCGGCGTTGAAGTATGCAAT
Source organism: Candidatus Binatia bacterium (assembly GCA_019749875.1). Classification (GTDB taxonomy): domain Bacteria; phylum Desulfobacterota; class Binatia; order UBA12015; family UBA12015; genus VGTK01. Next base: position 16,282 of record JAIEPK010000667.1, on the reverse strand, counting down.
CCATGCGTAATGGGGTAGGTTAGCCACGGTAGTCGACGACCAGTAGGTATTCGGCGAGGTGCAACTGCACGTTAGTACCGTACACGCAGCAACGCAGCCCGTGTCGAAGGTGGGGAAGGTCCACGCTTGCGAACTTGGCTCAAGATTCAGGAGGGACTCTAACTCCCGTCGATTCGGCAATCGCCAATCGGTGAAGCCGGCAAAGCCGCTGCCAGAGTTGAGCGTCGCGAGGAAGGCTGTCACCACCGTGCCGTTCATCGTGTACGGTGGAGTGCTCATTCCCCACGTGTAGAAGTTGTCCTTGTCGTGGATCGAGCCATCGTCGGACTTTTTCTCCCACATGAGGCCGGTATTGGTGTCGGTGATCGTCCCGTCGCCGTTGTCGACGTAGTTCTGCGCCACCCCTAGCTCCAGGTCGCCGTCGGTGCCTGTGCCGTAACTCGTGGTCTGGGCCGTCTTCAGAATGCGCGCCGCTGGGAACGCCTCGCAGGCGGCGAGATCGCTCTCGCAAGTCGTCAGATCGCCTTCCGCTGTGGCGAGGTCAGTCGTGCACGTTGTGAGATTGCCGGCGCAGGTTGACAGGTCGCCATCGCAGCTCGCCAGATGGCCGCTGCACGAGGTCAGATCGCCGGTGCAGGTAGCGATGTCTGTGTTGCACATCGCGAGGTCGCCCACGTAGTTCGGCAGCGCCGCACCGCCAGCGGCGGCCGTCACGTCATCCGAGCACTGATTTAGGTATGCGTCGAACGCGGTCGACGCCTCGGTCACGGCGCACGCGGTGCCATACCTGTTGTGTGCATTCGCTAACGCGCGAGCCAGCGTCTCCGAACAGTGTGTAAGTGCGGCACCTCGCTTCGCGGCATCAAGGGTCTTCGAAAACCTGGACTCTGCGTTGATGCGGCACTGAGCATACTTTGCAGACGTCGACTCCACCGCGGACTCGCAGAGCTGCGTTGTGGTTGGAGCCGCGTACGCGGGAATGGTCGCCGCGACCACGACGAGAAGGGCAACTGGAATCGGCCTCATGGGTAAGAATCCTCGTAAATGGGTTCTAAGTCTCGCGGGTGATCGTGAGGCGGCGGGAGAAGCCCGTAGATTGCCGGGTAGAAAGCGTCCTGTAGCAAGCCTCGCCTGATCCCTTAGTTCGTTTCAAAAAGACTACCGGCCGCCCAGTTGTCCTGTGCATTAGCGGAACGAATGTGGCCGCCGCTGACGGACGATGCGGGACCGGTGGCAGTGTTTCCACTGCCACCGCTAACGGCCGCCCATACCCCGCTCGCGGTGTTCTGAACCCCACCACTGACAGCAGCGCCCGGCTGGTTCGCACGGTTGAATGTGCCTCCACTGACGGTCGCCTCGGAGGAGCTGGCAACGTTGCCCTGTCCGCCTGTCACCGAGGTCCACTGATCCGAGGCATAGTTCTGGTAGCCACCGCTCACCGAAGTACCTGCTGTTTGGAGCATCTGGCATGGAGATGGCGCCGGTCCATCGCCGGCAACGTTGCAGCCGCCGCCGCTGACCGACCCGGCAATACCCCGAGCCGTGTTGTAGACGCCGCCGCTAACAGAGGGTGCGTCTCCCGAAGCGAAAGTGAGAGACGCTAGGGGCGCTCCGGTTCCAGCGACGTTCGCCGCCCCGCCGGTTACGACTGCCCAGTGGCCACTTGCCAGGTTTGCGGTACCGCCCGATACGGCAGCAAAGTCGCCGCTCGCGACGTTCATGAACCCGCCTGAGACGCTCGGCCCATCGCCACTCAATGGAAAGAACGCGACCGGCGTACCTGGGCCAGCGACGTTGCCGCCTCCGCCGCTGACAGACGACTTCGGCGCACTTGCTACGTTATACTCCCCGCCGCTGACCGATGAATTGTTGTTGCTCGCCGTGTTTCGGAAGCCGCCGGTCACCGAGGATTGATTCCCAAGCGCTTGATTGTCGAATCCCCCGCTGACCGACGAGAGATCGCCGCCTGCTTCATTCGAGGCGCCGCCACTCACCGATGACCGAAGTCCCGATGCCACATTTGCTTGCCCGCCCAACACGGATGCCTGGATCCCGCTCGCCAGATTGGCCTCGCCACCGGTAACCGAAGCGTACGCGCCTGCGATGGTGTTGTTGAAGCCGAGAACCGCCCCACCGAAGCTCGTGTACCCGTGCTCGGATCCGATGACGAGGTTGTGCGAACCGGTCCGTGAATGGCTGCCAACGTTCTCGTTGTAACCGATGATGAGGTTGCCGGTGCCGTTTATCGCACCGTTGGTCGTTCCTGAGCCGGAGACGATCTGGACATTAACGCCCGTGAACCTGAGCGTAGAACCGTCGAGCGAGGCTGACGCGAGCAGAGCGTTCAGGCTTCCGACCTGCGACTGCAACGTGGTGAGCGCAGCCGTTTGGCTTCCTTCATTGCCCTCAAGGGCTGCCAAGCGTACTTCTTGGGTAGCATCGACCGAGGACAGCGATGCCGGGTCCACCTGGGTCTCCGTCGGCTTGCAGGCCGTCCGGAACTTCGCTGGAGCACCCTCCGCGATGAGCCCGGTGCGCGCGTTCAGTCGGGCGCATAGCACAAGGGCGTGCGAGATGGCGGGCAGGGCCAAGATACAAGCGCAGAAGGATAGGATGCGGAGGCGGCGCAAGGGTGATCTCCTTTTAGTGGCCAGGATTTCACGCGACATTACGGCGAAGGAGCGCGCTCGTCGTCACCCATTTGGTGACGGATGCGAAATGTTACCGGTCAGGGGCGACCAGCTCGAAAGCACCATCGCTCCATCCCTCAGCGACGGACCGAGGACGTTGGACCGAGGGTAACTCGTCCCGCCCAGCCCAGGATCAGCCGCATGAGATCGGCTTGGCCCCGCGTGCCTGTCTTCGAGAAGACCCGCTTGAGGTGTGTCCGTGCCGTGTTGCCGGTCACGCCGAGACTTCCCGCGATCGATTCCACCGACTCTCCGTCGAGGAGCATACGCGCCACACGCGACTCCATTGGCGTGAGCTTGTACAACCGAACAAGCGCTTCCTCGACTCCCTCGGCTCGCTGCTCTGGGTCGGCGACGAGAAGGATCGCGGCCGGCGGTTGGTTCGCCAGCTCAAACAGCTGAAGCCGGAGCGGGGACACGAGTACCGTAAACGCACGGCGGCCCGATCGCCGTGGAACAAGCGTCAGGTCACCGGTCGGCTCGTCCTGGGTAGTGGCCACCCGGCACGCGCGCGTGATGATCGCATGAAGCGTCGAGCCGGCCTGGGGATTGTCGGCTCGGACCCCGGCGGCACCGAGAGTGAGACCGTCGTTCTGATCGAAGATGGACCTAGCCGCGCGGTTTACGACAATCGCTCGGCCAAGCCGGTCGAGGAGGCAGATTCCAATCGATAGACGATCCAAGGCATCGAAGGCCGCAGCACGTCCGAGATCGATCCCGTCTATGCGTCGCTGGATCGCGACAGTCCTCTGGACGTGTGGAAGGACGGCTTCCATGAGGCGCTTTTCGGCTGCCGAATGGGAAGATTGGTTGATGGCCTTTTGAGCGAGCAGCAGCGCCACGATCGCCTCTTCGCGAAAGATGCACGCGGCAACGTGGTGCAGGGTATCCGCCTTGCGGAGGTACTCGTTGAAGAATGCCGTCCGAATAACGCGTTCGTCCGCTACCGCGTCCTCTCCTCGCGCGACGACGCCCGTGCTCAGACGGTGACCTCCTTCGACGAAGTATGTGTTCTGGTCGGCCCACCCCGGATACTGGGCAATCACCTCCGGATCGAACCCGTGCTGCCAGATCGATGCGCCGCGGCTCGCTGCTAGGTCGTGAAGCATGAAAGTGGCGCCGCGGCTGTTCGTCGCACCGGTGAGTTGGTCGAGAAATACCGGCCAGCGACCAGGGTCGGTGGCGCACTGGTAAACTAGGTCGATCAGGATCAAGAGTTCGCGCTCTAGATCGCGAGATCGGGGCATCGGTGTCTCAGGGCTAGCGGACTACTTCGGCTTTGATTTCAGGCTGAGGCTGATGCGGTTGCATGGGCAGCGCAAAGTGTCCGGGCTGACACGGGGCGTGACGTACAGCCAGGCCTCGCAGTCTGGGCAACGAAGGCAGGAAAGGAGATCCTTGAAGGCGGCCACGACCGGTTCGAAATCCTTCCTCCCGAAATTGGCCCACTCGTTGTAGTGGACCGCCTTGTTCACGGCCCACTGCTCGACGTTGTATGCGCCAGCCGATGCAGCCAAGGCGGCTTTTCGCTGGCCGGCGGCGTCCTTAGCGGGGTTGTTTCCCCACGACTGTGCTGCCTCCGCGGCTTTGGCGTAAAGACTCTTGGTCCGCGCCAGCACGGCGGGGAGAAGGTCCCCAAGCTCGAAGTTGCCGTCAGCCCGAAACTGAACCGTGGCTCCGAGCTGGTCGGCAAGGTGGCGCGAGACATATTCAAGGTGACGACGGAGTGCTGCGGCAGCCCCCTCCACCTTTCCCCGTCCGAGCGCAGCGGCGATCTCGTCCCAGATCTCCTGGTGCGACTCGACCAGCGGGCCGGTGTCGATCGTCCAGCTATGGAAGACCATCGATGTCTTGGTGGTGACGAGGCGAGCGGCCTTCATCTGCTCGGCCCACAAGCGGTCATGGGTCGTGATGATGAACTGCGTGTCGGGGAAGTGCTGCTTGAGCAGCTTGCAGAATTGGTAACGGTGATCGACGTCGACGGACATCACGACGTCGTCGAGCAGGGCAAACGTGAACTGCGCGCCAAACAGGCGCTTCATGAGAGCCAGGTAGAGGCAGACGCCCATGCCGTCCTGGTGGCCTTCGCTGTGAAAGGCGGCCGGGGGGAAGAGGCCGCGTTCATAGAAGTTGACGGCGAAGTCGAGCTGGCCTTCGCTCGGGGTCAGCTTCGCGGTGAATTTTGCTTCGTCCTCCTCGTTGATCGCGCGGTAGAACGTGCTGAAGTCTTCCTGGACCTCCGCGTAGAGGGCGTTCAGTTCGGCGTCCATGACGCTGCAGTAGGCGTCGTAGGCTGCCTTTGCGGAAGCGACGGCAGCCTCCGCCGTTTTGTTCTTCCGCTTCGCCTCCCTGAAGTCGTCGAAGCGGAGCTGGGCGGTCGTCAAGTATGTCTGCGCCGCCAGGGTATCGGGCTGGTCCGGCAGGAATTGCACCTTTTGGCGGAAACCGCTCATGCCTTCGGAAAACATTGGAGGAGCGGCCAGTAAGCCGCTTGCGAGTCGGTCCTTCAGCGCCGCCAGCCCTTCGACGGTGGCGAGCTGCGGCATCAGTTCATCGACGTCACGCTTCCATGAGCGAAGCAGCGTTGCGAAGTCGGTGTTCCGTTGACCGTCAGCGACCTTCAGGGCAGGGTCCAGGAGCGAAGCCACTCGCTGAGCGTCGCGCGCGATCGCAGCGCCGTTGTCGAGGAGGCTCTGCTGAAGCAGCCGCGCTTCCTCTGACTTGGCGAGCTTCGCACGCAGGTGGTCGCGGAGATGTTGCTCGTCCGGCCATGCCGTGTCGCAAAGTGGACAGTCAGGGCCGTCGACGAGTTCAAGCCCGTTCTCGACGAAGGCGCGACGGCGAAGAGCAGCAAGAAGCGCGGGATCGGCCTCAAGCTTCCCGAGGGCCTCGATGATTGCTGCCGCCTCTGTCCTCGCAAGGTCGGGGAACTGTGCAGCCGCGTCCGCGAGCGCCGCGAGGTCGGAAAGAGCCGAAGCTTTGTTGAAGTCAGACACGTTGGCGGCAGCCGAAAGGCCCGCGTCCAGCTTCGCGTCCTGCGGGAGGTCCATGAGTTCCGGCAACCCCAGGATCCTCCGCCGCTTGTTAACCGCCTCAAGAAGATCCGCCCGGTTGAGGATGGCCACTTGGAGGTGGCGTTGCAGCGCATCGCGCTGGGTCTGGACATTGGCCGCCGTCGTGCGCTGCGAGCGCTGGAGCGTGTTGTGGGCCGTGTTGAGCGCGGTGCGCAAGTTGCCGATGTCGTCGAGCTTCAGCAACGTCTGGATCTCGGCGCCACGCTTCGTCGGCGCGACGAGGATGAACCGGAGAATCTCACGCCGCGACAGCATGATCTCCGGATGGTCCTCAAGCTCTGCCAGCGCAGCCTTGATGTCGGCGTCCGTAGGCTCGATCTTGGGCTTGTTCGGCGATGAAACCTTCCGGGTGATCGTCGCGGACTTCCCGAGCGCCGGCAGGAAAACGCGGACTTCTACGAAGGCGGCATCAGGAAACTTCGTCTTGTCGACATGCGGCCCATGCTCCGAAACAGAAAGCCCCTGCGTTCCGCTTCCCGTGAGCCGGCTGATCTGCCCTGTGAGACCGAACTCGATGGCGTCGATGACGCCGCTCTTGCCGGAGCCGTTCGGGCCGGAAATCGCGAACGTGCTCTTCTGGAAGTCGATGGCCAGCCTGCGAATGCCTCTGACTTCCTCGATATGTGCAGTCTCGATTTTGATCACGTGATGTCGCCGGCCGCTGAGGCCGCGAATATCTTGACCAAGTCGTCGGCCTTGGGCTTCTTGCTCTTGGCGAAGAGATTGCGGAGTTCGGCGAGCGTCGCAGCGTCGAGAGCCTTTGACGTGCCTAGAGTCGCGAGGAATTTCTCGATGATGGTCTGTTGCAGCTTAGCCATGTTGGCTCTGTCACCGGATCGGAAGCGCTAGGCGAGGGAGCTTGCCACACCGGGAAAAGACCTTTCAAGCCTTTGTGCCTGACGGGGCTGTGGAAACGGTGGGGCGCGATTGACAGCGGTTGGTCCTCTGGAGCTGAACCCTCGAACCGCAGGTCGCCGAGGTGCGGTCGCTGATCATCACCAGCGAATTTTCGCACCGCCGCTCGACCGAAGGATAGCTGCTTACCGGGGCGCGGTGCGGGCGCGCCCGCGCCCATTGCCTTCTGCGAGGGGATGTCCAGAGGCGCCATCGAGGGCGTTTTCGCCCAAGATCAAGCGTGGGCGCGGCGGGTACGCGCTTGAGGGGCAGCCGGGCAGGCGCGATACCGTCGATCGGAATTGCAGTCTTGAGCCGACTACGAGCGTCCTCGTGGGCTCCGCTGCCGATTCTTGCCGAGGCCGACGGCGACCTTTAGGCCCGAGCCGGTCGTGGCGACCATCTTCTCGATCTCGTCCAAGCCGATGAGGAGCGCCTGGCGGGCGACCTCGCTGGCCGTCATGGGCAGTTGCTCGGCGAGCGCCGCCACGCGCTCAACGACGTCGCTGGAGACCCGCCACGGTGGCGATCGGAACCCTCGATCTGGTTGAGCCTTCTTCGTCGCCATGGCGCTCCCTGACTTCGTCTACGCAGCCCGTTGAAGAATGCCGCGGACCGTCGAGGCGTGCCAGCGACGACCCCGCTTCGTCCGGCGTCCGGCCCGTGTCAGGTGCTCCGCGATCTCGCGCAGCGTGTAGCCCTCGTTCCGGAGTACGACCATCTCGTCGATCACGGACTGCTCGTCGGCGGCGTCGTCGAGAACGCTGCCGTCACCGCTCTCGATGCGCCGAAGTCCGAACGGGGTGCCGCCAAGCCGGACGCCCTTGTTCCTGAGGTGTTCGAGCGCAGCGCGAGTTCTCTCTGAAATCGCATCTCTTTCCCATTCCGAAACGCTCGCAAGCACGTGGAGCACGAGCCGACCACCAGCGCTCCGGGTGTCGATCTGCTCGGCAACGCTCAGCAGCGAACAGCGCTCGGATCTGAAATAGCGATCGAGCAGCTCGCCGAGATCACGCACGCTCCGCGTCAGTCGGTCCAGTTTGGCGACTACGATGCCGTCGGCGCGGCCCTCGTCGAGCGCCGCCAGGGCTTGCGTGAGACCCGGCCTGCGTAGCGTCTTCGCTGACACGCCGGCATCGGCGACGACGTCGACTAGGACACCGTCGTACAGGCTGACGTAGGCTTCCAGGCGTTCACGCTGGGCCTGGAGCGAGACACCGGTTGAGCATTGCTCCTCAGTGCTGACCCTGATGTACCCGACCAGCCGGGCAGGGGAGTTCTCCATGCCAGTCAGTGTACAACGTTTGCTGTACAAACGCCATCAATTGTACACGTGACGGTCGTCTCGTGTACGGGGCCGACGTCTACTTCGCGATCCATCGACACCTCGATCTCCGGTCGGGCTACCGGAACGTGACACCGCGATGAGAGGGCAGAGCAGATCAGTGTCCGCCGACGGTTGACCAGAAGCTCCTGGGGGTAGAGGCCACAGAGCTAGGCTTCAAAGCGACGACGAAGGCCGCCGACTCGGGTTCGGCGGGTCGAATTCTTGCGCTCGGGCGCGGAACACACGATGGTGCCACTCACGGAACGCAAGCGAGGCCTGTCGAGCCCGATACCCAGGAATCATCGATGCTCTACGAGTTCTTTCACTTCCCCGACGAGGACGCTGCCATCGCGATCCAGGCCGATGGACCGAGGGTCGCGATACACTTGGCGTCGCAGGGAAGCACCACAGCGGGCAGGCTTCGAAATCCGGGTCGACCGCGCGCCTTTCAGCGACTCATGGAGGGGATTTCAGGATCTCTCGGTGCCGCGACAGTCATCGCGGCCCGTCATGGGAGAATGGACACACCGACGACCTTGGTGAACAAGAGGTTCGATGCGGGCGGCAGAGAGGCCGTCGAGGAAGCGGCGAGAGCAGGAGGAAACTTTCGCTTGGACTTCTGGCTGGAACTGCCCTCCGTTTCGAGTGCGTCGCAGGTCGCCGCCGACGTCGGCCTTGAACCCTTCGAGCACTCGCCTGTCGCGGTGGTGTGGCCCGACTCGGCACCCCCGATGGTGCAGGAGATCGAAGCCGAAGCCTTTCGGGAGAGATTCGATGCCGAGGTCTCGGCGATCGATCGTCCGTCGTCCGGAGACTCGACGAAGTGGAAGAGAGTCGAGTCTCTCGTCGCTCAGAGCCTTCAGCTCGACCCTGCCGACGTTGCCGTGTGGTACGTCTCGACCGCCAACAACATCTGGAATCGAGTCCGGCAACGTGGACGCCGCATCCACCTGCGCATTCTGCTTGCACCAACGCCGAACATGGCTGGTGCGTCGCAAAAGCTGTTCGAGGACGTCGCGAACGGGAAGCACGAACTGGACGGCGCGGTCGCGGCCGTCGCGACGCAGACATCAGATGGGTGGCGAATCGTTGCGGTGTACGCGCTGGAGCGGCCCACGGCAGGCGATGCGATTCGACTTGCCGATCTTGCGGGCGTAGAGCGACCCGAAGAGGCCGAACGCGAGGAAGGTCTCGCTTCCAATCTTCACGTCCCGGGCGAGTGGTTGCGAGAGGTTCTGTGGTTGCTCGACGACAAGCGCGGCGTTGTCTTCTACGGACCACCCGGAACCGGGAAGACCTTCATCGCTCAACAGATCGCTCGGCATCTCCAGCCGAACGATGTGCTCCGGACGTTGGTGCAGCTCCATCCGAGCTACGGCTACGAGGAATTCTTCGAGGGTTATCGTCCCGACGTAGGCTCCGACGACGGTGCATCGTCGGGGCCACGACTGCGCAAGTATCCCGGGCCATTGAGACTCCTTGTCAAGGAGATCGCTGACCGGGGACAACGTGGCGTTCTGATCCTCGACGAGATGAATCGAGGCAACTTGCCGCGGATCTTCGGCGAGCTGTACTTCCTTCTTGAGTACCGTGACAGAGAGGTGCGCTTGATGTACTCGCCCACGGAGTCATTTCGACTACCGGACGACCTCTACATCATCGGCACGATGAACACCGCCGATCGGTCCGTCGCCCTGCTCGATCAAGCACTGCGCCGTCGGTTCCACTTCGTTCCCCTCTTTCCGACCGAGGAGCCCGTTCGCGGGATGTTGCGAAGCTACCTCAAGCGGGCTTACCCAAGGCGCGAACTAGACGGGTTGGCCGACGCGTTGGAGGCGGCGAACTCGAAGCTCGACCGGAACGTCACGATTGGTCCCTCGCACTTCATGCGACCTGATCTTGACCGTCAACGGGTCCATGCGATCTGGAAGCACTCCGTGATGCCCAGCATCGAAGAACACCACTTCGGACAGGCGATCTTGGCGACCGACTTCGACTTGGACACTCTGTGGCCTCGAAAGCGACCGGATGCGCTGGACGACGACTCTTCGGCTGGATGAGTACGGCGAACCCGCGCTCGTCCATCTCGTCGAGAGCGATGCGTTGGCGCTGCAGAACTCGGGCGCAGGCCTCGACGTTCGACTGACGCGCGACCCCGGCGTCTATGAGGTTCGCGCGTCTCACGTGGTGGGAACGGTGGTCGTGCCAGGATGTACCGTACGAATCGTCCCCAAGGTTCCGGTCGAGCGGTTGATGTACCTGCTTGGGTTCGCACCGGAACTTCTCAAGGCGGGCGACTTCGCGCGTGGGGCCGTCCGAGACGATCTAGTCACGACGATGAAGGTGTTGTACGCCGCGGCGCTCGAACGTTTTCTTGCGCGCGGGCTTCTTCGCCAGTATCGGCAGGACGAGGCAGACTTAGTGTCGGTCCGGGGGCGGATCGACGTTCGAGACCTGTACCTTCGCCGCTTCGGGATATTCCCGCCTGTTCGTTGCAGATTCGAGGACTATACCGTCGACGGTGAGGCGAACCGGCGGCTCCTGGCTGCCGCCGTGAAGCTTTCTCGCGTTGGGGATCGAAGCGACGCTGCAAGCACGGCGTTGTTCGCGTTGGCAGATCGGTTCGAGGGCGTGTCGCTACGATCGTACGGTGCGGGAAGATTCACAGCACTACAGCGAAATCGTCTGATGGCGCGCTACGAGCCGGCACTCAGCATCGCCGAGACGGTCCTCGGTGGGGGCTCGATCGAACTAGCTGCGGGAAACACCATCACCGTGTCGGTCTTGGTGGACATGGAGAAAGTGTTCGAGCGGTTCGTCGCTCGTGCGCTTCGTGCACAACTCCAAGCCGTGGCCCGAGATCTCGAACCAGCCGGTTGGCGGTCTGTGGTGAGTGAGCGCGGTTGGGTATCACAACCCAGTTTCCCAGCCGACGAGGGCAAGAGACTCACGATGCGACCCGACATCGTGTGGAGCGACACGGCTGGCGCGCCGCTTCTCGTACTAGACACGAAGTACAAGACGGTCAGGCACGCTCCGCCCGAGGACGTCTACCAAGTGGTCGCCTACTGCTCGGCAATGGGGTTGCGAGACGCGGTTCTGATTTACCCGGATTGCATCGAGGAATGCCACGTCATCAGGGTGTCGGGCATTCGGGTCCATCAGGTGCGATGTACCTTGGCCGGAAACATCGTCGATGTCGATCGTGAGGTATCACGAGTGACGAGACGAATCGTCGCGTTGGCCACCGCGCGCGCTCGCGCGTCGATCGGACCGCCGCCGACCGTCGAGCGCCCCGCGTAGCCTCGCTCGCAACGAGCCTAGGTCCTTCGTTTCGCATTCCCACACCACGACTGTCTCGAAGCCCATTCCCTGAAGTTCGCGTTCGACGCGAAGGTCCCGCAACCTGTTGGTCTCGAACTTGTCCAACCAGAAGTCCCGATTTCGTTTAGGGATCGTGGCGCGCGGACATCCTCGGTGGGCATGCCAGAAGCAGCCATGGACCCAGATCGCCCAGCGGCGAGACCTGTTGGCGACGTCGGGTGCACCGGGGAGGTCCCGGTTGTTCACCCGAAACCTGAGGCCGAGGGCACTTAGAACCCGCCGGACGATGAGTTCCGGCGTCGTGCCAGACTGACGCACGCGCCCCAGTCGAGCGGACGTGCTGGCATCCGTCGTGGGCGGAGCGATACCCGCCGTTACCTGGCCGCGGTTGCCGCCCGGGCTCGATCGTCGGACGTCTTCCTTGTCGCCATCCATTCGATGTGTCGCACGATCGCGTCGTCGACCCATGGCGGTCGACGGAGACTGCTCTTGCTGAATCTACTCCAGAACCCGGCTGTCGCCTTCAAAGAAAGCGGACAAGGGTCCCTCAGGAAGACGTCGAGGCGCGACCGAGGGACCGCCACCGGCCAGGACGAGACCGTCGACTCGAAGCGCTTCCCGTCGGCGCCCCATGCGGCACGAGGCCAGGCTCCCGACTTCCGCGACATCGGCGCGTCCCACGCCCCGTCGTACGGGCCGGGAGCAGCCAAGCAGCGGCCGAGCCACTCTGCCACGTTGACCGTCACCGCATTGCCGACGAGCTTCCAGCGATGCGATCGCCGCGCCACCGCTTCCGCGGGCTCGGTCCAGCCTTCGTCGAACCCCTGCAATCGTTCCGCGTCCGTGATGCCCGGAGTCACGATCCTCCCCGTCGGCAGTATGATCGCCGGGGGGGATGGAATTCCGATCGTCGAGCCTCCCTTGAGCGTCGGGATGCTGTCGACGGCAGCGCCGAGCCCGCGAACCCCTTCGGTCCAGTAAAACCCGAACGAGAGATCCGGAGTCGGGGCGACCGGATCGGGTGGACCGGCGTCGTCGCTGAGAACGATCTTCCGTGGGTCCTCGTCGAGCGCGGCGGCGAGGAAGACACGCTCACGCCGCTGAGGAAGCCCGAACGCTAGCGTGTCGACGACACGGTACGCCCATCGGTAGCCCAGCTCTTCGAGCGCGTCGATGATGACTTCCAGTGCGCGTCCTCGGCCTAGCTGAAGCATGAACGGAACGTTCTCGATCAGTACGAGTGGAATGCCGCGACGCGCTCGCCTGCGCCGCTCCAACAAGCGCAGGACCTCTCCGATCAACCCGGAGGATCGCCCCGCTAGTCCCGCCGTCATGCCCGCCTGACTCAGGTCCTGGCACGGGAAGCCGGCCGTGATCAGATCGGTCTCGCGCGGCAGCGCTCGAAGTGTGCGCACGTCTTCGTGAACCCGGACGCCCGGCATGCGAGCGCGGAGTACCGCCACTGCGGCAGGCTCGATCTCGCACAGAAGGTGCGTACGATGGCCGCTCCGGGACAAGCCCAGCTCGATGCCGCCAATACCGGCAAACAACCCGACGACGTCGAGCCGGCGATGCTCGGAGGGGGGCGATGTCGGAACAATGGCTCGGAGCGGCGAGGTCCGAGCCGACGTAGATCTTGATCGCCTCATCGCAGCAGCCGCTCTCCGTCTCTTCTTCCCCACCGACGCCGAGCCGTGCTTACCGGCTCGTCGACCAACCAGTCAAATGCAGCGGCGGCAAACGCCCCTCGTCGATGATCGTTGACTCGGTGGACGGTTCGACCTCGATGTCTGCCGGTGAGGACGCGGAGGACAGCACCATGCACCGTAATCGAGGCCGGGACGGCTGCGGAGCCGCATCCGACCAGCCCCAGCGAGTGCCCGACGTGCGGCTCATGGGCAATCCCGTGATGCATCGGCAATCCGACCCGCAAACTGACGAGGGCGTGTCTCACAGCTGCCCGGCAAGAGACATCGAGTGGAATCCATCGCTCGCCACGACGACGTGGTCGTCCAACCGCAAGCCCATGATGTCGGCTGCAGCCTTGATGCGTGCTGTCAGCGCCAGATCCTCTCGCGAGGGTGTCGGGTTACCGGCGGGGTGGTTGTGGACCATCACGAACGAGACTCCGTTCGCGAGGATCACCGCCTTCAACAACTCGCGTGGGTGGACGAGCGTGGCCGTCACCGTGCCGACGGACACCTCGTCGATCCCGAGGAGCCTGCTCCGCCCGTCGAGAATCAGCGTGACGAAACGCTCTCGATCCCATGTCCTGGCCGCAGGCCCAACAATCCGCCAGACGTCGTCCGGAGACTGAACCATGACGTGGTCGACAGTTCGCCGAACGTTGACCAGCCGCACTCGTACGGTGGGAATCGACAGAACTGATCGAGACCGACTCCTCGACCGCGGTGACCTCGCACCGGTGACATGCGCTACAGCGTTCATTGTCCTCCTGCCCCGCGAGCGGGCAGCGGATCGAACCGGCGCGCCGCTCATCGCACAGCCATCGGCTGCCCCGGAGTCGCCACCGTTCCCTTTGGGGTGGTTGGCGTTCAGCCCGCTCCGGTCGGTACTGCTGAACTCTGAATGAGTTGAGCCAGTTAATCACATCGGGACCGTAGAGACAAGATTCCCCACGCAATCGATTCGCTCGTGGGTCGTTCACTCAGGCCGAGGACGCAGGGGACACGGTCCCTGACCGAGGGCTACTTGAATTCGAGCCGTGCCGCGGTGATCCGATCGACCTGGCTTTGTGAAAGCCGGCCCTTTAGGTCGAGCGCCACGGTCGTGTGTTCCTGCGGCCTCTCGGTGACGTTGAAGCAGTCCGGTTCGCAGCGCGAGACGACGGTACCCGTTGCCGTCGGACCGTCGGAGAAACTCGCCATGCGGAAAGTGTACCCGAGCATGATGCTACTGAACGCCCGCACCAGCTGGTCTTCCGCATCGTACAAGTAACCGAACACGTTGAAGCTGGCTCCCATTCGAGCTTGGCAGGTGTTGTCCCAGTGCACGACCAACGACGTGCCGGCGATGCCGGCCGAGACGTGGTCGATGCAACCGGCCAGCGACGGACTCATTGAGACCAACGTCTTGATCGATCGCTCAGGTGGAAGTGCGGCTAGGCGAGCTGTCTCCTGCCTCGCGTTGCGGCGCTTGTAGAACGTGCTCACTAGCGACGCGTAGCCCGTTGGGTCGGCTCCTATGCTTCTTGCCAACTCCATCAGCCACGGGGCGTCAGTCTTCCCGGCGCGCCGGTTGTGACTATCGAGCGCTGCCTTGATCTCGCTGATCGACTTGGCCAGCTCGGCGACGCGTTCCTCGGCGTCCTGGCACGAACCGCCCTTCTCGCACTCCGCGACGGCATCATTGATCTTCTGCTGCTCGAACGGAGTAATCCAGAAAAAGCCACCGGCAACGGCATCCTTCGTGTCGCATCGCGCACGCTCAAGCTGGGTCTTGACGAGTGACTCGTCGCAGTATCCTGCCGTCGCGAGGTTCGGATCTTCAGGCAGGTGGGTGCCAGCCGTCACGGGCTGCGCGACTGCCAGGAGCACGAGAGGGGCCACCCAGCCGATGCCCATCGGAAACGCATGCCGCTGCGTTCCAGCCCTCGGCGCCTTGATACGCGTCAGGGCATCAATCCCGAACATCGTGTTCACGTGAGCCGCCGGCGTTGCCTCTCCAAAACGGGTCGGGTGACGTCACGAGCAGCAGATGACGGCTTGCTGGCGGGTCTGAGAACAGTCGTTGAAGGGCCAGTCCTGATAGACCGTGCTTCCGCTGTTGTACACGCGGAGTAGCTGACCCGCGACGCAGGTCTTCCCGATCGCTGCGCACAACTCGTAGCCGGTCGAATATGCGTACAGGCTCTCGTTCCGTACAACGCACTGCAACGACGTCACGGGACCAGGATCGCCCGCAGGTCCCGTCGGACCCGGTGGTCCTTGAATGCCCAGCTCGCCCTGCGGACCTTGCGGCCCCGCTGCGCCGGGTTGCCCGTCAGGGCCGGTCGCTCCAGGTTCACCCGGTGGACCGGGTACCCCTTGAGGCCCCTGCAGGCCGAGGCTGACCGGATCGACCTGCACCTCGTTAGATCGGCACGCCGTGCGGAGTCGAATCGGTGCGCCCTCGCGGAGAACCGCAGTTGCCGCCCTCTTTGCTGCGCACATGACTGTCGCCTGAGTGTGAGCAGGAAGACCGAGTAACGTGGCAGCTAAGGCAATCACCGAGAGAGGCGTCTTCACCGTAGACTCCTTCCTGTTGCAGAAAGTCGCAGCATGGTGCCAACAACGAGATTACGCGTCAAGTCACTACAAGATTGCGTGGATCGTTGGGACAACGGTTGGTGGGATGCTGCGAGCCCGTGACGCCCCAACAGGACTGTTGACTATTTCGGCTCCGCTTGAGCGACGTCCCGGCGCCACTCAGGAGGGCTGTGGGTCGTCGTCGTGCGGCACGAGCCGGAGAAGCTCAGAAGTTGATCGGTCGCGTACTGGATTGCGAGCGCCCCGGACTTCAAGCCCTCGAAGATCATCTCGCCCATTGCCAGAAACTCGCGTTTTGTCATCTCGGTGAGACCTAGCTCGCGCCCCGCACGGACGGGCGACACGTCGGGCAGGTGACAGGAACTGGGAGGATCGGGCAGTGCCAGATGTCACCGTCGTCCATGACGACGTCGGCTCCGGGACCCGTCGCAGGGGCGCTCCGCACGTCTCGCACACGTGCCGCGCGCAGCGTTGGCAGGACCAAGGCGGCCATCCCAGTTGAGCCTGCGCGATGACTCGCTCGCAGGCTGTAGGCGGCCATGGCAGCCCCCACACGGCATGGTTTGACGGTGGTCGCCATCGAGCGGAAACACCTGCGCTGCCCCCGGGAGCGGGCCGATCGGGACGTCGATGTGCCTCCGCTCCAACCCGGAAGAACCGCACGTGGTTGTCTTCTTGGGTGTGTCAACCGATCTTCTGCCCATT
>JAIEPK010000529.1 GCA_019749875.1 Candidatus Binatia bacterium | reverse complement strand
GCCCGCCGCGGCCGCAGCGAGCGCATGCCGCAGCGCCGCGAGCTCGCGCTCGCGGCCGACGATCGGGACATCTGCGATGGCGGATCCGCTGGGCATGTGGCGTCGGCAGCCGCAGCCGCCGACGCGGGTCGTATCACGAAGATCGAGTCGTCGCGCATCGTCGTCGCGCGCGAGCGCGTCCTCACCGCGCGCGAGCGCGGGCGATCTCAGCCGCGCAGCAGAGCGACGGCGGCGACGCCGGCCGCGAGCAGCAGGCAGAGCGGCGAGAAGAACCGGTCGTCGAGGCGCGCGAAGCGTGTGCCGCGAACGCGCTTGGTGAAGCCGACCAGCCGGAAGTCCCCGATCGCGCGTACCGTCAGCACGAGCGCCAGCGCCAACAGCGCACGTTCGATCCAGCGACCGGGAACCGGCGTGGCGACCAGCCCCGCCGCGACGACCACCAGGCCCGAACAGGCGGCGAGCAGGGCGGCGACAACGAGGGTGACGCCGGTGCCGGGGACGAACGCCGGCCGGCCGCCGACCTCGGGGATCACCGCTCGCCAGCCCGAGCGTCCACCTGCGGCCCAGTGGACGTGCAGCAGCGCGAGCACGGCGAACACGGTTGCGAGTGCGATGGCGAGAGTGGTCATGCGTCGTCTCCGGCATCCGGGAGCGCACGGTCGAACAGGGTGCGACCGCGCGCTCCTCGCATGCTCACTGGTCCTGCTTGATCGCGAGCCTGGTGTCGCGCGACACGAGGCCGTCGAAGACGTTACCCGAGTAGCATTGCGCGCGTGCGGTGTAGGTCACCGGCGACGGCCCGCTCCCGGTGACCGCGACGGTCAGCAGGGCCCTGATCGTGCCCTCGGCGCCCGGACGGAGGAGGCAGAAGAAGCGCTCATCGCTCCCGGGCAGCTGCACGACCCTCGCACTGCCGAGCATCGACGACGGTGCGGTGGCGATCGCGGACGCGACGAAGCTCGGTGCGCTCGGTCCCTCGGCCGCGCCGCTCTCGATCGTCAAGCACATCATGCTCGACGCCTGGGGACACCGCAGCTTGAAGGTGTCGGCGCATGCGAATCCGGCGCAGCCCAGCGTCTCGAAGCGGCTCGCCTCGTCGGCCCGGGCCGTACCTGGCAGCAGCCCGAGGACGAGGACGGCGACGCAGCGCGCGATCGCAGCGGCGGCGCGCCCGGAGAGGGCAACGGACGCGGCACGGACGTCGTTCGACGGGATCGTCATGATCGTTCTCCTCGGCGCTCGGATCGCGAGTCGCCTCCAGGGGTTCGAGAGAGGGGCGTTCCGCGCGCGCGGAACGTCGTTCCGCACGGCTCGCCCGCGTCACTTGCAGACGAAGCGCGTTCCGAGCGGCAGGAGCCTGCAGTCGCCGGGCGCGAAGGTGTGCGTCGCGCACCGCCCGGCGAGACCCGCGCCGGCGTCCGCGCCCAGGACGACGGTCATGCGCAGCGGACCGACCGGCAGCGCGAGGGCGCGCTTGCGGGTACGCAGGCTCACGTTCACGGTCCCGCGCTGCACGCGCTTGTCGGTCACGTTGAGCACCGCGAGGCCCTGCGCCGAGTCGGACGCGCAGCCCGCGCCGGGCAGCAGGTTCGAGCGGTTGACGTACTTGTACGACACGTCCGGCGAGGGCATCAGCCACCCGTCCAGCGCACCGCACGCGACCACGCCCGGAAGACCGGCGGGAATCGCCGCGGCGAGGCCGGTCAGGTCGAGGAGCGGCGCGCCGTTCGCTCCGAGGTCCTCGACCAGCACCTGCGCACCACGCACGTCGAGCGCGAGCGGTGTGGTGCCCGCCGGCTCGCCGGACGCGAACACGAGACGTCCCGAGGCCGAGATCCGCTCGTCGCCGGCACCGCCGTCGACGCCGCTCAGCACGATCTTGGGATTGACGATGGTCGCGCCCGCCGGACACGCGACGATCGGCAGGGCGTCGGGCCGGTCGTCGTCGAGGATGATGCCCTGGCCGCGGTCGTCGAACACGAAGCCGACGTCCGGGTAGATGTGGAGGTTGACCACGCGGTCCGGCTCGGCGACATCGTTGCCGAGCACCGGCACGGCGACCGGCTTCTCGAGCTCGTCGAGCGCAAAGGTGACCGAGCCGCTGGTCGCGGCGTAGTCGGCGCCCGCCAGCGCGCTGGCGTCCTCGGTCCAGTACTGGACGTTGATCGGCTGATCGTGCGGATCGACACGAATCGTGAACACCAGGCTCGCGGCAGCACCGTCGCCCTCGACGACCACCGCGTCGGACACCCAGGTCACCGGCTGGGTCGGCGAAGCGTTGCGCAGCTCGATGTACGCGCCGTCCCATGCGCCGAGAGTCGCGCCGCCGGTCGGCGCCGACAGCACCACGGCGAACCGCTCGAAGGCCTCGGGGATCGCGTCGCCGAGCAGCGGGACGTCGAAGCTCTTCAGCTGCTCGCCGCCGGCGAAGGACAGCGTGCCCGAGACGGGCACGTAGTCGGCGCCGGCCTGCGCGCGGAAGACCGGGTCGACACCCGGCAGGTCGAGGGTCGCGTACTGCACCGTCACCGGGCCGCTGCTGCCGCCCGAGCGCACGACGGTGAGCCTCACGTAGCCGGCGTTCTCGTAGGCCTGGACGAACGAGCTCGCGAGCGAGAGCGAGCCGGGAGCGGTGCCGCCCGTGGAGATGCACGGCGCGATCTCCGAGGTGTCACCGGTGACGAGATCGGTCGCGGTCGCGCTGACGTACGCGGTGCCGGCCGGCGCCGGTAGCACGGCCTGCAGGAAGGCCTCGCCGTTCGCAGCGGTGGTGGTATCGACGTGGCCGAGCACGCTCTTCGCGGTGCCGAGCCCGCTCGTGCCGCAGTCGTCGTTGCCGAACAGCTCGACCCGAAACGCGCGCTGCGGCGTCGTGCGCAGGCGCACGTCGACGGTCACCTGTCCGCCGACCGCCGTCGCCGCGAGCAGCTCGGGAAAGTTCTGCTCGCGATTGCCACCGAGCCCGAGGTCGGCGTCGAGCGGGTCGTTGGCGGTCGGCCCGGCGGCCCCCAGCTCGATGCCGGCGAACGCGTTGCCGAAGATCGAGTTGCCCAGCACGGAGTCGTCGCTCGCCGCCTCGACGGCCACGCCGACGTCACCGTTGTAGGCGATCACGTTGCCCTCGCCGGGTCCGGTGCCACCGACGAGATTGTCCGACGCTTCGTCGAGGCGCACGCCGATCGAGGAGTTGGGGAGCGCGCTCACGCCGTCGGCGGCGACGCCGATCCGGTTGGCCTGGATCACGTTGCCCGTCGCCGCCGCCTTCCACAGGAAGATGCCGCTGTACGTGTTGCCCGCGATGACGTTGCCCGCGCCGGGTACACCGATCGTGTTCAGCGCGCCGAACACGCGCACCCCGCAGCCGTTGGGCACGGCGGCGGTACCGGTCGCATTCAGCCCGATCACGTTCCCGGCCACCACGACACCGGACGCGAGGGTCGTGAGGTCGACGCCGTCGCCGTTACCGGAGATCAGGTTGCCGGCACCGCTGCCGGTGCCGCCGACGGTCACACCGGTCGCGAGAACCGTCACTCCGACCCGGTTGCCGCGGCCGACGCTGCCGGCAGCGTCGGTGCCGATGCGGTTGCCGAGCACCACCGTGCCGGTGCTTTCGGGAGCGAGGATCACGCCGATGTCCTCGTTGCCCGAGATCACGTTGCGCTCGAGCGCGGCCGTGCCACCGATCACGGCGTCCGGCCCGTTGACGACGACGCCGCTCGACCGGTTCGCGACCGTCAGCACGCCGGCACGCTCGAGTCCGATCACGTTGTTGCGCACGCGGCTCGCGCCGGCGGCGCCGATCACGACGCCGTAGCCGATGTTGCCCGATGCCACGTTGTCGCCGCCCGCGATCGGCTCGCCGATGTCGTTGTCGGACGAGGCGACGTTGATGCCGTCGCCGGCGTTGGGGATGGCGGCATTGCCGGTGGCGTTGGTGCCGACGTCGTTGCCACGGATGCGGTTGCGGCTGCCGCTCGCGACCCGGATTCCGGCGCCGCCGTTGCCGGACACCAGGTTGCGCTCGGAGGCGACGAGGCCTCCGATCACGTTCAGGCCGCCCGCGATGCGGATGCCGCTGCCGCCGTTGCCGCGCGCGACGGTTCCCACCCTGTCGGTGCCGATGCGGCAGCCCGTGACCGCGACGGCGCTCGCGTCGATGCGAATGCCGTCGCTCGCGAAACCGTTGATGGCGAGGCCGCGCACCTTCGACAGGGCCGCCGTGATCGTGAGCCCGACCGCCTGGCTCCCGGCACTCGAGCCGTCGATCTCGACCAGCGGCACGCCGGCGTACCCGGCCTGCGACGTGCCGTTCAGATCGGTGGCACCGGTGATCACCGGAAGCGGCGCCAGGGGCTTGATGGTCTTGCTCGCGCCGAGCGCGAAGCGGATCTCGTCGATGCCGGGATGCGCGTTGGCGTCGACGATCGCCTGGCGCAGCGAGCCGGACCCGGCGTCGGCGGTCGACGACACGACGTAGACCGCCGCTCCGGCGTTGCTCGCGAGCAGCAGCACGGCGCCGGCAAGAGCGCCGCTGCCGCCGCGCCACGAAAGGACGGGTCTTCGATGGTTCATCGCCTGCCTCCGCTCCGGTCCGCCGCGGACGCGGTCGGACGTTGTTGGAGGTCAGGCGTTCCGTGGCGACGGAACGTCGTTCCACGACGCCTGACCGGCCTCGGGCCGGCGGCGCCGCAGCGCTCAGGCGAGGTTGTGGAAGACCTTCTGGACGTCGTCGTCCTGCTCGAGGGCGTCGATCATCTTGAGGACCTCGGTGGCCTTGTCCTCGGGCAGCTCCACGGGCGTCTGCGCGACGTACTCGGACTCGGCCGAGATCGGCGTGATCTTCCGGTCCTCGAGCGCCTTCTGCAGCTGGCCGAAGTCGGTGAACGCACAGCGCAGCACGAGCTGCGGCTCGCCCTTCTCGCCGGTGCTCTCGCCCATCTCCTCGAGGCCGTGGTCGATCAGGTCGAGCTCGAGCTCCTCCTGGTCGATGCCGTCGGGGTTGAGGCGGAAGACGCCCATGCGCTTGAACTGGAACGCGACGCTGCCGGTCGCGCCCATGTTGCCGTTCGCCTTGTTGAAGTGTCCGCGTACGTTGGCGACGGTGCGCGTCGCGTTGTCGGTCGCGGCCTCGACGATCACCGCGACGCCGTGCGGACCGTAGCCCTCGTACATGATCTCGTCGTAGGCCTTCGCGTCCTGCCCCGACGCGCGCTTGATCGCGCCGTCGACCTTGTCCTTCGGCATGTTGACCGCGCGCGCATTCTGGATCACGCGGCGCAGCTGCGGGTTCGACTCCGGGTTCGGACCGCCCGCCTTCACCGCGATCGTGATTTCTTTTCCGATGCGGTGGAATGCCTTCGCCATCTTGTCCCAGCGGGCGAACATGGTGGCCTTGCGTGTCTCGAAGATGCGTCCCATGGCTGATCTCTCGTGCGGCGCGGGCGGCGGCCCGCGCGGTCTGCTCGAAGGAAAGAAGCCCTTTTAGGCGGCGGACGGGCGTCCGTCGAGTCCGGTGCCGCCGGACCGCGAGGTCTTGTCCGAGCGTGCATTGACTGCCGTTCGCGGGCGTCGCTACGCTCGCCGCATGGCGACTTCCTCCCGGGCCCCGGAGCCCAGGCGCTTCACGCGCGAGGAGTACGACCGGATGCACGACGCCGGACTCTTCCGCGACGAGCGCGTCGAGCTGCTCGACGGAGAGATCATCGCCATGGGCACGAACAACCCGCCGCACGCGTCGACGGTCGGACGGCTCACGAGCCTCCTCGTGCCGATGCTCGTCGGTCGGTACACGACGCGCGTCCAGCTCCCCGTCCGACTCGATCCGTACAGCCAGCCGCAGCCGGATCTCGCGATCTGCACATTCGATCCCGACCACTACGAGAGCGACCACCCCACCCCCGAGCAGATCCTGCTCCTGATCGAGGTCTCCGACGCGAGCCTCGCCTTCGACCGCAAGCGCAAGCGCGTCGCCTACGCGCGCGCCGGCATCGCCGAGTACTGGATCGTCAACGTCCCCGAGCGCATCGTCGAGGTGTCGCAGCGTCCCGACCGCGCCGCGCGCCGTTACCGCGTGTCGCGGCGCGCGCGTCCAGGCGAGCTGCTGACGCTGCCCGACGGGTCGACCGTCCGCGTCGCCGACCTCGTGTCGCGCCGCTGAGCGGCGCGCCGCGCCCTACCGCCGCGCAGCGACCAGCGACTGCACGCAGGAAGGAGGCTCGATGAGGCGCCGGACGCGCGTCTGCGGATCGGGTCCCGGTGTGAGCACCGCGACACGAGAGCTTGTCCGGGCGTGCATTGACTGCCCTTCGCAAGCGTCGCTACGCTCGCCGCATGGCGACTTCCTCCCGGGCTCCCGAGCCCAGGCGCTTCACGCGCGAGGAGTACTACCGGATGCACGACGCCGGCCTCTTCCGCGACGAGCGAGTCGAGCTGCTCGACGGAGAGATCATCGCCATGAGCCCGCAGAACTCGCCGCACGCCGCGAGCGTGAACCGGCTCGCCGGGCTGCTGATCCCCTTGCTCAGTGGGAGATACAGCGTTCGCTGCCAGACGCCGATCCACCTCGATCCGTACAGCGAGCCCGAGCCGGATCTGGCGGTGTGCCTCCACGACCCCGACGACTACGAGAGTGGCCACCCGACGCCAGAGCAGATCCTGCTGCTCATCGAGGTCTCCGACGCGAGCCTCGCCTTCGACCGCAAGCGCAAGCGCGTCGCCTATGCGCGCGCCGGCATCCCCGAGTACTGGATCGTCAACGTGCCCGAACGGATCGTCGAGGTGTCGCAGCGGCCGGACCGGGCCGTGAGCCGGTACCGCGTGTCGCGAAGGGCACGTCCCGCTGAGCTGCTGGCGCTTCCCGATGGAAGCAGCGTCCGTGTCGCGGACCTCGTCTCGCGCCGCTGAAGCCGGCGGCCCTGAGACCGGCTCCAGCGGCTGGTTGCGTCCGCCGATACACCTTCGGTCAATCTCGACGGAGACGGAGGCACCGCCGGTGGAGCAGGATGGGCAACGGCGGCGCAGGAGCGCGCGATCACGAAACGTGGGACGGAGGAAGCACTCGCACCATCGCGCTCCTCTCCGGAGCCGTGCTGCTGGGGGCCGCGCTGGAAATGCTCGTGCTGCCGTGGATCTCCGCCTGGTGGTTCAGTCTGTTCGTCTATCCCCATCGCAGCCCGCTGACCCGGCAGCTCGCAGATGCGGGCTGGAGCTGGGCAGCGGGCCAGCTGACCATGCTGGCGATCCGGCTTCCCGACGATGCGTGCGCGAGCGCCGTCGGCATCGCCATCGGCTCGCTTCTTCGGACACGATCGCGCCTCGCAGCGGCGGCGTGCGCCGTCGGTCTGCTCACGGCGTGCGTCGTCTCCAGTTGCGTCTTCACCGTACTGCCGGTTGATGCGCGCGTCGCCGGTACGCTGCTTGGCTGGAACCTGCTTGTCGGCGCAGCGCTGCTTGTGGGCGAGCGACTCGGCAAGCGTCTGCGCCGCCGCCACACGCGACGGCACGGACCACAGCCGGAGGATACCCTGCTCGCCAGAGCTGAGCGCGGGCGAACCTATTGCCGCGCGCCGACCAGCGACTGCACGGCCTCGGTCAGGCCGTCGACGCTCAGGTGGAACATCGGGAAGAGGCGCTTGACGGTGCGCACCGTCTGGTAGTCCTCCCAGATCTCCTTCTTGTCCGGGTTGATCCACACGGCGCGATCGAAGTGGTCCGCGATGCGGTGCAGCCACCGGATGCCGGGCGTCGGCGAGGTGATGCGCGGATCGATGCCGCCGTAGGGCTCGACCAGCTCCGCCGGGTGCATCGCAGCGTCGCCGACGATCGCGACCTTCCAGCGCGGATCGAGGCGGCGCAGGACGTCGCCCGTCGGCACGGCGTCGGCGCGCGTCAAGCGCGCACGCGTGTAGACGTGGTCGTAGATGCAGTTGTGGAAGTAGTAGGCCTGGAAGTCGCGCAGGCCGCGCTCTTCGTGCAGCGCGGTCAGCAGCTGGCTCACCGGCTCGTAGTACGGGTCCATCGTGCCGCCGACGTCCATCAAGAGCAGCAGCCGAACGTCGTTCTTGCGCGGCGCGCGGAACACCAGCTCGATCTCGCCGGCGTTCTTGCACGTCTCGTCGATGGTGTCGTCGAGCGACAGCTCGGTCTGCGGGCCCGTGCGCGTCAATTGCCGCAGGCGGCGCAGCGCGACGCGCATCTGGCGCATGTCGAGCGCCATGTCCGTCCGGTAGTCGGAGAAGCGGCGCTCCTCCGCGACCTTCATCGCCGAGCGCGACTTCGCGGGTCCGCCGACGCGGATGCCGGTCGGGTGCACGCCGCCGTGGCCGTACGGTGAGCGGCCGCCGGTGCCGACCCACTTGTTGCCGCCGTCGTGACGCTCGGTCTGCTCGGCGAGCGTCTCGAGGAAGCGGCGCATGAGCTCGTCCTGCGTCAGGTGCTCGAGCTCGGCGAGCTGCTCGGGCGTCAGCTCCGGGAAGTTCTTCGGGTCCTTCAGCCAGTCGAGGATCTCTTCGGTGATGTCCTCGCCCAGCGCGCCCTCGACGCCCTTGAAGACCTTCGCGAACACCTTGTCGTAGGAGTCGAAGTAGGTCTCGCTCTTGATCAGGCAGGCGCGGCCGAGGTGGTAGAAGCGCAGCAGGCTCGAGCCGTGCAGCCCTTCCTCGAGCGCCTCGAGGAACGTCTGCCATTCCTGGATCGCGATCGGGACGCCCTCGTCGCGCAGCCCGTAGAAGAGGTCGAGGAACATTCGGACTCCGAGTACCGGCCCGGCGCTGGTCGAGCAACCGGCCCGTCGTCGACCGGCGGACCGCGCGCCCGCGACGTCGGACGCGATGGACGCTTCTGTGGCGCCCGCCGCGTCGGCCCGGAAGTCGTCTCCCGGACGGCGACGCGGCGTCGTTTCCGGGTTTCGCCGCCGCCCGGACACGATTAGGGAAGGCCTTTCGTGGTGCACCGCGGGTGCCGTGGCTGGCCGCTCGCGCAAGGAGGTTCCGCTCATGAACAGATCCGTCCGCCTGCCGCTCGTCGTGCTCGGCAGCGCCCTTCTCTCGCTGTCGTTCCCCGCCACGCGCGCCTTCGCGCACGGCACCATGATCGTCCCCGAAAGCCGCATCCATCGCTGCGCCTTCGACGGCAGCATCGAGAATCCGCAGGATCCCGCCTGCCGCGCGGCGGTCGAGGCCGGCGGCAAGCAGGCGCTGTACGACTGGAACGGCATGCGTCAAGCATCCGCCGACGGGCACCACCGCGACGTGATCGCCGACGGCCAGCTGTGCAGCGGCGGCAACCCGGACTTCGCGGGCCTGGCGCTCGGACGCGACGACTGGCGCACCACGCCGCTCGTTCCCGCGGCCGACGGCAGCTTCGAGCTCGTGTTCCATGCGACCGCGCCGCACGCGACGCGCGACTGGCAGATCTACGTGACGCGCGACGGGTGGGATGCGAACGAGCCCCTCGGCTGGGACGACGTCGACCCGTTCTGCACCAGCGGACCAGTGCCGCTGACGACCGACGCCGAGGGGCGGCAGGTCTACCGGATCCCGTGCACGATCCCGCCGCGCAGCGGCCGGCACGTGATCTTCGCGATCTGGCAACGCTCCGACAGCCCGGAAGCGTTCTACTCCTGCAGCGACGTGCAGATGAGCGGCGGCGTCGACCTCGGCTGGAAGCAGATCGGACGCATCGCGGCCCCGTCACCGCTCGCCGCGCGCTCGACCGTCACGTTCCGGCTGTTCGACGAGACCGGTGCGGACCTGGAGCAGATCCGCGTCAAGATCAAGCAAGGCGATCGCACGCGCGCGCGCTGGCCGGTCGCGCTCGCGAAGGCGGTGAACGCACAGTCGCAGCTGGTGCACATCGGCGTGCTGCAGCAGTCGGGTGACGTCGTGCCGACGCGCACCATCGGCGGCAACCTGGTGTACGCGGCGAACGGCCGCAGCTTGCGCTTCGAGGTCGACGTCACGGGACCGGGCGGCGGCGACGAGCCCGTGTATCCGGCGGGCATCGGCACGTACGGCCCCGGCACCGTCGTCCGTGGCAGCGACGGGCGGCTGTACGAGTGTCGCCCGTTCCCCGCGTCGGGCTGGTGCAATCAGGCGCCGGCCGCGTACGCGCCGGGCACTGGCTGGGCGTGGGGCGACGCATGGATCGCACGCTGAGCGAGAGCAGCGCACGTCGATCGTGATCGATGCCGTGCCCGCGTCGACGTCCGTGACGGCCGGAGAGGCGCGCGGTCCGCAGCGCGCTTCTCCCGCCTCGGAGACAGCGAACGAAGAACGTCTCCCGGCGGCAGTCCTCAGGCGTCGAGCGTGATCTCGAGGACGCAGCGCTTGTCGAGACCCCCGAACAGCGAGCGCATCAGCGTGCCGAGGCGCATCTGCCAGCCGTACTTCGCGTTCAGCGCGTCGTAGGCGCGCGCCTCGTGCGCGGGGTCGGTGACCAGCACGCAGCTGCCGTCGAGCCACGGCCCCTGCAGCTTGCCCGCGACGCCGCACTTCGCGACGCGCACCCGCGGGTTCCGCCGGATGCGCTTCACCTTGAACGAGTCCTTCAAGGTGAAGACGACGAGCTTGCCGTCGAGCGGTGCCGCCCAGACCGGGGTCTCGACGCCGCCGCCGTCGCGCTTGTAGCTCAGCAGGCTGACGTACGGATCGCGGTCGAGCGGCGTGCCCATCCTGATCGTCGTCGCGGTCGCGCTACTGGTTGTAGCGCGGGCCGAGGTCGCTCCACTTGGCCGGATACTTGCCGCCGCGCTGGTCGTAGCTCGCGAGCGCGTCGACGTCCTGCTCCTTCTTGAGCAGCGCGCCGAGGAACGGGATGTGCGACTCGAGCTGCTCGTTCGAGATGCCCGAGCGCAGGAGCGCGCTGATCCAGTCGACCAGCTCCGACGTCGACGGCTTCTTGCGCAGCTCGTTCTGCTCGCGCAGCCAGTAGAACTTGATCAGCACCTGGTCGAGCAGCTTCGCGTCGAGGTTCTTGTGGTGCACGGCGACGATCTGCTTCATCAGGTTCCGGTCCGGGAACTCGATGAAGTGGAAGATGCAGCGACGCAGGAACGCGTCGGGCAGCTCCTTCTCGTTGTTCGAGGTGATGATCACCACCGGGCGTTCCTTCGCGACGACCTCCTCGCCGGTCTCGGTGATGTTGAAGCGCATCTCGTCGAGCTCGTGCAGCAGATCGTTCGGGAACTCGAGATCGGCCTTGTCGACCTCGTCGATCAGCAGTACTTGACGAGTCTCCGCGGCGAACGCCTGGCCGATCGGGCCGAGCTTGATGTAGCGGGCGATGTCGCTCACGTCGCCGCTGCCGAAGCGGCTGTCGTTGAGGCGCTGCACGGTGTCGTAGACGTAGAGTCCGTCGATCGCCTTGGTGGTCGACTTGATGTGCCAGTTGATGAGCGGCATCCCGAGGCCCTCGGCCACGTGCCGCGCCAGGACCGTCTTGCCCGTGCCCGGCTCGCCTTTGATGAGCAGCGGGCGCTCGAGCGCGATCGCGCAGTTCACCGCGTCCACCAGCGGACCGGATGCGATGTAGCCGGGCGTTCCCTTGAAGCGCTCGAAGGCGTTCTGCTTGGCCATGGATCTCTCTCTCGGGGTGAAGTGCGGCGATGGTGGCACGACGTGTGCCAGTCCGCGTGCCGAGGGACCTACCTGCCGGGCGCTGACGGGGCAAGCGAGACGGACCGACCGCTCCCTGCGCGCGTGCGCTGCGACCGGATCGGCGTGGCATGCGGTCGAGCCGGCGGCTAGCATCCGCCGCCGTGAGCACGCCCGTGAAGGCCGTTCTGTTCGACTTCGGCGGTACCCTCTTCGACTACGCGGACCTCGCCGGTGCGCAGCTCGAGTCGCTCGAGGTGTTCGCGCGCGAGGTCGGGATCGCGGCCAGCGCCGCGGACCTCGCCCGCGCGCATCGCGCCGCGACGGCGCGCACGTACCGCGACTACCTGCCGCGGCCGTACTACCTGCACCGCGACTTCTTCGCCGACGCGGTGCGCGGCATGGGCAGCCTGCTCGGACGAGAGCTCGGGGAGGCGGAGATCGATCGCTGGTTCGCGATCCAGCACGAGCGGCGCGCACGCGACTTCCGGCTGCGGCGCGGTGTCGTCGACACGCTGCGCGCGCTGCGCGCGCGCGGCCTGCACCTGGGCATCGTCAGCAACATCGACGAGGACGACCTGCACCACCTGATCGACCGCGGTGAGCTGCGCGAGCACTTCGACTCGCTGCTGTCGAGCGAGGCCGCCGGGTCGTGCAAGCCGGATCCCGGCATCTTTGCGCTCGCGCTCGCGCGCGCGGGCTGCGGGGCGGACGAGGCGTTGTTCGTCGGCGACTCCCTGCCCGCCGACGTCGCCGGCGCCAATCGCGCCGGAATGCGCTCGGTGCTGCTCTGGCACCGCGACGACAAGCGCCCGCCGCCCGACGTTCCGCAGCCGCGCCATGTGATCCGCGCGATCCCGGATCTGCTCGATCTGGTTTGACGCGAACGGTCGGCCCGGCGATCGTCCGAGGTGCGCAGCGACGGCCCGGACGAAGCCGCGGGGCTCACGTCACGTACACGAACTCCCGCGCCATGCCGGCCTCGAGGTGGTAGGCGTTGTGGCAGTGGAAGAACCACTTGCCCGGGTTGTCGGCGGTGAACTCGAACTGCAATGTCTCGCCCGGCGCGACGTTCACGGTGTGCTTCAGCGGGCAGAAGTCGCCGGCACCGTTCAGGACGCGGAAGAAGTGCCCGTGCAGATGCATCGGGTGCCACATCATCGTTTGATTGACGAGCTCGACCTGCACGCGATCACCGGGTGAGATCTCGAGCGGATCCGCCTTCGGCCACGCCTGTCCGTCGATCATCCACACGTAGCGCTTCATGTCGCCCTGCAGCGGCAGGCGGAAGGACTTGACGGGCCCCTGCGGCAGCAGGGTGGGCTCCGGTGCGCGGAGCTGCGCGTACGCGAGCCGGCGCTTGCCCGGCGGCGGCAGCTCGCTGCTCACCGACGGCGGCACGCCGGGCGTGTGCAGAACGCCGACGGCCTGCCCGGAGCCGTCCTGCGCGACCGCGTGCAGCGTGAAGCTGCCGGCGCGCGCGATCCGCACCACGACGTCGTAGGTCTCGCCCATCCCCATCAGGATCTCGTCGACCACGAACGGCTGCACGGCGAGCCCGTCGGCGTGCGTCACCTCGAGAGCATGGTCGTCGAGCTGCACGCGGAAGTAGGTCGACGCGCCGCCGTTCACGAGACGCAGGCGGACGCGGTCGCCGGGTCGCACCTCGAACGTCCACGGCGTCGCCGGAGCGCGCCCGTTCAGCAGGAATGCCGGATACTCGACGTCGGACAGATCCGCGCCCGCGGCCGCACCCATGCCGGGCATCGCCGGCATCGTCGCCGTCCCGCCGCCCCGCGCGGCGGACGTCGGTGCGGCGCGATCCGCCGGTGCGTCTCTCGCACCGCGCAGGGCCGCGAAGACCGCCGCCGGTGCACGATGCAGCCAGTCGCCGAGCAGCACCACGGCATCACGATCGGCGCGCACCGGGTCGTGCGCCTCCTCGATCACGAACGCCCCGTACATCCCCTGCTGCTCCTGGAATCCGTAGTGCGAGTGGTACCAGTACGTGCCGGTCTGGCGGATCGGGTACTCGTAGACGTACATCTGTCGCGGCGCGATCGGCGCGTTCGAGATGTCGGGAACCCCGTCCATCCCGGCGGGAACGAGCAGCCCGTGCCAGTGGATCGTCGTCGGCGAGCTCGCGAGGCCGTCGCGCACCAGCACGCGCAGCGTCTCGCCCTCGCGCACGCGGATCTCGGGTCCGGGAATGGTGCCGTTGACGGTGACGGCCGGTACCGCCGGTCCGCCGTCCGGCGACATCGCCTGCTCGGTGACGCTGAAGTCGTATTGCGTCGGCGCGGGACGCGGCACGTACCCCGCGAAATCGCTCGCAGCACGCTTCGCAACGGCAGCAGCCGCGGGACGCGGGATGCCGCTCGCGACCGCCGCGATCGCCGTCGTCGTACCGCTGACGAGAAGGCGGCGGCGCGCGGGACTTCGCAACCGCCCGGTCGATCCCGCGGCTCGTCTGGCCATCCCCATCCTCCCTTCGCCGTCCGACACGCGTCCTTCGCGCTACGCTCGTCTGTCGTCAAAACGTACCGCGGACTGAAGCCGCACGTCGTGGTCGGACCCCTTTCGCGCCGCGCGGCGCCGGTGCACAATCTGCGCGTGGAACGGCACGTCGACCGCATTCGCACGCAGTTCACGAGGCAGGCGGAGATCTACGCGCGGATGCGTCAAACCACGGACCAGCGCGGTCTCGACGGCCTGGTCCAGCTCGCCGCTGCTTTGCCCCGCGATCGCGTGCTCGACGTCGCGTGCGGACCCGGATTCCTGACCATGGCCTTCGCCGCGCGGGCAGAGCAGGTGACCGGCTTCGACGCGACCGAGGCGCTGCTCGACCTCGCGCGTGCGGAAGCGAGCCGGCGCGGGCTCGGCAACGTGACGTTCGCGAGCGGCGACGCGGAGCAGCTGCCGTATGCGGACGAGAGCTTCGACGTGGTCGCGTGCCGCGCGGCGTTCCACCATTTCACGCGCCCCGAGCGCGTGCTCGCCGAGATGCGCCGGGTGGCGCGACGGGGCGGGCGACTGGTGATCGCCGACATGCTGGGCAGCGACGAGCCCGGCCGCGCCGCGCTGCACGATCGCATGGAGCGCCTCTGCGACCCGACGCACGTCCGCGCGTTGCCGCAGTCGGAGCTCGTCCGGCTGTTCGATTCGGCGCGGCTCGACGTCCGGCACACGGCGCGCGGCGAGCTCGGCATCACGGTCGACGAGTGGATCGCGCACGGCGGGCCCGACGACGAGACCGAGCGCGAGCTGCGTGCGCTGGCAGCCGCATCGGTCGACGGCGACCGCGCCGGGCTCGGCATGCACCGCGACACCGCGGGGCGTCTCGCGTTCGCGCATCGCACGGCTGCGTTCCTGCTCGTCCGTCCTGCTTGACGGCAGCATCGCTGCCGGCCGGCCGCCCGCCCGGCCTCGCGCAGGCTCAGCGCATGACGGCGCCGGCGACCGCGAGCACCAGTGCCGCGAGCGTGGTCGTGTTCAGCATCGCCGCGATCTGGTGCAGCCAGCCGAAGCGCTCGTCTTCCCCGTCGAGCTCACGCAGCTTCGGTGCGATGAGCTCGCCGCCGAGGCTGGTCAACATCGCGGTCGCGACGGGAATCGCGAGCCGCGCGACCTCCTCGTCGGACAGTCCGGCGCGGCCCAGCAGAACCACGCCGAGCGCGATCAGACCGCAGACCGTGCCCAGCCGGTAGTAGCGCGGGAACAGCGGCCGCAGGAAGCGGCGCGCCTCGTGCGCCGGGAACTGTCCGTGCGCGATCGGCGCGACCACGAACGACAAGCACACGATCGCGCCGAGCCAGATGGCGATGGCGAGGCAGAACACGAGCCGCAGCATCGCGACACTCTGCCACAACGTTCGCGCGCCCGCGACGGAACGGGCGCCGGCGATGCCGCGGGGATCGGCAGGGCGCTCGACGTCGAGCAAGCACAGGCGTCGCCGCCGCCTCGCGTGCGCGACGGATCAGCGGACGCGCTCGATCACCGCCTCCGGAGCGCCCGGCGGCCCGAGCGAACCTTCGAACTTGAGCATCTCGTGCGGCGCCGCGCTCGCGATCCAGTAGGTCGACTCGCCCGAGAACCAGACCTCGCTGCCGGCCTCGGCGTGCTGGCGCCACACCTCGGGGACGTCGATCGACTTCGACGTCTGCCGGACGTCGAGCCCCACGCGGATCCGCGTCGCGCGCTCGGGACGGCCGCGCACGTCGATCGTCTCCTCGCCGTCGAGGTAGGCGTACACGGGCACCGGGATGCCGCGTCCGCCGTAAACGTAGAAGCGCACGACCTTCGCAGTCCCGAGCGGGAACCCGCTGATCGCCGTCGCGAGGCACGTCGCGGCGTACGTGTTCGGCTCGAAGGCGCGCTTGCGCGCCGACCAGGTGTCGTTGAACTCCTCGTGCTCGAGGTTGACCGAGGTCTCGTTGCTGCGCTGCTTGGTCGCGGGATCGACCTCGACCTCGCCGTACTCGATCATGCGCAGCTTGCCGTCGTCGTTGCGGAAGATGCAGCTGGTCGTGCGCTCGCGTCCGTCGGCCGCGCGATCGGTGCGGATCGCGTTGTACATCGTGCGGCCCTGGTCGTCCTTCGCCGCGGCGAGGGCACTCGAGCGCGGGTCCGTGAAGTCGGCCTTGAGGCCCTTGCCGGGATCGGTGATGCGCGTCCGGTAGAGCGGCTCGTCGGACTCGTACGGCACCAGCGGCGGATCGATGAACATGGTCTCGCCGACCACCATCGCGACGACGTCGGTCGGCTTCTCCTCGGCCGGCAGACCGGGCGTCTTGACGAGAATGTCGGGCATCACCGCGATCGCGGCACGTCCGTCGGCGAGCTGCACCGGACGGTCGAGGCGCGCGATCACCTCCCAGTCGGTGCCGGGCGTCAAGCGCTCCGCGCGCCCGAGCGTGTCCGGCATGCGGAACACGACGCGCGTGCTGCCGTCCGTCAAGATCAGGACGGCCTCGCCGGCGGCGGTCTTGCCGGCCTCGGCGACCTGGGCCACGAAGCGCACGCGCTTGCCGGCGAGCGTCGTGTCGAGTGCATCCGACGCGAGGGTCGGACCCTTCGCCGCGGCAACGGTCGCCAGATCGGTGGGCACGATGCCGGCCTTCGGACGCGGGGCCTCGGCCCCTGCCCCGCGCCCGCCGCCGAGGAGGAACACCGCGACCGCGAGCACGACGAAGGAGGCCCAGGGCGCGCGTCGCCCCGCTGCTCGCCTCACGTCGGAATCTCCGCCACCTCGCGGATCACGATCCGATCGAGGCGCACGTGCGGCGGCGTCGACAGCGCGTACATCGCGGCCTCCACCACGTCGTCGACGTTCATCATCGACGGCGCACCGGTCCAGCGCATGATGCTGCGGATGCCGTCCTCACCGGGCGGGTGGTGCACGACGCCACCGCCCTCGGTGCCGCCGGTGTTGCCGATCTGCAGCTCCGTGAAGCGCACGCCGCTGCGCCCGTACTCGCCGCGCATCGCGGTCAAGAAGTGCGCGAGCCCGGCCTTGGTCGCGGAGTAGACGGAGAGGTACGGGATCGCGAGCGCGCCGGCGGTGGACGTCACGTGCAGGATGTGGCCGCGCTCGCGCGGCAGCATGTGGGCGAGCGCGTGCTGCGTGGCGCAGACCGCACCCGCGAGGTTGATGGCGATCATCGTGCGCCAGGCATCTTCCGTCTGCGTCGCGAACGGCTCGAGCCACAGCATCGCCGCGGTGTTGATCATCGCGTCGAGCGGCTCGCCGTCGCGCGCCACCGCCTCGAAGAGGGCCGCCACGCTGGCGCCGGATTCGAGATCGCAGGCATGGGCCGTCGCGCGGCCGCCCGCCGCACGGATCGCGTCGACATGCTCGGCGAGCTTGTCGAGGCGGCGTGCCGCGAGGTGCACGTCGGCCCCCGCGGCACCGACCCGGCGCGCGATCCCGGCGCCGATCCCGGCGGACGCACCGATCACCAGAATCTTCTTCCCCGCGAGGCCAGCCATGCACGCTCCCTTCGGCAGCCAGACAAGGCTGGAATCGCGGTGCGCGTCAATGCTTCCGGCGACGGAGCCGCGCCGGAGTGCGCCCGAAGCGCATCACGCACGAGCTCGACGCCACGCGCCACAGGCGCGGCGTGTGCGCCGCCGATCAGCGGCGGCGCGCGATGCGCGACGCGGCGACCTTGGAGCGGATCGACGTGCGCGCACCGTCGCTCAGGTCGACGAACGAGCAGCCGAGCTCGAGCTGGAAGCGGCCGCGCGGCTTGCAGCCGCGGATCCGGACCGCGGCGCCGGCGACCTCGATCTCGTCGAGAAAGAATTCGAGCCACGCGGTCACACCGAGCGCCGGCGGCAGGCTCTGGGCGAAGCGCCGGTCGGTGACCAGCATGACGCCGGTCGGGCTCAGGTCCGCGAGCAGCACCGGGACGATGTCGCCCTCGATGGTGGTGAGCCGCGCCGGCAACGTGGTCGCCATCCGCGCCTCCGACCGTTGGTAGCGTAGAGCGTCCGGCAGCTCGGCGTGCACGATCTCGACGGTGTCCTGCGGTCGCGCCATGGCGTCTGTCGAGGGCATCGGCCGGATGCCATGCCGGCTTGAGCGCCGATCCGCGCCGACGAGGCACGCGACGCGGGCTCAGGCGGACGCGGCCCTGCGGCCGAGCTCGCGATCGCGCAGCCGGCGGAACAGACGCAGGAAGAACGGACCGTTGACGCGCTTCACCAGCCAGAGCAACGCGAGCCAGCGCGGGGCCAGCACGTACAAGCGACCCGCGACGGCGCCGTTCAGCACGTCGGTTGCCGCCTGCTCCAGCGTGTACGGCGTGCGCTCGAACATGCGCTCTGCGTCACGCCTGCCCTGCGCGGAGCCGCGCAGCGTCGCGAGCAGACCGGTCTTGAAGAAGTACGGCATCGCGACCGAGACCTGGACGCCCGTGCCGATGGTCTCCGCGTACAGCGTCTCGCTGAGCGCCACGACGGCCGCCTTCGTCGAGTTGTAGGCGCTCATGCTCGCCGACGACGCGAAGCCCGCCGCGCTCGCGACGTTGAGCAGCAGGCCGCTCCGGCTCGCCAGCAATGCCGGCAGCGCCGCATGTGCGCCGTACACGACGCCGAGCAGATTGATGCCGACGATCCAGCGCCAATCGTCGAGCGGCGTCTCGAGAAAATCGCCGCCGACCGCGACGCCGGCATTGTTGACCATGACGTCGAGCCCCTGCGCTTCGCCGACGAATGCATCGATCGCCGCGCGCACGCCGTCGGCGTCGGTCACGTCCACCACCGCGCGCCGCACGCGACCGCCCAGGCGCTCGACCTCGGTGCCCGCCGCGTCCAGCGCCGCCCCGTTCACGTCGAGCATGCCGATCGTCCAGCCGCCGCGCGCGAAGCGCCGGCACAGCTCGAGACCGAGACCGCTCGCCGCACCCGTCACGACGACGCGCTTTCGAGGAAAACGCTCGCCGAGCGCCTGCACTGCATCCGTCATGAGACCGGGATGCAGCACGGCGCACGGCGATTCTCAACCGGCGCCGTGCGCCGTCACTTCTGCTGAATCGACCCGATGTAGTTGACGATCGCGAGGATCGTCGCGCGGATCTCGGCCTGCTGCGTCGGCGAGCTCGCGATCTGCTGCTTGAAGACCTCGCCCCACACCGGCATGTCCGGATTGCCGTGCGCGCGGACGTCCGTCGTGCCGTCGATGAAGCGCATCACCGTCTGCTCGGGAAACTTGCCGCCGTTCTTCTTCGCGATCAGCGTCAGGTCCGCGGGCTTCTGCTTGAGGACGCCCGACAGGTAGCCGTCGCCCTTGCCGTCGGGTCCGTGGCACGAGCCGCAGTACTTGATGAAGAGCTCCTTGCCCTGCGGCGCATCCTCGGCGAGGGCCGGTCGTCCGGCGAGCAGCAGGGCACCGGCCGCGAGCGACGCGGCGACGAGGGTCGTGAAACTACGGGGCATCTTCGCGCTCCTTTTCTGGCTGCGACCGCGTCGAGCCGAAGCGGCGCTATCACGAGTCGGCGGAGGCTTCCAGACTTCGACGGTCGACGAAACCAGGGCAGCGCGCGAACGGTTCCGCGCCCGGTCGACCCGTGGTACACGCGTGCGCACCGCGATGTCAGGAATCACCGACGAGATCGCGCAACGGATGCTCGAGCAGCCGTTCCCGCGCAGCGGCGACTTCGCCGAGCTGGGTGCCGTCGTCACCACGGCGCTGGCGATCGCGGTGCTCGTGCTGGTGATCGGCGGCGCGCTGCTCGGCGAGCGCCGCCTGAGCCCGACGGCGGCGAGCGCGCTCGGGGTGCTGGGGCTGTGCGTCCTGCCGGTGTTCATGATGCTGTTCGGCGCCTACACGACCGTCGAGGGCTCGAAGTCGGTCGAGTTCTGCCACTCCTGCCACAGCGCGATGAACCTCTACGTCAGCGACATGGAGGATCCGGCGAGCGCGTCGCTGGCCGCGGTGCACTACAAGCAGCGCTGGATCACGCAGCACGAGTGCTACCGCTGTCACGCCGACTACGGCGTCTGGGGCTCGGCCGACGCGAAGCTGCGCGGCTTCGCGCATCTCTACCACTGGCTGATCGCGTCCAAGACCGCGCTCGGCGAGGAGCAGATCCACACCTACCGGCGCTACCGGAACCAGATCTGCCTCGACTGCCACGCCGGCGGTGCGGACTTTCTCACCTCGGGGCGCGGCGTGCACCTGATGATCGCGCGCAACCTCGTCGAGCGCGATCCCGACACCGGCGCCGAGGTCACGTCCTGCATGACGTGCCACGCGCCCGCGCATCCGAGCCTCGAGTCATGGCGCAGCCGGGGCTGACGCTCGCGGAGGCGTCGCCGGACGTGCTGCGCCTGCCGGCGCCGCGCGTGCGACGCCGCATCCTGCTCACGGCGCGCGTGCTGATCGTCGTCGCGGCCCTGATCACGCTGCTCGCCGTGCACTACTTGACGGCGGTGACGCTGTCGCTCTTCCTGATCGTCGGCCAGGGCTGCATCGTGATCGGTGCGCTGCTCGCAGCGGGTGTCGCCATCACCGACGTCTTCCGCCGTCGCGGCGTCACCTCGCTGCGCTTCGAGCCGGGCGAGACCGTGTTTCGCCAGGGCGATCCCGGCGACCTCGTGTACTCGATCGTGTCGGGCGAGGTCGAGATCATCCGCGAGATGCCCGACGGCGAGGAGCGCTTGCTGGCGACCATGGGTCCGGGCGAGTACTTCGGCGAGATGGCGCTGATCAGCGATGCCGCGCGCACGGCGACCGTGCGCGCGCGGACGAGCCTCGAGGTGGTCGCGATGGGCCGCGCCGACTTCACGACGCTGTACGCCTACGTGCCGGGCCTCAAGCAGCGCGTCGAGACGATCATGCGGCAGCGCGCCGCCGACACCGCGAGGAAGACGTCATGACGGCATCGGGATCCCGCGCTCGTTCCGCGCTGTGCGCGCTCGTCGCGTGCGCGTTGCTCTCCGCGAGCGGTGCAGCGTTCGCGGACGACGCGCAGATCGAGCAAGGTCAGAAGATCTTCAAGGACCAGGGCTGCCCGCAGTGCCACGGCTTCGGCGGCAAGGGCGACGGCTACCTGCTGGGCATGCTGAAGGAGCCGGTCAAGATGCACGACTGGACCGATCCGGCCCTGAACCAGTCGTGGACCGACCAGTACCTGCTCGACATCACCAAGAAGGGCGGCGAGGCAATCGGCAAGAACAAGGTCATGCTCAAGTACGGCAACAAGATGAGCGACGAGCAGATCCGCCTCGTGATCGTGTTCCTGCGCAGCGTCGCGGCGAAGCCGACGCCCTGAACGGCGGCGCCACCTGCCGGAGACGCAGAACCGCTCGCGAGGACCGGATGCCGAACATCAGCGGCTTCATGCACGTCAACGTGAATTGCACCGACCTCGCTCGTTCGCGTGCGTTCTACGAGAGCGCGCTCGGTCTCGTGGTGAGCGCGCACACGAAGCCGGAGAGACCACAGCCCGGTGCTGCATTCGGCATCCACGGCGACGCGCTGTGGGACGCCTACGTGCTCGACGATCCGCGCGGCATGGGAGCAGCGGCGTCGCTCGACCTGCTGCGCTGGGAGCGGCCCGCGCCGATCGGCCGAGCGCCCGGGTTTGCTCCGACCCCCGGCATCCATCGCGTGGCGTACGCGGTGCCGTCACTCGACGACGTGCTGCAGCGCCTCGCCGCGGCGGGAGCTGGCGTCCTGGCGCCGGCAGTGGTCGAACGCGGCGCCGACCGGTCGCGTGTGGCGTGGGCGCTCGATCCCGACGGCAGCGCGATCGAGCTGGTCGAGGACCCGCGCTGCCGCGAGCCGGTGCAGGCGCGCGCCGTGACGATCGTGTGCCGTGACCTCGAGCGCGCGATCGCGTGGTACGAGCGCGCCCTCGGCTTGACGGTGGTCGCGCGCGAGCGTGACGCGACGGGGCCGGGGGCGTCGTTCGGCGGTGCCGGCGAGGCGCGCTGGGACGCGGCGACGCTCGAGCTGCCGCAGCGCCCGGAGCACTACGCGTTGCGGCTCGAGCAGTGGCACGCACCGACGCTCGCCGAGCGTCCGCGCGCGGTCGCGAACCAGGTCGGGCCGTTCCGGGTCGCGTTCCTGGTCGACGACGCGCACGGGTGGCATGCCGAGCTCGCGCGGCGTGGCGTCGCGTGCACCGCGCCGCCGGCGTGGCTCGACATGGGGCCGGAGATCCCGCTCGACGGCCTCTGGGCGCTGTTCTTCTTCGATCCCGACGGCGCGTGCCTGGAGATGATTCAGGTCTGAGACGTCACGCGCGCTTGCCGCCGTCGACGCGCACGACCTGGCCATTGACGTGGCTCGCGTCGCGCGAGGCGAGGAACGCGAACACCGCAGCAACCTCGTCGGCCTGGCCGACCTCGCCGAACGGCAGGATGAGGTTGCCGATGAGCTGCAGGTCGGCGCCGTCCGGCGGGATGTACTGCAGCGCGATCGGGGTATCGATCGGACCGGGCGCCACGCAGTTGACGCGCAGGCCGGCCTTCGCGTGGCTGACGGCGAGCGAGAGCGTGAGCGCCACGACGCCGCCCTTCGACGCGGCATAGGCCGACGAGTACGGCGTCGCGTCCGTGCCCGCGGTCGATGCCGTGTTGACGATCGCGCCGCGGCTCGCGAGCAGCGCCGGCAGGGCCGCCTGCGTGACGAGCCAGGTGCCGGTCAGATTGACGCCGAGGATGCGGTCCCAGTCCTCGAGGGTCTGATCGAGATCGAGGCGCAGGCCGCCGATGCCCGCCACGTTGCACAGCACGTCGAGGCCGCCGAGATCGGCGATCGCGGCGCGCACGGCGGGCTGCACGCCGTCGCGCGCGAGCAGGTCGCAGGGCACGGCGCGCGCGGCGGCGGCACCGTGCGCCTCGCGGATC
>JAIEPK010000005.1 GCA_019749875.1 Candidatus Binatia bacterium | reverse complement strand
CGGGGGCTCCCCACGCGGAGCCGGTGGACAGGTTCGCGATGGTGAAGCTGCCCGCGAGCGCCCGCGTGACGAGAGGTTCGCCGTCGTCGCCGATCGCGATCGCGAAGGCGGCGCCCGATCCGGAGGGAAGTCCGGCGATGTCACGCAGGCTCGCGACGTCGAACGTGCGCGTGCTGCCCGCAGGCAGATCCGCCTCGTGTGTGAGCTTCGCCTCGAGCGACGAGTCGCACAGAACGATCCGTACGCGGAGGCCGTTGGCGCCCAGATTGTGCAGGTTCAAGAAGGTCGTGAAGCCGTCGCGCGCGTCGTAGAGCAGCACGAGCTGATCGCCGCTCGCCTCCGGACGGAGGGTGGCGAGATTCGCACCGACGGCCGGCGAAGGCGTCGGTGTGGATCCGCCTGGTGAGCCCGTCGCGCGCGGCGACGTCGTGAGGATCGGGCGCGGTGTCGGAGTGCGGTCGGTAGCGGGACTCGTCGTCGCGCTCGGCGTCGCGTTGAGCGCCGGAGTCGGTGTGGCGGCCGGAGAGGACGTCGCGGTCGGCGCGACCGTCGGGGCCGGCGACGCAGCAGGCGTCGCCGAGCCGTGCGGTGTCGGCGTTCCGGGCGTCGTGGTGGCATCGTTGGTCGGCGTCGGGGTGTTGCTCGCTACGGGGGTCGGCTGCTCCGGGCTCGGTGTCACGGCGGTCGTGATCGGCGTGGGTGTGAAGGCCGGGGCCCCCGTGCCGGTCGGCGACGGCGTGCCGGTGACGCCCGGCGGCGTCGGGGTCGCAGTCGGGCTCGTGGTCGCTGACGGGCTCGGAGTGACGTTCGTTGGTGTGGCGGCCGCGGTCGGCGTCGGTGTCGCGGTCGCACCGGGTGTGCGTGTCGGCTCGGGAGTCGACGTGGCATCGACGGTGACGACGATGACGTACGGCATCGCCGCACCGCCCGTGCCCGGTGCGCCCGTTCCGCCGTCGCCGCGGTCGTCGATCGACGTGCCGGTCGGGCTGTCGTCGGTCGACAGCACGATGCCGACGTGGGTGGCACCACTCGCGAACAGCTGCTTGACGCTCGCGGTCAGATCCACCGCGAAGTCGATCGGCCCACCGATGCGTACCGACGTGTCGGTGATCGATCCATGCGGCCCGGTCGCGACGCTGCCGGCCGACGCTCCTGCTGCGAAGTCGGGCAGCTCCACCACGCCGTCGCCCGCATACGTCGTGACGAAGATGCGTTCGGTGGCCGTCCCGTCGAAATCGGTGCCGGGACCGAAGGTCGTCAGCACGTCGTCGATGTTGAAGTGCAGCGTCGCGGACACGATCTGCGACGCGTCGACGGCCGCACCGGCCAGCGGCGCCAGGGGCAGCTCGAGGATCGCGCGCTCTTCGGTGACGCCGGCCTTCAGTGAGACGGCGAGGGCATTGCCCGCCAGGTCGCCGGTCCCGTCGAGCACTGCCAGGCCGGGAAAGCCGTCGAGGATCGCGTCGTAGTCCGCGCCAGCGAGCGTGGTGTCAAGACGAAGAGTCGCAGCCTCGCTCGTCGACGGAGCCGGGATCGCGCCCAGCACGAGCAAGATGCCGAGCAGGTGAACGCACCATGTCGGACGTGTGGGATCTGTCGCGCTCGGGGGTCGCATGGTCACCAGCGGTCTCCTGTGCGGGCTGGACGTCGTCGCGGAGTGGCGACGGCGCTCGCAAGAAGGCTCGGGGTGACGCGTGTCCGCTGGCCTGCGTTGCGGTCGCCATACTGAAGTTGAAAATCATTTTCAATATCGAGAAGCGAAAATGCTGGCCTCCTGCCGCAAAGATCCTTGCGGCTCGAAAAATGAAAATGGTAATCAGTTTCATCTCTTCAGCCCCGCCGCGGGCGCGACTCACAGCATTCGAGGAGGACATGGTGCAGAGAAGTGCGATCGCATCGCTCGTGGCGTCGGTGTGCCTGCTTGCGGCGACGGCGCCGAGCGCCCGCGCGCAGGGCGTCCAGTTCGTCCACTGCGTGCCCACCGCGGCGGGAGCCCTGTCGTATCAGTGCGCGCTGGCCGCACCGTGCACGGCAACGCCCTGCCCGGCCTCGCAGTGGCAGCCGATCCCGGGCACGCCGAGCCTTCCGCCGAGCTTCTTCGAGCCCGGCGGGACGCGCGCATCGGCGATCCAGCGCACGCCGGCCCAGATCGCGGGCACGATCTACACGCTGGTGAACAAGGATGTCGGTGGTCAGCGCTGGGCGATCGTGCGCAACGAGAGCAACGGGATCGTCACCGGCAACGTCTTCCCGACCGCAGGCGGCAGTGGTGTGCAGTTCCTTTACTGCGCCGAGGCGAACGAGCGGGACGGGAGCGCCGTGTTCGGCGGGTGCTTCCTCGCCGCTCCGTGCGACTCGACCGGCTGCGGCCCCGACGATTGGCAGCCGGTTGCGGGCAATCCCGAGGTCGGCGCATCGTTCTTCACGCCGGCCGAAGGCCGCGCGTCGGGTCTGCAGCTGACGCCGACCGGAGACGAGATCCTGATCAGCAAGGACCTCGGTGCGCAGCGCTGGACCATCACCACCCTCGCGCAGCCCGCGAGCAGTGCATTCCCGCTCGGCATCGGGCCCGTGTTCGGCAACATCTTCGAGGCGCCGACGACCGAGGACGCGACCGTCGAGAGCGTCGTGCGCACCAATGCGGCCATCGCGTTTGCCGTCTACTCCGACGCGGCGAGCACCGCACGGGCCTTGCACGACGCGCTGCACGAGCTGGTCGACAGTCCGTCGCCCGAGACGCATGCCGCCGCGAAGGCAGCGTGGCTCGCGGCACGCGAGCCGTACCAGCAGAGCGAGGCCTTCCGGTTCCAGGCGGGTCCGATCGACGCGATCCGCGACGACGGCACCATGGGCGAGGATGGTGAGGGCCCCGAGGGCCGTATCAACTCGTGGCCGCTCGGCGAGGCGCTGATCGATTACGTCGCCCCGGCAGTCGACGGCGATCCGGGGCCCGAGAGCGGCGGCAGCGTCGCAGGCGTCAATGGCAACATCATCGCCGATGCGGAGCACTTCCCCGTGCTCTCACCGACCGTTCTGGCGAGCCTGAACGAGCTCGGCGGAGACGAGCGCAACGTCACGACCGGCTACCACGCGATCGAGTTCCTGCTCTGGGGCCAGGATCTCAACGCCGATGGTACGCCCGGATTCGGCAACCGCGACGCGACCGCCGGCGAGCGTTCGTACACCGACTATCTTCCCGAGGGAGCCGGCTGCACGAACGGCAACTGTGCGCGTCGTGGCGCGTACTT
The DNA here is from genome assembly GCA_019749875.1 of Candidatus Binatia bacterium. GTDB lineage: Bacteria > Desulfobacterota > Binatia > UBA12015 > UBA12015 > VGTK01. The sequence goes on along the minus strand of JAIEPK010000005.1, from coordinate 19,562 downwards.
GCTCGCTGCGGCCGACCTGCTGGTCGAGGACCTCGAGCGCGTCGCTGCGGCCTGGGACCCGAACGGAGGTGTCTACTACCCGGCGTTCGTGAACGGCGGCAAGGTCGCTCTCGGCAGGATCCTCGAGGGCATGGGACGCCTCGGCTTCGGCGAGCTCGCGGGTGAGCGCATGAACATCGCACTGGTCGCGAACTCGCAGGAGGACGAGCACTCCTGCTTCAGCGACAACACGCACCGCGACATCTTCCTCGACGCGCTCGCGATCCAGAACGCGTACCTGGGGCACTACACCCGCGTCGACGGCACGCTCGTCGGCGGCCCCTCGCCCGACGCGCTCCTGCGCGCACAAGGCGACGTCGCCATCGCCGACACGATGGCCGCGGCGCTCGAGCTCACGATGTCGAAGGTGGCGGTGATCGACGCCCGCGCGAAGGACGGCGTGCCGTTCGACGTCCAGATCCAGGAAGGCATCGAGCAGCCGGACATCCAGGCGGCGATCCGCGCGCTGCGCGATCAGATCCCTCCCCTCGAGGCGGTGATCGAGGCGCTCGACGTCGAGACCGGCGACCTGTGCCAGGATACCGAGGAGTTCGAGTGCGACTGACCTTTGCGGCACGACGCCGGACGCCCTCCGCCCGGCGTCGTGCAGCGCTCCTGCTGGCGGCGATGTGCTTGACGTCCGTCGCCGCCTGCGGGGATGCGTCGAGCAGCCGGGGCTCGGTGGTCGTGCCGGCGGTGGATCCGACCGAGCGCTTTCCAGGCGGCGGCGTCACCGTGGATCGCACCGACGTGAAGGCGTTCTCGCAGAGCGCTCCGGCGCTCGACTTCGCGGGCGAGGCCAACTTCAAGTCCGGCAATCTGCTGTTCCGCAACACGCCGGCCGGCCTCGGGCCGCTGTTCAACACGCAGGCCTGCCAGGGTTGCCACAACCAGGATGGACGCGGCAGCCCACCTGCGACCGCCGACGAGCCGCTGATCTCGATGCTGCTGCACCTGGGCATCGCGGACGCGGCGGCACCGGACGGGGTGCGGCCCGACCCGATCTACGGCGATCAGCTGCAGCCCCTCGGGGACGGCGTCCCCGGCGAAGCGTCTCCGTTCATCGTCGTCGACGAGATTCCGGGCGCTTATCCGGATGGCGAGCCGTACGTGCTGCACCGTCCGACATCCTTCATCCGCGGTGCGGCGTACGGCGACCTCGACCCGGACGTCGCATGGTCGCCGCGCGTCGCGCCGACCATGATCGGGCTCGGCCTTCTCGAGGCGGTATCCGAGGCGGACGTCCTGGCGCACGCCGACCCCGACGACCGCGATCGTGACGGCATCTCCGGTCGCCCCAATTTTGCCGACGACATCCTGCTCGGCGTGCGGCGTCTCGGGCGCTTCGGAGTCAAGGCGACGCAGCCGTCCATCCTGCAGCAGGCGGCCGGCGCGTACCGTGGCGACATTGGTGCGACCAACTCGCTGTATCCGACGGGGCCGTGCACGGAGCTTCAGGCGGCGTGCCGCGAGCGCGCGGCCGAGACCGACGACGGTGCACCGGAGATCGCCGACGTCCAGCTCGCACTGGTCGAGTTCTACTCCCGGCATCTGGCCGTGCCGGTGCGGCGCGGCTGGGACGAGTCCACCGGGACGTTCACGCCCGAGGTGCTGCGCGGGCGCGAGGTCTTCCACGAGAGCGGGTGTGCGGGTTGCCACGTGCCGTCGTTCCGTACCGGCGTCGCCGCGGGCAGCCTGCTCGGAGACGTCGCGCTCTTCGAGCTGACGCAGCCGGCGACGCCGCTCACGACGCTGTCCGAGCAGACGATCTGGCCGTACACCGACCTGCTGCTGCACGACATGGGCGGCTCGTGCGCCCCGACCGTACGCGAGACCGCGGACGGTGCGTCCTGCAGCGACGGCCCGGACTGCTCCTGGGTGCGCCGGTGCGAAGGGCTTGCCGACGGGCTCGCGCAAGGCGAGGCGAGCGGCACCGAGTGGCGTACGCCGCCGCTGTGGGGACTCGGGCTCGTGCAGGTCGTGAATCCGCGCGCGGGTTTCCTGCACGACGGGCGCGCGCGCACGATCGAGGAGGCCATCCTCTGGCACGACGGCGAAGCACGCGCGGCGCGCGATCGCTTCACCGCCGCGGGCCGTACGGATCGTGCGGCGCTGCTCGCGTTCCTCGGGACGATGTGAGGCGGTGCTCGGCTTCACGAACATCGGGCACGCCGTCGCGACGGCGTCGCTCTGCTTGACGGTCGTCTGTGCGGCCGAGGCCGCGGCCGACCACCCGGGGGGCGCGACCACGTTGCCCGCCGGGCGGCGTCCCGGGATCGACGAGCCGTTTGCGAATCTGTCACTCGACGAGCGCTTCCTGCTCGCTCCCGGGCGCGCGTTCTTTCGCGACCCGTGGGTACCGGCGCCTGCGACCACCACCGCACGCGACGGCCTCGGTCCGCTGTTCAACGCGCATGCCTGCGTCAGCTGCCACCCCGGCGGCGGACGCGGCAAGCTCGACGACGATGGCGCGCCGTCCGTAGCACTTCTGCTGCGTCTCGGACGCGCTGCGGGCGACGGGATCGTCGAGCCGGATCCGGTGTACGGCGACCAGCTCCAGACGCGCGGCCTCGCACGCTCGGCGCCCGGCGCGGTCGCCGAGGGCGCGGTCGACGTCACCTGGGCCAGCGAGCGGGGAGCGTTCGCGGACGGCACGTCGTTCGCGCTGCGCCGGCCGGACTGGCGCGTCGCCGACCCGGCGTACGGAGCGCTCGATCCGGCGACGCGGCCTTCGGCGCGGCTCGCACCATCGGTCCGCGGCACGGGCCTTCTCGAAGCGATTCCTGCAGCGGCGCTGCTCGCACGCGAGGACGTCGACGACCGGGACGGTGACGGCATCTCGGGACGCGCGAGCCGCGTGCTCGGCGACGACGGGCGGGTCGACGTCGGGCGGTTCGGCTGGAAGGCGCTGCAGCCGACGCTGCGCCTGCAGGTCGCGGCGGCGCTGCGGAACGACCTCGGCATCACCAGCCCGCCGCGCCCGACGCAGCCGTGCACTCCGGCCGAGACTGCTTGTCTCGCGTCACCGAGCGGTGCGGATCCGCCCGGCGGCGTCGAGATCCCCGAACATCTGCTCGCCCGGCTCACGCAGTTCACGGCGACGCTCGCCGTCGCGGCACGTCCGCGTGCCGGAGCCGAGGGGATGGATTCGGGCGAGGAGTTGTTCGTCCGCGCGCGCTGTGACGCGTGTCACGTGCCGAGCTGGGAGACGGGTGCCGGTCCGGAGCCCGCAGCCGCCGGGCACCGGATCCGGCCGTACACGGACCTGCTGCTGCACGACATGGGTCCGGGGCTCGCCGACGCGGTGGGGGAGGGCGATGCGACGGCGGCGGAATGGCGCACGCCGGCGCTCTGGGGGCTGGGCCGCGCCGTTCGGGATCCGCGGCGCACGAGCCTCCTGCACGACGGACGCGCGCGCGACGTCACCGAGGCGATCCTCTGGCACGGCGGCGAGGCGCAGTCGTCGCGCGATGCGTTCGCACGCATGTCGGCGGACGAGCGCAGCGCCCTGCTGCGCTTTCTCGAGAGTCTCTGAACGGTACCGGGAGAAGCTACGTGGAGCAGCATCGATTCGATCCTCATGCATCGCGGACGGACGTCCGCCCCGATCTCGACGGCCACCCGGCGGCGGTCAACTACGGAGCCGCTCCGCCGCGCGGTGCAAGCGCCCGCTCAGGCTGGGCGGCCGGGATCGCGGCGCTCGTCGGGGCGGCTCTGATGGGGCTGTCGTGCGGTGGCGGCATCGGCGGCGGTCAGCAGGGCAGCCTTCCGACGACTCAGGTCGGCCGCTCGTCGCGGCTCCTCGAGGACCTCGCGTGGACCGCGCTGCTGCCCCAGTACCAGGCGATGACGGCGTCCTTCGGGACGCTCGACGACGCGATCGCCGCGTTCTGCGACGCTCCCGCAGCGGCAGGCCTGGACGCGACCCGCGCTGCATGGCGCAGCGCGATGGAGTCGTGGGTCGCCGCGTCGATGTTCCAGCTCGGCCCGATCGCCGAGGACAATCGCGCACTGCGCATCGAATTCTGGCCCGACGCGAACAACAACGTGCCGCGTGCCGTCGAGCAGATGCTGGTGCGCGACGACACCCTCAGCGCCGATACGCTGGCGCGGCAGAGCGTCGCGGCGCAAGGACTGCCGGCGCTCGAGCGGCTGCTGTTCGACCCCGAGGCCGACGCGCTCGTGGAGTTCACCAGCGGTGATCGAGCCGCGCGCCGCTGCACGTACGCGCGGGCCATCGGCGGCAATCTGCTCGGCATCGCACGCGCGGTGGAAGCCGCCTGGGCCAGCGACGGCGGATATGCCACCCAGCTCGCGAGCGCGGGTCGAGGCAGCGACGTCTTCGCGACCCGCGAGGCCGCGATCGACGAGGTGGTGAACGGACTGTTCACCGCGCTGTCGGCGTCGCGCGACGACCGCCTCGCCGGTCCGCTCGGAGGCGACACCGCGGCCGAGGCGAAGTCGTTCCGCGCGGAATCCGTTTGGTCCGGCAACTCCTTCGCGAACCTCGCGGCGTCGCTGCGTGGAGCTCAGGCCATCTACGACGGTAGGGCGGGGTTCGGCTTCGACGACTACCTTCGGGCGAGCAGCCGCGACGCGCTGGCTTCGCAGATCACCGAGACGTTCGCGTCGCTTCAGGCGGAGATCACCGCCCTACCGGTGACGCTGGCGGAGGCCGTGCAGGACGAGGATCTGCGTCCCCGCGTCGTCGCGCTGCTGGACCATGCGACGACGCTCGCAGGACTGATCGAGACCGACCTGTCGTCGGCGATGGACGTGAAGATCGGCTTCAACAGCAACGACGGAGACTGATCGTGGCGATCGAGCGACAGAGCTACTTGACGCGTCGGTCTTTCCTGCTCGCGGGCGGTGCGGGACTTCTCGCCGCCGTACCGCTGGCACGGGCGGGCATCCGGGCTGCTCGCCACCCGGACGAGATCTTCCTGAGCGCCAGCGATGGCGCCGATGGTCGCCACTTCGTCACGGCATGCGATCTGCGCGGCCGCGAGCTGTTCTCGGTGGAGGTCGACACGCGCTGTCATGGGGTGGCCCTCCACCCGTCGCACCCGGGACGCGCGATCGTGGTCGCACGGCGGCCGGGGACGATCGCTTACGACGTAGACGTCCACGCGGGCGTGATCCAGCGACGGCTCGAGAGTGCGCGCGACCGACACTTCTACGGTCACGCGGCCTTCTCGCGCGACGGCCGGGTGCTGTTCACCTCGGAGAACGACATCCCGCGCAGCCAGGGGGTGGTCGCGGTGCGTGACGCGGAGGACCTGCGGGTGCTCGCCGAAATTCCGACGTACGGCATCGGGCCGCACGAGCTGCTCGCCTTGCCGGACGGTGACACGCTGGCGATCGCGAACGGTGGGCTCGTCACCGACCTCGCCGACGGCAAGCAGCGGCGGCGCGACCTGAACATCCCGGACATGGACCCGTCGCTGGTCTTCGTCGACGTCCGCAGCGGCCGGTTGCTCGAGCAGGCACGGCCGGACGACCATTTCGCGAGCGTGCGTCATCTGGCACTCGCGAGGGACGGAACCGTGGCGGTGGCGATGCAGTATGAGGGGCCGGAGACGAACCCCTACCCGGTGCTGGGCTTTCACCGCGGCGGCAGCGCGATCGAGACCGTGTCGGCGCCGCACGAGCTGCGCGTCCGCATGCAGCGCTACGCCGCGAGCGTGTGCGTTTCCTCGACCGGCGTCGCAGCGGTCACCTGTCCGCGTGGCGACACGGTGGCCTTCTTCTCGACGAACGGAGACCTCGTCGCCAGCCATGAGGTCCGCGACGCGGGTGGCGTGGCGACCATCGCCGGGGGCTCGCGCTTCCTGGTCACGACCGGGCTCGGCGAAATGCGCGAGTTCGACGCTCGCACGGGGCTCCAGGTCGCGGACCCCGAACGAATCGCCGAGATTCGCTGGGACAACCACGCCGTCGCAACGCTCCGCGGATGAACGGTGCCGTGGCTCGGGATCGGCCCGACGCGCAAGCCGGGTCGCCACAGCAAGCGCTTGGGCGGCCGCTCGAGCATCGGGCGGTACCGAAGGCCCGTGGCTGTCGCCGCATTTTCACGCAAGCCCCGTTGCCTGTGTAACGCACCGCGTTACCCTGGTGGTGAGGTCATTCCATGAAGACCAACACCACGTCCATCCACGCGCTGCGCGACGGCAGCACCATTCGTTGTCGCCCGTTGCGCGCGTCCGACCGCAGCAAGCTGCTCGACGGCTTCGAGCACCTGTCGCCGGACTCGCGCTACCGGCGTTTCTTCTCACCCACGCCGCGCCTAACCCCCAGCATGCTCAAGCGGCTGTTCGATCTCGACGGGCACGATCGATTCGCCGTCGGAGCCGAGCGCCTACGCATGGGCTGGCTCGGGGGCGCGGGGCTCGGCGTCGCGCGCTTCATCCGCTTGCCCGACTCGCGGAACACCGCGGAGATCGCCGTGTCCATCGTCGACGAGGTCCAGGGGCAGGGGCTGGGGACCATCCTCATGTACGAGCTCGCCGCCGCCGCGCGCGATCATGGGATCACGCGTTTCGTCGCGTGGGTCCAGCCGGACAACGAGCCGATGAAGGCCCTGATCGCGAAGCTCGATCCGTTGGCGCACGCGCACCACGAGGACGGGCTGCTGTTCTTCGACTTCGCCGTCCCCGGCGCGATCGCGCTGCCGTCGGCGAAAGTCCCGGTTCGCAGAACCGGTCCGCTGGACGGATTCGTCGGCTGGTGTGCCGACGGTCTGCGCCAGCTTCTGCCGAGCCTCCCGGGCGGCGCCTTCGGCCGCACCTGAGCCGTGAGGCGCGCGGCGGCGTGTGACGTCGCCGCGCGCCTGCCTCTGTCGGACATGCACCCCTCGGGGCATGTCGCTTGCTGAATCGACGACCGGCGCCTGACCGCCGCACCAAAAGCGCGTGCGGACCCGCCCTTCGAGGAAGCAGGACAGACATGAATGCCCAGGCCGTGAGCAACCCGGTGCCCATTTCTGACGCATACCGCATCGCGAGCGGGCTCTTCGACGAGATGTTCGACCTGGAGCGACGGCCGCGGCCGGGCTGTGCGCGCGTCGTCGCCGATCTGCTCGTCCGTGAGCCCGACCGACTTGCCGAGCTGCGCACGCGTGCCGACGGCATGTTCCTGCGCATGGGCGTGACCTTCAACGTCTACGGCATGGAGGAGGGCTCGGAAAAGATCTTCCCCTTCGATCCGATCCCGCGCGTGATCGACGCGGCGACGTGGGCGAATCTCGAAGCCGGACTCACGCAGCGCGTGCGTGCGCTGAACGCCTTCATCCAGGACGTTTACGGCGCCGGGGAGATCCTGAAGGACGGCGTCGTGCCGCGTGACCTCGTGCTCGGATGCCCGCAGTACCTGCGTGCCGCCGTTGGCTTGACGCCGCCGCACGGGACGTTCGTCACCGTGGCCGGCATCGATCTGGTGCGCGGGGCGGACGGACGCTTCTACGTGCTCGAGGACAACGTCCGGACGCCGTCGGGGGTGTCGTACGTCATCCAGAATCGCGTGGTGATGACGCGTCTGCTGCCCGACCTGGTGCGCGCAAGCGGCGTGCGCAGCGTCGAGAACTACCCGGCCGATCTGCTCGAGAGCCTTTGCGAGCTGGCGCCGGGCGGCAAGTCGCGTCCCAAGGTCGCGCTGCTGACGCCGGGCATCTACAACTCCGCGTTCTTCGAGCACGTGTTCCTGTCGCACCAGATGGGCATCGACCTGGTCGAGGGACACGACCTCGTCTGCGTCGATCACAAAGTCTTCATGAAGACCGTGCACGGTCTTCAGCAGGTGGACGTCCTCTACCGGCGGATCGACGACGACTTTCTCGACCCTGTCGTCTTTCGGCCGGACTCGCTGCTCGGCGTCGCCGGAATCACCGCGGCGATCCGTGCCGGCAACGTCTCGGTCGCGAACGGCTTCGGTACCGGCATCGCCGACGACAAGGCGATCTTCGCGTACACGCCGGCGATCGTGCGCTACTACCTCAACGAGGAGCCGCTGCTGCCGATCGTCGAGACGCACATCTTGAGCGATCCCGACGTGCGGAGGATGGTCCTGCGCGATCTCGACCGCTACGTCGTCAAGCCGACCAATGCCTCCGGTGGCTACGGCGTCATCATCGGGCCGAAGGCGACCTACCGGGAGCTGATCGAGGCGCGCGAGGCGATCGAGCGCGAGCCGAATCACTTCATCGCGCAGCCGGTCGTGCAGCTGTCGGTACACCCGACGCTCCTCGGCGACACCAACGGCGCCGGACCGTTCGCGCCGCGCCACGTCGATCTGCGGCCGTTCGTCCTGCTCGGCAAGAAGACGCGCGTGCTGCCGGGCGGCCTCACGCGCGTGGCGCTGCGCGAAGGATCGCTGATCGTCAACTCGTCCCAGGGTGGCGGCAGCAAAGACACCTGGGTGCTGGAGCGCTGACATGCTGCGCCGCATCGCCGACAGCCTCTTCTGGGCCGCACGCTATCTGGAGCGCGCCGAATGGCGCGCGCGTCTCGTCAGTGTCAACCATAACTTGCTGATCGAAGGACCGGCGCCGGTGGGCAATCCCTGGTCGTCGATGCTCGCGATCTCCGGTGATCAGGAGCTCTTCGAGGAGCACTACGAGACGGTCGACGAGACGTCGGTTCTGACGTTCTTCGTCCTCGACGAGCGCAACCCGTCTTCGATCCGGAGCTGCATCGACGCCGCGCGCGCCAACGCGCGCTCGCTGCGCCACCGCATCTCGTCGGAGCTGTGGCTGGAGCTGAACACGCTGCACCTGGACGCCAAGCAGTGGAGTGCGGCGCGTCTCGGGACCAGCGAGGTCTTCGACTTCTTCCAGCAGCTCCAGGAACGCTTCTACCGCATCGCGGGCGTGATCAACGGCACCTTGCCGCGCGGCCTCGGCTTCGACTTCCTCGGCCTCGGCATCCTGCTCGAGCGGGCCGAGAACGTCACCCGCCTGCTCGACATCAAGTACCACTACCTGCTGCCGAAGGTGGAGGACGTCGGAGGACCCATCGATCTCCTGCAATGGGCGGCTGTGCTGCGCAGCGCGTCCGCGCTCGAGGCGTACCGCTTGAAGTACGGCAATCTCATCCGCACCGAGAGCGTGGTCGAGATGTTGCTCTTCGACCCGGACTTCCCGCGCTCGGCGCGCTACTGCGTCGACCGGCTCGAGACGGCGCTGCGCCGCGTCGCGCAGGCGGCTCCGGAGCCGGCGGCGGCGCCCACGAAGCTCGCCTCGGACGGTCTCGCGGGCCTGCTCGCATCGCGCAATGCGAGCGAGGTGATCGCCGGCGGATTGCACGACTTTCTGATCGACGTTCAGGAGGAGTGCGAGCGCATCAGCAGCGCGGTCTTCGACCAGTACCTGCGCTTCGAGTGAGGCGGCCATGATCTACCGGATCCGGCATACGACGCACTTCATCTACGACAAGCCGGCCTACGAGTCGCACAACGAGGTTCGCGTCGCGCCGCGCACGAGCCCCAACCAGCGCTGCCTGTCCTTCGACCTCGAGGTCACGCCCAAGGCGGCGGTGCTGGCGTACGACGACTCGTTCAAGAACCGCGTGCACGCGATCTCGGTCCATCCGCCGCACGACGAGCTGACCATCGTCGCGACGTCGGTGGTCGAGCGCCTCGCGCCGCGACCGAGCACGCCGCTGCGCGTGCCGTTCGGCGAGTTCCTCGCCGAGGACGCGGCGCGCTCGGCCGAGCACTTCGAGTTCCTGCACCCGAGCAAGTTCGTGCCGTTCAGCGAGCGCCTGCGGAAGTTCTTCTGGTCCGCGCGTCCGGCGCCCACCGAGACGGTGGTCGAGTACACGATGCGCATCGTGCGCTACGTGCGCGATCAGTTCGAGTACGAGAAGGACAAGACGCACGTGCACTCCGGCGTCGACGACATCCTGTCCGCGGGAGGCGGCGTCTGCCAGGACTTCGCGCACTTGACGATCGGCTTGCTGCGGCTCGCCGGCGTGCCGGCGCGCTACGTCTCCGGATACCTCGCACCGCGTGCCGGCGTCGCATCGGACTATGCCGACCAGGCGAGCCACGCGTGGATCGAGGTGCTGCTGCCGGGCACCGGCTGGACCGGCTTCGACCCGACGCTGCGCAGCCGCACGACCGATCACCACATCCGCATCGCCATCGGCCGTGACTACTCGGACGTTCCCCCTCTGCGCGGCGTCTACCGGAGTGCGGGCTCGAACGGCGAGATGCAGGTCGAGCTCAGCATCCAGCGTGAAGGCGAGCCCGAGCCCGAGGTGCTGCGCGCGCAGATGCAGAACCAGTCGCAGCAGTAGCTGCGCGTGCGTCGGCTGCGGACCTCATCGGTCCGCGGTCGCGATGCCGGCGAGCATCCGGCGCGCGACCTCGGCCGGCGCGGCACCGTGCTCGTCGACGGCCAGATTCGCCTCCCGCATGGCGCGTGCATCGATCGTTCGCGCCAGCCCGCGAAGCGCCGTCAGCACTTCGGGGTGCTCGCGCGCGAGGCGTGCGCTCGCGAGCACGATCGCATCGTAGGGCGGGATCGCGCCGCGGTCGTCCTCGAGCACCCGCAGGTCGAGCGCCGCGATGCGACCGTCGGTCGAGAAGGCGCTGATCACGTCGACGTCGCCGGCGGCCGCGGCCTGGTACATGAGCGACGAATCCATGCTGCGCTCGCTCGCGAAGCGCAGGTCGTAGGTGTCGCGCAGCGCCCGCCATTCAGGTCGCGAAAAGAATTCATAGTCGCCGCCGATGCTCATCACCGGAGCTCGTGGCGCGAGATCCGCGATCCGCCGGATGCCGAGCCGCTCGGCGTCCGAGGCGCGCATCGCGAGCGCGTAGGCGTTCTCGAAGCCGAGGTCGCACACCAGCTCGATGCCGTCGCGCTCGCGGACGAAGCGCGCGACCTCGGCGAGCGCTGCGGCCCGATCGGTCGGCGGCGCGGTCTTCTTCAGGATGGTCGCCCAGAGGGTTCCCGAGTAGTCGACGTAGACGTCGATCTCGTCACGTGCGAGCGCGTCGTACGCGACCGTGGAGCCGAGCGACGAGCGGATTTCAGTGGTGAGCCCGGTGCCGCGCGTGACCCACTGTGCGAGCAGCTCGCTCAGCACGTACTGCTCGGTGAACGTCTTCGCACCGATCACGATCGGACGCTCGCCGCCGCGCTCCAGCAGGCGCGATGCGACCGGGGCGAGCGCCGCGACGACCAGGAGCGCCAAGCCGGCGAGGCTCGGGACGAGTGCCGCGCGCCTGCGCCGCGCGAGGCCGACCTCGGAGGCATGGACGAGCCCGTCGAGCACCAGCGCCAGCGCCGCCGCCGCCGCCGAGCCGAGCACGACCGACGCGTAGCGCCGCGTCTGCAGCCCGCTGAAGATCAGGTTGCCCAGGCTCGGTGCGCCGACCGGCGTCGACAGCGTCGCCATGCCGACGGTCCACACCGTCGCCGTGCGGATCCCGGCGATGATCACCGGCAGCGCGAGCGGCAGCTCGACGCGAAGCAGGCGTTGTCGCTCGGTCATGCCGACGCCGCGCGCCGCTTCGATCAACGCGCCGTCCACGCCGTTGATGCCGATCACGGTGTTGCGCACGATCGGCAGCAGCGCATAGAGCGTCAGCCCGATCAGTGCGGGCAGGAAGCCGATGCTGCGCAGCCCGAGCGCGGCCAGCACCGGCACCATGACCGCGAGCAGGGCGAGGCCGGGCACCGTCTGGATCAACGCCGCGGCGGTCAGCACGACTTGCCCGAGCCGGCGTGCGCGCGTCGCCGCGACGCCCAGCGGAACCGAGATCGCGACCGCGAGCCCGAGCGCCGCGAGCACCAGCTGCAGGTGCGCGGCGGCGTAGCCCGGCAGCAGCGCGAGCAGGTCGCTCACGGCGTGGCTCGCCCGTCGCCCGGGGCCAGCAGCGCATCGACGGCCGCGGCTTGCCGGCGCGGTGTCTCGACCATCTGCCGGACGATGTCGTCGGCAGGCGCGGTGAGGAGATCGCGCGGCGCCCCGACCTGCAGCAGGCGGCCGGCATGCATGACCGCGATGCGGTCGCCGAGCAGCAGCGCCTCGCTCATGTCGTGCGTGACGAAGATCGCCGTGAGCCCGATGCGCTCGCGGATGCGCCGGAACGACTGCTGCAGGCGGTCGCGTGTCAACGGGTCGAGCGCTCCGAAGGGCTCGTCGAGCAGCATGAGCCGCGGCTCGGCCGCGAGCGCACGCGCCACGCCGACACGCTGCTGCTGCCCCCCCGACAGCTCGTCGGGTCGGCGGTCGCGGACCTGCGCAGGGTCGAGCTCGACCAGCACCAGCAGCTCGTCGACCCGCCTGGCGATGCGCTGCGCGTCCCAGCCCAGCAGCGACGGCGTGACCGCGACGTTCTCCGCCACGGTCATGTGCGGGAAGAGCCCGACCCGCTGGAACGCATATCCGATCCGGCGGCGCAGCTCGTGCGGTGCCAGGGCCGCGACGTCATTGCCGTCGATGCGCACGCTTCCCGATGACGGCTCGATCAGGCGGTTCACCATCTTGAGCGTGGTCGTCTTGCCGCTGCCCGAGCCGCCGACCAGCACCAGGAGCTCGCCGTCGCCGACCGTCAGGCTCAACTCCGCCACGGCGAGCTGTGCGCCGTAGCGTTTGGACAGGCGGTCGAGCTCGATCATCGTGCGGCCGGAACGCTACACCAGGCAGTGCAGACACGCGACGTCTGATAGCGTCGTGTGATGCGACGAGCGGTGATCTTCGACGTGGACGGCGTGCTGGTCGATTCGTACGACGCGCACTTTCGCAGCTGGCGCGACGTGCTGCGCGAGCGCGGGCTCGACATGACGGAGGCCGACTTCGCCGACACCTTCGGCCGCACCAGCCGCGAGATCATCCGTCGCTTCTGGGGCGATGCCGTCGACGACGCGACCGCGCGTGCGATCGACGACCGCAAGGAGGCGCTCTACCGTGACATCGTGCGCGAGGCGTTCCCCGCGATGGAGGGCGCGATCACCCTGCTCGACCAGTTGCATGCCGCCGGATTCGCGCTGGCGGTCGGCTCGTCGGCACCACCCGAGAACGTGCTGCTCACCCTCGACGGTCTCGGGCGGCGCGAGCTCTTCGCCGCGGTGGTGACCGGGCGCGACGTGACGCGCGGCAAGCCCGATCCGCAGGTCTTTCTGCTCGGTGCGGAGCGTCTGGGCGTTGCGCCCGAGCGTTGTGCCGTGATCGAGGATGCACCGGCGGGCGTGCGTGCCGCGGCCGCGGCCGGGATGGCGAGCGTCGCGCTGCTCGGCACGGCACCGCGCGAGACGCTGGTCGAGGCCGGTGCGTGGGCGACGGTGGCGTCGCTGCGCGAGCTCTCTCCCGCGACCCTTGCCGAGCTGATCGACCGCCCGCGCTGACGCGACGCACGCGAAGCGGATCCGTGGGCCGCGGCGCGCCCCGGCCGGCGGGTTCAGCGCGCGGGCTCCTCGTGCAGCAACGTCCGCTGCCACCAGTCGCCGGTCGCCGTCCGCTCCGCGCGATCCGTGAAGCGATACTCGTCGAGCCGCCAGCGGAGGGCGGTCGGCGGCGTGCCGTCGAACGGGTCTCCATCGAGCAGCGCCAGGACCGCGGGGGAGCGCTCGCGCAGGCGGGCGAGGAGCAGCGGCGTGATCAGGCTGCCGCTCCGGCCGCCGCTCGCCAGCATGCGCTGCACGTGCAGCGCGTCGAACCACATCTGCCAGTCGAGCCGCGGCATGCCGAGCCCGACGATCGGTGGTCGCCGGTCGAGCGGTCCCGGCTTCCAGCGGAACACGTACGGTCGCCATTCGATGCCGTCGACGGTGCCCTCGATGGTCAGCTCGGGGCGCGTCGTGGTCATCACGGCGAAGAGGCCGTAGGTGCTCGTGAGACGCAGTGGTGCGAGCGCTCGCACCAGCGGTGCGACGCCTGGAACCGACGCGGGCGACAGCCCCGTCAGCTGCGCGAGCAAGAGCGGCGCGGACAGCAGCACCAGCACCACCGCCGCCGCCGTGTGCACGACCGCGCGGACCCGAGCCGGACCGCCCAGCACGCGGCCGCGTGGCGCACCGCGCCCACGCTCCGGCAGGCGCACGCGCGGCAGCATGTCGTCGTCGAGGAGCGGGATGCAGAGCACGATCGTGAGCAAGTTGAAGAAGCCGTAGTTGCCGGTCGCCGTGATGCCGAGCTGGAGCGCGACGAAGCCGGCGAACGCGATCACGCGCGCGCGTCGTCCCAACACGATCAGGAAGGGCAGCCCGAGCTCGATCAGGAACATCACGCCGCAAGACAGCTTCTGCAGCCAGAGCGGCAGCAGGTTCGCGTACCACGCGGTCCACGAGGGCAGCGGCTGGGTCTGGTAGTGCACCGTGAGCGCCGTCAAGGACCACCACGTCGGATCGCCGCTCGCCAGCTTCACGAAGCCGGACGCGAACATCAGCCGGAACAGCAGCCAGCGCACCAACCACAGCACGATGCGCGACGGCTCGCGCACCCCGTCGGCGCCGAGGCGCCAGGCGAGCGGCGACCAGAGCACCGCGAGGATGCCGGTCTCGAGCAGCAACGCGTCCCACTGGTAGCCGAGGAACAGCTGCCCGATGCCGCACAGCGACAAGTAGAGAAGCCAGCACGTGCTGGTCGTGAAGAGCGGCGCGATGCCGGCGACGAGCAGAAGTGCGGACACCGCACCGACCGCACAAACGGTGCGCAGCATCGCGTCGCTCGCGTCGAGCCAAAAGAGCGTCGGCACCTGCCAAGGTGCGTCCGTGCCGAGGACGTTCCGCGCACGGTCGAGGTATGCGGTCGAGGGCAGCAGACCGTCGTGGCCGTAGAGCCCCAGGACCTGTGCGTGCAGCGACAGGAACGCGACGAGGTAGACCAGGCCGACCCCGCGCAGGAAGAGGGCACGCGTTCGCACGTACGACACCCCCCGCGCGTGGTCGCCGCCGGCGCGACCGCGTTCCGGAGGGCTCTCGGCGGACACCGGGATCACGGGTCGCTTCGCGGCACCGGGCGCGTCCCCGTCGGTCACGTGCGCGTGCTCAACCCTCGAGCGTGCGGATCAGCTCGACGTACCGATCGGCCGCGCGCAGCACGGCGTCGCGCTCCTGCGGCGGCAGAGCGAAGACCACGCGCTCGACGCCGGCGGCTCGGTACTTCTCGATGCGCTCGGGCTTGGTGGGCGCGCCGAAGATCGTGACCGAGATCGATCGCGGGTCGCGGCTTGCCCGCTCGGCGCGGGCGCGCAGATCGGCGATCCCGGCGAGCACGTCGTCGCGCCCGGCGATCGGCATCCAGCCGTCGCAATAGTCCACCACGCGCTGGCGGCCGCGTGCGCTGCCGGTGCCGAGGAGAATGGGCGGATGTGGCTTCTGGACCGGCTTGGGCCAGCTCCAGATCGCATCGAAGGTCACGTGCTCGCCCTGGTACGACGCCTCGTCCTTGGTCCAGATCTCCTTCATTGCGGCGATGCGCTCACGCAGGACGTCCCAGCGCTGCGTGAAGTCGGTGCCGTGGTTCTCCATCTCCTCGCGGTTCCAGCCCCCGCCGATGCCGAACAGCAGACGCCCGCCGGACAGTGCATCGAGCGTCGCGACCTGCTTGGCGAGCGTGATCGGGTCGTGCTCGACGACGAGGCAGATGCCGGTCCCGATCCTCAGGCGCGTGGTCGCCGCAGCCGCGAACGACAGTGCGACGAACACGTCGTTGGTGTGCCAGTACTCCTTCGGCAAGCTCGGACCTCCGGGCCACGGGCTCAACCGGCTCGACGGGATGTGCGTGTGCTCGGGAAAGAGCAGCGACTCGAAGCCGCGCTCTTCCGCGGCGCGCGCGAGCTCCGCGGGGTGGATCGCGTAGTCGGTCGAGAACATCATCACGCCGTACTTCATCGACGCCTCCGTGATCGTTCGAGCTTGTCTCTGCACGACGCGGGGAGTCAACCGCGGCTTTGCGCGCGCCTTCGCCGAAGCGATAGAAGCGGGCCATGTACCTCGGCACGAGTGCGGACAAGCATCCCGACAAGCCGGCGCTGATCTTCGCGGACCGCGATCGCGCGGTGACCTACCGCGAGCTGGAGGAGCGCTCGAACCGCCTCGCGCACGCGTTCCGCGCGTGGGGCCTGAAGCCCGGCGACGGCATCGCGGTGGTACTCACCAACGAGGAGCACTTCTTCGACTTCTACTGGGCCGCGATGCGCTCCGGCATCTACTTCACCCCGGTCAACTGGCACCTGTCGACCGAGGAGATGGAGTACGTGATCGAGGACTGCGACGCGCGCGTGCTGGTCGCGAACGCACGCTTCGCGGAGCAGCTGGTACCGGCGATCACGCGACTCACCAAGATCGAGCAACGCATCTCGGTCGGCGGCCACATGGACGGCTTCACGCAGTACCAGCACGCCGTGCAGGGCTTCCCGACCACCCGCATCGACGACGAGCGCGAGGGCGCGTCGATGCTGTACTCGTCGGGAACGACGGGTCGTCCGAAGGGCGTCCGTCCGCCCTTGACGCTCGATGCAGCCGGCACCGGGCCCGCGCTGCTCGGCGTCTACGCGTTTCAGATGTTCTTCGGGCTCGACGAGAACGATCGCTACCTGTCGCCGGGGCCGCTGTATCACGCGGCACCGCTGCAGTTCACGGCCCTGCAGCACCGCATCGGCGCGACCGCCGTCGTGATGGAGAAGTTCGATCCCGAGAAGGCGCTCGCGCACATCGAGCGCCATCGCGTGACCACGAGCCAGTGGGTACCGACGCACTTCGTCCGCCTGCTGAAGCTTCCCGACGACGTCAAGCAGCGTTACGACGTGTCGAGCCTGAAGATCGCGATCCACGCGGCGGCGCCGTGTCCGGTGCCGATCAAGAAGGCGATGATCGAGTGGTGGGGGCCGAAGATCGTCGAGTACTATGCCGGCACGGAGGGCGGCGGCACGCTGATCAAGTCCGACGAGTGGCTCACGCACCAGGGCTCGGTGGGCAAGCACTGGGCGGGCGGGAAGGTCTGGATCCTCGACGAGAAGGGCGAGGAGGTCGCGCAGGGCACCGACGGCGGCGTCTACTTCGAGGCGCCGGAAGACCCGAAGGCGCGCTTCCGGTACCACAAGGACGACGCGAAGACGGCCTCGACCTACGTCGGCCGTCTGTTCACGCTCGGCGACGTCGGCCACCTCGATCCGGACGGCTACCTCTACTTGACGGACCGGAAGTCGCACATGATCATCTCCGGCGGCGTCAACATCTACCCGCAGGAGGTCGAGAACTGTCTCGCCGCGCACCCGCGCATCGACGACGTCGCCGTCATCGGCGTGCCCAACGACGACATGGGTGAGGAGGTGAAGGCGGTGGTGCAGCTCGCGCCGGGTGTCGAGGGGACCCCGGAGCTCGAGCGCGAGCTGATCGCCTACGTCCGCGAGCACATCGCGCACTACAAGGCGCCGCGCTCGATCGACTTCGTCAGCGAGCTGCCGCGCCTCGAGAACGGGAAGATCTACAAGCGGATCCTGCGTGACCGCTACTGGGCCGGCCGCGGCTCGCGACTGGTGTGACGACGATGCCGCTGAAGGTCGTCGGCATGAAGGAGATCGAGCAGATCTTCACCGTCATCGATCGCATCGGCGTGCATCGCGAGGCGGTCGTGATTCCGCTCAAGCCCGCGAGCCCGGGCAGCGTCAAGCGCCTCGCGAACGGCAAGTTCGAGATCGTCGTCGACGCCGACGTCCCGCTCGACGAGTGGCTGCCGGAGCTCGAGCGTCGACTGCTCGAGCTCGGCGGCGGCACACCCGCCTGATCCCGTCGCGCCGCGCTACCTCTTCAGCTCCTCGATCTCGCGCTCGAGCTTCCGCGCGCGGCGTCCGATCGACATCAGGTACGCGAAGATCGCGACCCACACCGCGGTGTAGGCGGCCGTGAGGTAGTAGAGACCTTTCATCAGCGCGCTCCCTCCAGGTGCATGGCGGCGACGGTCTCGTCGACCGCCAGCAGACGTGCGCGCAGCGAGACGAGCCAGGTGAACAGCAGGCCGAGTGCGAGGGCGGAGACCATCATGGTCCACCCCATCATCGGATCCTTGAGACCCGCGTCGGGATCCTCGGACAGCATGACGGCGGGGTGCACGCCGCGCCACAGCCGGACCGCGAGGATCAACAGCGGAATGTCGAGCGAGCCGACGATGCCGAGCACGGCCGCATAGCGCAGGATCGTGTCGTCGTCGCCGCCGAGCCGGCGCAGCATGAGATAGGCCGCGTAGATCGCCCACAGGACGACGGTCATCGTCAGGCGCGGATCCCACGTCCACCACACGCCCCAGATCGGACGCGCCCAGATCGGTCCGGTGATCAGCACCAGCGTCGTGTACAGCATGCCGACCTCGGCATTGGCGTGCGCGAGCCGGTCGGCGCGGCGGCTGCCGGTGCGCAGGAACCAGGCGCTCGTGCCGGCGACCAGCGCGAAGCCGCCGAACGCCATCCAGGCGAGGTTCACGTGGAAGTAGAAGATGCGCTGCACGATGCCCTGGTCACGCTCGCTCGGCACGAGCAGGAAGACCATCAGGATCGCGGCGAGCATGCTCACACAGGTCGCCCACGGCAGGATCACGTCCTGCCACGTCCGTCGCGATTCGCTCATCGGTTCCTCATTCCTCGAGCAGGACGTCGAAGCTCAGCCAGCCCGCGGTGGCGAAGACGATATCGAATCCGCCCAGCATCAGCAGCCACGATTGCAGATCGGCAGCACTCTCGCCGACCAGCGCGCCCGCGGTGGTGCGGGTCGCGGCGATCAGCAGCGGCGCGAGCAGCGGGAACATCAGGATCGGCAGCAGCACCTCGCGCGCCCGTGTCCGGCTCGCGATCGCGGCGCACAGCGTACCGATCGCCGCGATCCCCGCGACGCCCAGCAGGAGAACGAGCGGCAGCAGCCAGGTCGGCGCGAGCCCGCGCGTGCCGAGCAGGATCGCGATCAGCGGGAGCAGCACCAGGCCTGCGACCAGCAGCAAGAAGAAATTCCCCAGCGCCTTGCCGAGGTAGATCGAGCCGCGGTCGATCGGTGCCAGCGCGAGCCCGGTGAGCCCCCCCGCCTCGCGCTCGAGCACGAACGATCGGTTCAACGCCAGGGTGCCGGCGACCAGCAGTGTGGTCCACGACAGCCCGGCGAGAAATTCCGGTGCGACCAGACGCTCGGGCTCGAGCGTGAACGCGAACACGAGGATGATCAGCAGCGCGAGCAGGAACATCGAGGACGCCATCTCGCCGGTGCGCAGCTCGATCGCGAGATCCTTCCGGACGATGGTCCACATGGGTCAGACGTCGAGCCCGGTGAGCCGGCGGTAGTCGTGCGCGAGGTCGCCCGGAGCCGGCACCGGGCTCGCGTCGTACGCGACGCGTCCGCCGGCCAGCACGACCACGCGCGTCGCCAGCTCCGACACGCGGGCCAGGTCGTGCGTGACCATCACGATGCCCGCGCCGTCGCCGGCGCGCTGCCGCACGATCGCGGACAGGAGGTCGACGCCGGACTCGTCGAGCGCCGTGAAGGGCTCGTCGAGCAGGAGCAGCGCCGGCTCGTGCTGCGTCGCCCGGGCGATCGC
>JAIEPK010000644.1 GCA_019749875.1 Candidatus Binatia bacterium | reverse complement strand
GCCGGTCGCGAACCTGCCGCGGCTCGCGTCGCGGCCGCTGCGCGTCGCGGGCGACGACGTGCCACCGGGGACGCTGCTGCTGCTCTCGCTCGCGTGCGCGAACCGCGATCCGGCGCTGTTCGCCGATCCGGATCGCTACGATCCCGATCGGCCGTTGCACGACGTGCTGACCTTCGGCTTCGGCGTCAAGTACTGTCCCGGGGCGCACCTCGCGCGGCGCGAGCTCCTGACCGCGCTCGATGCGATCCTCGAGCGTCTGCCGGGGCTGCGGCTCGCGCGCGACGACGGTGCGGCGCCGGAAGGCGGTACGCTGCGCCACCCGCGCGCGCTGCACGTCGCGTGGGACGCGGGCTAGCACACCGCACGAGGCGGCTCTCAGACCGGCGCGCCGGTCTTCATGAAGTCCATGCCGAGCCGCATGACGTCGCGCCAGCTCTGCTCGACCGCCTCGTCGTAGCGCGGGTCGCGCTCGGCGACGACGGACAGCAAGGTCTCGAGCCACGTGTCGTGCATGGCGCGTGTGATGCCGAGATCGGCGTGGCGTGCGGCGAGGTCCTGCAGGCGGGTCGCCGCACGGAGATTGCCGTCCGACGCCATCATCTCCAGGTAGAACGCGTCGCGCAGCATGCGTTTGATGCGCGCCACGTCGAAGCCGTGGAACCGCGACGCGATGCTCGGGGAGCGGCTCATCAGCCGCTCGTAGAAGACGTCGAAGAGGTCCTTGCAGCCCAGCACGCGATCGAGGCTGTCATGGAACGTCGCGAGCGTGTCCTCGCTGAGGCGTTTTCCCATCGTTGGTACCCCCGGGACGGTGCCTCGAGATCGAGTGACGTCTGGCGTCTAGAGCGAGTCCCATCAAGATCGTCGCGAAAGGTGCTGGCCGACCAGGCGCGCGATCGTGACCGCGAGGAACAGCTGTCCGACGATCGCCTCGACCACGGCCATCCCCGCGGCCGCAGGCCCCGCGGGGCGAATGTCGCCGTAGCCGACCGTTGTCAGCGTGACGTAGCTGAAGAACACCAGCGCGGGTCCCAGCTGGTGGCCCGGCATGATCCAGTCGTCGGGAATGGTGAAGGATCCTGGCCGCAGGTGCTCGAGCAGCGCGTAGCCGGCGGCCCAGAGCACGCCGAGCAGCATGTAGACGCACGCCGCGCCGGCGATCGTGTCGAGCGTGACGGCGTCGCCCTGGCGCAGGATCTCGAGCGTCATCGCGGTCACGACGTAGGCGACGAAGACCATGCGCAGGCCGAGCTCGATCGTCATCGCCAGCTGGTCCTGCGAGATCTCGGACACCGCCATCGCGGCAACCGCGATGATCAGGCCGAAGCCCGCCAGCCGGGTCGAGCCGACCGCCAGGAAGGCGGCGCCGAGGACCAAGGCCATCACCAGGCGCGCGACCGACATGCTCGCACCGAGCGCCAGCAGCAGCGGCACCAGCACGATGTCGAGCAACAGGGCCGCGAGCAACGTCCCGTAGTGCGGCAAGCGGCTCAGGCGCGAAGGACGTCCCATCCTGCTCAGGCCGGCGTGGATGCCGATCCGGTTCCAGCGATCGTCGGGGCGGTCGCTCGACGGCGGCGTTCGAAGACCTGGTGCACGACGACGTAAAAGACCGAAACGAACGGAATCGCAAGCAGCGTCGAGGCGAGCATGCCGCCGAACACGACGGTGCCGATCGCCTGCTGGCTCGCGGCACCGGCGCCGCTCGCCGTCAAGAGCGGGACGACGCCGAGGATGAACGCGATCGACGTCATCAGGATGGGCCGGAAGCGACGCCGGGTCGCCTCCACCACGGCCTCGGTCGCGTCCTTCCCTTCGGCGCGCAGCTCGCGCGCGAACTCGACGATCAGGATCGCGTTCTTCGCCGCGAGCGCGATGATCAGCACCAGACCGATCTGCGTGTACAGGTCGACCGGAAAGCGACGCGCGAGCAGTGCGAGGATCACGCCGACGATCGCGATCGGCACGACCAGCACGACGGTGGTCGGGTCGCTCCAGCTCTCGTACTGGCCCGCCAGCACCAGGAAGACCAGGAAGATCGACAGCCCGAAGATCAGGTAGATCTGGTTGCCGACGAGCAGCTCCTGGTACGAGAGCCCGGTCCAGTCCCACGACATGCCGCTCGGCAGGATCTGCCGTGCGAAGCCGTCCATCATCGTCATCGCTTGACCCGAGCTGTACTTCGGCATCGGGATGCCGATGATGGTCGCGGCCGGGTAGAGGTTGTAGCGCGTCACCAGCTCGGAGCCGAGCGTGCGCTTGACGCGCAGCAGCGCGCCCAGCGGCACCATCTCCTTGTCGGCGTTCTGCACGTAGAGGCGGCCGATGTCGGCCAGGTTCCGCCTGTAGTCCGCCCCGGCCTGCAGGCGGACCTGGAAGCTCTGGTTGAACTTGTTGAACTGATTGACGTAGGTCGAGCCGAGGTACGTCTGCAGGGTCGCGAACACGTCGTTGAGCTGCACGCCGAGCGACTCGGCCATCGTCCGGTCGATGTCGAGGTAGAGCTGCGGGCTGGTCGCGCTGAAGGTCGTGAAGCCGACGCGCAGGAAGCCCTCGGTGCCGTGCGCCCGGTTCATCAGGTCGTCGACGACCTTCTGCAGCTCGTTGAGACCGGTGCTGGCGCGGTCCTCGACCATCATCGTGAAGCCGAACGCGACGCCGAGGCCCGGGATGGGCGACGGCGGCAGCACCGCGAAGCTGGCGCGCTGGATCGCTTGAAAGCGCTGCTGCAGGTCGCCGATGATCGTCATCTGGTCGAGGCTCGCCGGGCGCTTGTCCCAGTCCTCGAAGATCGCGAACACGGTGATCACGTTCGAGAGCTTCGCCGAGTCGAGCGCGGAGTATCCGCCGATCGTCACCCAGCCCTTGATGCCCGGCGTGCTCTTCAGGACGTCGCTCATCTGCGCCGAGACGTCGCGCACGCGCGGCTGCGACGCACCTTCCTGCAGCTCGGCGACGATCACGCAGTAGCCCTGGTCCTCGAGCGGCATCAGCGCCGACGGCCAGATCGAGAACAGGTACCCGGCCGCACCCACCAGGACGACGAACACGCCGACCATGAGCTTCGGACGCCGCACCATGCGCTGCACGACGCCCATGTAGCGCCGCTCGAGCGCGTCGTAGACGGCGTTGAAGCCGCGGTAGAAGCGGTTCGGCACGTGATCCTTCGGGATCGGGCGCAGGTAGAGCGCGCACTGCGTGGGCTTCAGCGTGAGCGCGTTCATCGCCGAGATGATCGCCGTCGACGCGATCACCAGCGCGAACTGGCGGAACATCTGTCCCGTGATCCCCGGCATGAACGACGCCGGCAGGAACACCGCCGTCAAGACCAGCGTGATGCCGATGACCGGACCCGTCAGCTCCTTCATCGCCTCGATGCGGCGTCCTTCGGCGACAGCCCGCGCTCGATGTGGTGCGACGCGTTCTCGACGATGACGATCGCGTCGTCGACCACGATGCCGACCGCGAGGATCAGCGCGAACAAGGTCATGAGGTTGACGGTGAAGCCGAGCAGCGCCATGGCCGCGAAGGCACCGATGATCGTGACCGGAACGGTCGTCGCCGGCACCAGCATCGCGCGCATGTTCTGCAGGAACAGCATGATGACGATCAGCACCAGCACGCCGGCGAGCGCGAGCGTCGTGTAGACCGCATCGATCGACTGGTTGATGAAGATGGTCGTGTCGTACAGCGACTCGGTCTTCATCCCCGCCGGGAACGACTTCGCCATCTCCGCCATCAGCGCGCGCGTCGCCACGCCGACGTCGAGCGCGTTCGCGCCGGGCAGCGCGTAGACCGCGATGTGTGCTGCCTTCCTGCCGCTGAGCCCAGAGAACACCGAGTAGACCTGCTGGCTCAGCTGCACCGTCGCGACGTCGCGCAGGCGGACGATCTGCGCCGTCGGCGACGAGTCGCGCGACTGCTCGAGACCCTTCACCTCGGTGGCGGGCGCCTTGCTCTTGACGACGATGTCCTCGAACTCCTCGGTCGTCGACAGGCGTCCCAGCGTGTTGACCGTGAGCTGGAACACCTGGTCGCCGGAGACCGGCGGACCGCCGAGCTGCCCCGCCGCGACCTGGACGTTCTGGCTCTGGATCGCGTTCTGCACGTCGAGCACCGTCAAGCCGAACGCGTCGAGCTTCTGCGGGTCGAGCCAGACGCGCATGCTGTACGGGCCGGCGCCCATGACCGTCACCTGGCCGACGCCGGGCAGGCGTGCGATCGGGTTCTGCAGGTTGATGATCGCGTAGTTCGAGAGGAACGTCTCGTCGTAGCGGTCGTCGTCGGAGTAGAGGCTCTCGATCAAGAGGATGTTGGTCGAGACCTTGCGGACGTTGATGCCCTGCGATTGCACCTGCGTCGGCAGCTGGGCCAGCGCCGCGTTGGCCGCGTTCTGCACGAGTGCCAGCGACGTGTCGAGGTCGGTGCCGATCGCGAACGTGACCGTCAGCGTGTAGCTGCCGTCGCTGCCGCTGGTCGACTGCATGTAGATCGAGCTCTCGACGCCGTTGATCTGCTGCTCGATCGGGATGCCGACCGTCTTGGCGACGATCTCGGCCGACGCACCGGGGTAGTTGGTCGTGACCTGGATCGTCGGCGGCACGATGTCCGGGTACTCCGACACCGGCAGCGTCAGCATGCAGACCACGCCGAGCACGATCGTGACGATCGCGATGACGTTCGCGAGGATCGGCCGCTCGATGAAGAACTTCGACATGCGCGTGGGTCCGTGCGGCCCTTCAGCCCTGACCGGCGGCCGCTGCCGCCGGCGACGGTGCGGGTGCCTGTTGCGCGTCGACCTTGCGTCCCGGCACCGCGCGCTGCAGGCCGGCGACGACCACCCGGTCGCTCGCGGCGAGTCCCGTCTTCACGACGACGTCGGTGCCGACCTGCGCGCCGGTGGTGATCGCACGGCGCGCCACGACGCCGTCCGCCTCGACCACCAGCACGTACTCGCCCTGCTGATCGAACGCGACCGCCTCGCCCGGGATCACCAGCGCGTCCGCGGGCGCGGCGGAAGGTACGCGCACGCGCACGAACAGGCCCGGTGGCAGCCCCGGCGAGGGGTTCGGGAAGATCGCGCGCACCTGCAGCGTGCCCGTGGTCGGCGCGACGGTGAGCGAGGCGAAGTCGAGCTTGCCCTCGTGCGGGAAGCCCTCCTCGTCGAGCAGGCCGAACGATGCCGGAACCGACTGGTTGGTCACGTCGGCGCGTGACTTGTCCTGATGCTCGGCGCGGATGCGCAGCAGCTCGCGCTCGTCGATCGTGAAGTAGACGTAGAGTGGATCCGTGCGGTCGATGGTCGCGAGCGAGGTCGGCTGCGCCGCCCCGCCGACGACGTTGCCCGGGTCGACGAGATGCCGGCCCATGCGGCCGTCGAACGGCGCGGTGATGCGCGTGTACCCGAGGTTCAGCTTCGCGAGCTCGATCTGCGCCTGCGCGCCTTGAATGCCCGCCTCGGCCGAGTCGCGCTCGTAGACCCAGCGGTCGACCTCGGTCTGCGGCGCCGAGTCCTCCTTCACCAGCTGCGCGTAGCGCGCGACCTCGGTCTTCGCGTGCACCAGCGCCGCCTGCTGTGCCGCGAGCTGCGCCTCGGCCTGCTGCAGCTGCGCCTTGTATTGACTCTGCTGGATCGTGAACAGCAGATCGCCCTTCTTGACGGTCGCGCCGTCGGTGAAGTGGATCTGCTCCAGGTAGCCCTCGACGCGCGCCACCAGCGTCACCGAGTCGGTGGCGGCGGTGTTGCCGGTGAACAGGCCGAAGTCCGTGACCTGCCGCGTGCGCGGGGTCGTGACGGTGACCTGCGGTGGCGGCGGCGCGGGCGGTGCGCCCGAGCTGCAGCCGAGCGCGCTCGTCAGAGCGGCCAGGATCAGGCCGAGTGCGAAGAAGGTCGTGGCGCGCGTCGCGAGGGGCGGCGTGGCGTCGGGGCGCGGTTCGTCTTCTGCGTTCGGCGTGAAGCTCGGTGCGCTGCGCACGTGCGCCGCGGAGATTGGCGTGTGTCGCGCGTGCGCCGCGAAGGTCGACGTGTGTCGCGCGTGCGCGGCGAACTCCGGTGCTCGTCGCGCGCGTGCCCGCGCGTGCGCGTCGTGTGGCGTGATCGGCATCATGGCGTGTCCCGTTGCGTGTCTCGTCCTCGGCGGCGGCGCGATGCTCGTCCGTGCGGCCGGTGCGCTGGTCGTGTCCATCACCACTCCGGCAGCCCCGGCGCGCCGCTCGCGTCGTCCGCCGACGGCAGCCCCGGCGCGTCGGGCTGAAGCAGCTGCGGCGACAGCCACGTGCCCCAGTCCGTGCGCTCCGCCATCTCCGTGCGCGTCGCCTCGGGCACGAAGTCGTTGCCCTCGCGGATCTGCCAGCCGCCGCCGAGCGCGCGATAGGCCGTGATGAGTCCCAGGGCGATGTCGCCGCGCGCCGTCGCGAGGTCGCTCTGTGCCTCGTAGAGGTTCTCCTCCGCGACCAGCACCGTGGTGAAGTCCGCGGTGCCCTCCTTGTACTGGTTCATCGCGATGGTGAGCGCGCCCTCGGCGGCCTTCGTGCTCTCCGCGAGATAGATGCTCTGCGCGCGCGACTTGACGAAGGCGACGAGCCCGTTCTGCACGTCCTTCTGCGCCGTCAGGACCGCGTTCTGGTAGTCGACCAGCAGCGCCTGCAGCTTCGCGTCCTGCACGCGGACGTTGTTGGTGATCTGTCCGTAGTTGAGCACGTTCCACTGCACCGCCGGTCCCACCGAGTGGCTCACGCTGCGTCCGGTGAAGAGATCGGTGAGGCTCGCGTTGCCGATGTCCGACGCGACCGTGCCGACGTTGCCGACCAGCGACAGGGCAGGGAGGAGATCCGCCTTCGCGTAGCCGATCTGCGCGCTCTGCGCGGCCGCGTCGAGCTCGGCCTTGCGCACGTCCGGGCGGCGGCGGAGCAGGTCCGCCGGGATGCCGGCCGCGACCTCGGGTGGTGCCACCGGGATCGTCGACGGACCCGCGAGCATCTCGTCGGCGCCGCCCGGCGGCAGCCCCAGCAGCACGCAGAGCGCGTTCTTCGCCTGCGCGAGGTCCTTCTCGAGGCCCGGGATCGACGACTGCGTCTGTCCGAGCGCGTTCTCCGCTTGATAGACGTCGCGCTTGCTCACGACGCCGCCCTTGAAGCGGTTGCTCGCGATCTTCAGCGCGAGCTCTTGCTTGACGACGTTCTCGTGCGCGATGCGCAGCTGCGCCTCCAGCGTGCGGATCTTGACGTAGGTGCTCGCGACGTCGCCCAGCAGCGTGACCAGCACGTCGTCGTAGCTCGCGACCGAGGCCAGGAACGCCGCGTCGGCCGACTGGATGGCGCGCCGGATCTTGCCCCACAGGTCGAGCTCCCACGCCGCCTGCGCGCCGAACAGTGCCTGCTGGTAGGTGTTGTCGATCAGGTTGTACGGCACCGTCAGCGGGATGCGGTCGTAGGAGTACTTCGCGCTGACCGACTGCTCCTGCGGGAAGAACTCGCCGAGTGCGACGCCGAGCTGCGCGCGCGCCTGCAGGACGCGCACGCCGGCGGCCTGGAGCGTGAGGTTCTGCCGGTAGGCGGTCTCGACGAGCTGCGTGAGCGTCGGGTCGTCGAAGACGCGCCACCAGTCGCGCTGCTGTGCTTCCGTCGCGGACTCGCTCGTCGGTGGGGACGCGGCACCGGGGTCGGCGGTGTCGGTCCAGTGCGTCGCGAGCTTTGCCGGTGGGCGCTGGAAGTCCGGGCCGATCATGCAGGCGCTGAGCGTCGCTGCGGCGGCGAGGGCCAGCGCGGCGTGCGTGATGGTCGTGCTTGCTCGCGCTCGTGTCCGTGCTTGTCCGCCCGCGCGGAATGTCGCCGTGGCAGTGGCTCTGGGTCGGCGCCCCGAGACCGGCCGCGGCGGCGGCAGGCCGCTCGGGCGCAGGTCGAGTGGAGCGGACATCGCCTCGGCGTTGGCGGATGGAGGCGAGTGGGGCTTTAGCTCGGTGGTCGGGCGCGGTGTCGGGTCCGTGCGCGGACGGTGTGGTGCGTGTCTGCGGCGGTGCCGAAAGGGTGCCGCGTCTGCTGCGCGAGGGGCGTAGGTGCGTGCGGGGGGGCCTCGCATTGCTGCGGCGTGCGTCAACGGCTGCCTTACGCGATGGGGTCAGAGTCCTTGAGCGGCGCAGTTACGGCGCGATAGAGCACCGGCACCGGTGATGATGCGGATGTTCACCAGATCGACGAGGGGCGGCACGTCCTGACCGTCGTTGGCGGCTCGGCTCGCGCTCTTTTCGGCGCTGCCGGTCTCGACGTGCGTGCGGGTCAGGGCATGCGGCGCAGCGAGTGGTGGGGCTGCACTCGGACGTCGCGCTTACACGGCGAGCCCGCGGCGTCTTCGAGGGGGCCTGGCGTGCTGACGGAGATATCTGCGCCCGCAATTGTAGTTGGCGGAGTTCGCGCCAGCGTCGGCCGGGAAGATGCAGCGCCGATCAGGTGCAAAACGGACCTGGTGATTTCTTGTTAGTGTCGACCCGTAACCGGAGGTTTCTTTGGACTCATCTCCTGCACCGCCCATATTCCTCGTCGAACGTCTGACGAGTTGGGAGAGTTTTCGGACGACGGTGTCTGGACCGAAATACAAGAGCTGGGCGTTCCGTGGGCAGTCGAACGCCGTATGGCCCCTGTTCAGTTCTCTTTCGAGATACCTCAAGACGTTTGGCGTCCACCAGGAGGTATGGCCTCAACAAGAGTCCCGGATACTTCGCATATTCAAGCGGAAGGCACACCTACTGCTGCAGCGTCTCCCACCCTCAGGTGACGCCTTCGAGTGGCTGGCACTGATGCAGCACCACGGCGCGCCGACCCGACTCCTGGACTTCTCATGGTCACCATTCGTGGCGGCGTTCTTCGCGCTTGAGCACGCCAGCGCGGACGCCGCCGTTTGGGCGGTCTTTCCACCAGGACTGAATACTAGGCCGAACCGTACTCTCCGCCCCAGTCAGACCATCACCGGAGACGAGATCGGCCCTTGGGTCGAAGGTGCGTACGAGAAGCACTTCCTCCCCAACGAGCTCAGGATGGCCGTAATCGGAGAACCCCACAACATGAACCAGCGCCTACTTGCGCAAGGGGGAACCTTCGTCATGCCGGGCGTGCTTCACGAGCCGATCGAAGCAATTGTGCCCTCAGACAGCGTCGTGAAGTTCGTCCTTGCCGCGGATCAGATGAGAGACGCTGCGATGACCGAGCTATACGCCATGAACATCAACAATGCGACGCTCTTTCCGGGACTCGATGGACTGGCGCGTTCGCTTGCTTACGAACTGGAGCACCATTGGGCTTTCAATCCGAAGACATTGGAAGTTCGTCCGGGCTACAACTTGGACTAGATGCGACCCCTAACAGCAGCGTGCAGCGGACGGCGCTAAGCGCCGCCGCTGATGCTGAGCGTTAGAACTACGGAAGAATATGAGCTGGTGGCTGAGACCTCATTTGACTGCGTGGAGCCCGATGACAGACGCTGTCGTGCTGTCGCGTCGGCGTTCCTGAACGAGTTCATAGTGAAGGCGAGCTCGCTGAATACAGTCGGTGCAAGGTGTCGCTCGCGCCGCTGGTCGCAGAGCGCGTAATTGCTAGTGATGATTCCTTTCAGGCGCTCTGCTTACAAGTAGGCAACGGTGCCATTCCAGCTAAGCCGATAGCAATGACAATCCGGCGGCGTCTCGGTTCATTCGCTCTTCAGTTGTTGGCCATCGCGACCAACAAGCAGCTGCTAGAAGCCTACTTCGCCAGGCCGGTCGATGTGTTGGCGAACGCTGAAGAGGCTTTGCTCCTGCGAAGGCATGGCGACGAGCGCCATGTGCTCGTCCGCGGCCCAGTTGCGTGCGCCCGCCTCTTGTCAGTACACTGCGACGCTATTCCGCAGAGCTTCGAGGCGGCGCCTTTCGTGCGCGCGCCTCGATCTCTTCCAACGTCAGTCGCCGTAGTTCGCTGCGCGACAACGCCTCGTGCGTTCGCGGATAGTATGCGATGCCGTGAGCAGTCCGTGGAAGCCACCGCCACCCGGCTCCGCGCAACACAGACACTTTGTCTGCCAAGGCACGCGGCGGCTTCGCCCCGTCGTCATTAAGACTGAGGCCTGAGCGTGGTATGGGATAAAATTTGTTTGACGAAATGGCGTCATTGTAGCCCGTATTTTGAAGATTGGGCATGCAAGTCAGGCTCGGCAAGAAATATGAAGAGCCGCGGTACGCATAGTCGCGATACAGCAATGCGTAATAGCCCGGTTTGCAGTTGCAGACGGACGATACGCAGTCATTCCAGGTAGGATTGCCTCTTGCTGGCGGAAAGGGCCATATCGCAGTGCTCGCCGCGTGGGGCGGTTTACAGCTGTTGTGTCTGAAGCTGCCCCACCATGGGTTGTTCCCGTTCAGATTTCCTGGTCCGTCGTTGTAATTCTTGTCGACCCAGAAGCAGAGACCAAAGTATCCCTGGGTGTTGCAGGT
Source organism: Candidatus Binatia bacterium (assembly GCA_019749875.1). Classification (GTDB taxonomy): domain Bacteria; phylum Desulfobacterota; class Binatia; order UBA12015; family UBA12015; genus VGTK01. The sequence goes on along the minus strand of JAIEPK010000644.1, from coordinate 12,209 downwards.
GGTGCAGTGATTCGTCGCTGCCACGGTTGCTGCATCTGTGAGCTCTTGCGCGCCGCTGTCGATATCTACCGATGGCTCGGGTGCGGCGGAAGCAGTCGAGGCACCGGACCCAATCCAGGAAGCTACCGCAAGTGACACGATCCAGACTCTTCGAGTTCGTCGATGCATCTGCGTGCCTCCGTGCGACGAGAATCTGCGCCGGTCGTCGCCGCCGCCGGCCGAAAGTTATCCGGTATGCGGCGCATGCGTCCTCGGTAGGTCAGCTATGATTTTATGAGCTACTAAGAAAGTTCTGGAAGCAATCTTCATGCCGATCGTTGGGCGATGGGGTTCTCCTGGGCGGCGGAGAAAAGCCTCTGCCGGTACTCGCTGAAGGGCGAGCTGTTGAGAGGTACACGAACGCCATGGCGTTGGTAGTGACCTCATGATCAGACAGTGTCCGCTGGAGACGACAGATGATGTGCGGCGCGTTTCGATCCACAGGCGGGACTCCTGAGCGCGCACGTCACGCTCGTCTTCGGGGGGACCTCGGCGAAGCCGGAATGGCAGCCCATGTGCGCCGTGTCGTAGTCGGCGTACTGCCATTCACCATCGCGCTCACGGACCTATCGACGGAGACAGGCGGCTACCTCTTCTTGAACGTTGGCGCAGGCGCTGACTGCTTCCATGACCTGCACGCGCGCCTTTACTCGGGCCCATTGGCCGGCCACCGATCGCCGACTCACGACTACCGCCCTCACGTGACGATCGGTCGCCTTGCCGATGACGCCGGGCTCAGGCAGGCGCGCAAGGAGGCTGACCTCGCTCTCGGGCTTCCCGTCCTCGGGACCGCGACCGGGCTGGGTATCTTTCGACTCGACGGCCGAGAGCGAGGGGCCGTAGTCTGGACCGTCCCGTTCGCGGCGACTGATCGCGGTCACGAGGCGCACGGCGCCGAACCGGCGCGTGACGACCGCGCAGTCAGAGATGGCCGGCAACCTCGAAGACGATGACGCTCCCATCCCCCTCGGCGATCGACCTCCCGGCGCACTCCGCCAGCGACCGACGCGCCGCCTCCCCGATCACCCTCTCCACCTATGACCTCGGCACCGGCCCCGCCGTCGTGTTCTGCCACGGCTTCCCCGACCTCGCCCTCGGCTGGCGACACCAGCTCGAGCCCGTCGCCCGCGCCGGCTTTCGCGCCATCGCACCCGACCAGCGCGGCTACGGTGGAAGCAGCGCCCCCGAAGCGGTCGAGGCCTACAGCTTGACGGAGCTCACGGGCGATCTCGTCGGCCTCCTCGATGCTCTCGACATCGAGCGCGCGGTCTTCGTCGGCCACGACTGGGGCGGCTTCGTCGCCTGGGCGATGCCGGTGCTGCACCCGGCGCGCGTGCTCGGTGTCGCGGGCATCTGCACGCCGTACATGCCGTTCCCGGGCGTGGCGCGGCACCTGAGCCTCGTCGACGGCGAGGTCGAGCGGCAGTACGTCGCCTGGTTCCAGCAGCCGGGTGTCGCCGAGGCGGCGATGGATTCGAAGGTCCGTCCGATCTTGACGCGCATCCTTCGTACCGGCGCGCCGATCGAGGAGCTGGTGCGCTTCGCCATCGCCGACGGGCGCCTCGACATGAACCCGTTCCTGAACCCGGAGAAGTGGCCGCCCGCCGGCTTGCCGCTGGTTCCGCCGGACGTCCTCGACGAGTACTGCCGGACGTACGAGCGCACCGGGTTTCGCGGCGGCATCGGCTGGTACCGCAACATCGATCGCAACGCGGCCGAGCATCCGGACGTCGGCACGCGCCCCCTCGATCTGCCGTGCCTGATGATCACGGCGGAATGGGACCCGGGGCTCCGTCCGGAATTCGCGGCGCCGATGCGCGCGCTGTGCTCCGACCTCGAGATGCACCACGTGCCCAGGGTCGGGCACTGGGTGCAGCAGGAAGCGCCGGAGGTCGTCAACGGCCATCTGCTCGCGTGGCTGCGCCGCGTCGCGCGCTGAGATTCACGATCCGCACGGCCGTGCGTGTGCACCGACACGTCGTCGCCCGAGCGCCTTCAAAGCGGGTGCGGTTTGACCGAGAGTATGACCACGTTATACTCACGGTATGAAAACCGCGATCTCGATCCCGGACGAAATCTTCGAGGGCGCGGAGCGCCTGGCGCGGCGCCTGAAGCGATCCCGAAGCGACCTCTACAGCCGCGCGCTCGAGGAGTACATCGCCCGGCACGCGCCCGACGAGATCACTGAACGCCTGAACAGCGTCGTGGGTGAGCTCGGCGCGGAGGGCGCGGATGAGCTGGTGTCTCGAGCGGCCCGTCGATCCTTGCGACGTGTCGAGTGGTGACGATCAGCCAGGGCGACGTCTTCTGGGCGGACCTGGGTGACCCGGCGGGCTCCGAGCCGGGGTTCCGGCGACCAGTGGTCGTGGTTCAGGGAGACGCGTTCAACCGCAGCCGTCTCGCGACCGTCGTTTGTGTTGCGCTCACGAGCAACCTGAAGTGGGCGGATGCACCGGGGAACGTTCTTCTGTCGGCGGCTGCGACCGGCTTGCGGAAGGAGTCGGTCGCGAACGTGTCGCAGATCGTCACGCTCGACCGGACGCAGCTCACGGAGCGTTCCGGAAAGCTCAGTCGCACGAAGCTGGCGCTCATCCTGTCTGGCGTCGACGTCGTCCTTGGTCGATGACCCGATCGTCCGGCCAGCCGCCACCGCCATGGTTCTCGTGCCGGTGCTGCCGTCCCGTTCGACGCCCAGCCGTGTCACGCCGCGCCGCGAAAGGACGCACCCATGCACGTTCGAGAGATCGCCCCCGACGAGCTGACCGCCGTCCTGGCGCTCTACGAGCACCTGCACGACGGCGACGAGCCGCCACCCGACCAGTCCACTGCCGAGCGCACCTGGAGTGAAGCGGTTGCCAATCCGCGCATCCGCTACTTCGGGGGCTACGAGACGAGCGCGCTGGTGAGCTGCTGCACGATCACCGTCGTGCCGAACTTGACGCGCGGCTGCCGGCCGTACGCGGTGATCGAGAACGTGGTCACCCACCGCGAGCACCGCAACGTGGGCTGGGGCAAGGCGGTGCTCGCCGCGGCGCTCTGAAGCCGTCGACCCGAGCGACCATCACCGGCCGGGCGTCCGGACGGCCGTGTCGTGCGCCGGCGCCTTCGCGTCCGGGCGGTCGCGCACCGGTGCGCGGCGCAATGGGGCGCTCCCGACCCGTCGTCTCTCGGGCGAGGGCGAAAGCACTCGCAGCACGCCGGACAGCGATCGGCGGCCGCGTGTTCTTCGAGCGTGAGGAGTGCGAGATGGTCGGTGTGTTCGTGACGTTCCGCTGCGGCGACCGCTTCGACGCGCAGGCCCTGCGCAGGATCGCCGACGCCGCTCGCGTCAAGTTCGAAGGAATGCCCGGGCTGCGCTCGAAAGCCTTCACGATCGACGCGAGCAACCGCGAGGCAAGGAACTTCTATGTCTGGTCCTCGGAGGACGCCGCGCGTGCGTTCTTCACCGACCAGCTTGTCGAGCGCGTGACGGAGCTCTACGGGGTACGTCCCTGCGTCGAGTTCGTCGAGATCGCAGCGCTGGTCGAGAACGACGCGGATTGACGTCGCGGCCGGGGCCGGACGCAGAGCGAGGCGCGAAGCGAGCGTGTGTGCGCGTCGCCCCGCGCCGATCGGGCTCCGTCAGGCATCGACGGATGTCCGGCCGACCGGCTGGCGCAGCGTTACCCGGCCGCCGTCGTCAGCGCGTACACGTCGACGGCCTCGGCGCGTCCGCGCACGCGAACGTCGGCATGCCGCACGAACGCCTCGCGCCGCGCGCCCGCGCGTCGGTGCGTCGACGCGTCGATCGCGACGGACACGCCGAGCTCGCGCGTCAGCTTCTCGATGCGCGCCGCGAGGTTCACCACGTCGCCGACCGCGGTGTAGACCAGCCGATCGTTGGTCCGCACGTTGCCGACGAACGCACGTCCGCTCGCGACGCCGACGCCGACCGCGAGCGGCTCGCCGCCGCCGTCGAGCTTCTCGCGAGCGACGCCGACCGGAGCGCCGGGTGACAGGCCCCGCACCGCGGACGCGATCTCGCACGCCGCTTCGACCGCCGCGCCCGCGTGATCCGCGAGCGTCTCGGGCGCGCCGAACACGGCCATGAGCCCGTCGCCGAGGAACTCGACGACGGTGCCGCCGCGGCGCTGGATCACCGCCGAAACGACCTCGGTGTAGCGGCTCACCAGCGCGAACACGGCGTCGGCCGTGCGCTTCTCGGAGAGCGTGGTGTAGCCGCGGATGTCGACGAACAGCACCGACACGTCGCGCTCGCCGCCCTCGATGGTCTGGCCGCGCGTCAAGCGCGCGGCGACGGGTGCGGGCACGTAGCGGCGGAAGGCGTCGCGCATCGCACGCTCCTCGCGCAGCACGACGTCGGCCTCGAGCCGCGCGAGCTCGCCGCCGAGCTTGTCGCCGACGGCGCCGAGCAGCGCGACATCGGTCGGCGTGTAGACGTCGCCGGAGCGCTTCGGGCCGAGGACGACGGCCGCCGCGAGCGCCCCGTTGCGCCGGATGGGCACGACGATCGCGGCATCCAGGGTCTCGACCGCGCTCGCGTCGTGACGCAGTGCCTGCAGCCACTCGCGGACGTCGAGCGGAGCGCTGCGTGTGGTGAGCGCGCCCATGAGCGGCGCGGCGGCGTCGAGCACCGGGAGCAGCGCTGGGCGCGGCAGGACCGGATCGTCGCCGAACGCTTCGTCGTGCGCGCTGGCGGCATCGCCGTCGTGCGCTCGCTCGCGAACGGCCCGACCGGAGGGGCGCGCGGGCTCCGCTTCGTCGTCCGCACTCCCCGCGACCACCACGGGCACCAGGTCGGCGCTCTCCAGCGCGTACACCGCGCACGAGCGCGGCGACACGATCTCGTCGAGCCGGGTGCACGCCAGCGTGAGCAGATCGCCACGATCGCGTGCCGTCGCGAGCTCGCGCAGGAGCCCGTCCACGCCGCTGCGCAGGGCGTGCCGCTCGCGGAACAGCACGCGCTCGAGGCGCGGCTCGAGGACGCGCGCACCGGGCACGATGCCAGCTGCGGCCGCGAACGACAGGACGGGCTGCATGACCTGCGGTTCGATCCCGGTCAGCACGCTCAGGAAGCGTGCGACGTGCGGCACGGCGAACAGCGCCGCCGCCAGCAGCGCGATCGACAGCAGGGTCCACGCCGCCGCACGCGTGATCAGACGGTCCACGTCGAACATGTTCTCGCGCACGACGGCGATCAGAATGAAGACCGGGATCGCGACCTCGGCCATCGCGGCCGCCTCGTGCAGCCACCACAGTGCCGGATCGACGGCGATCACGGCGTCCGCGAGCAGCACCGGCACGAGCCCGACGTACATGCCGAGCATGGCCCACTTGGCTTGACGGCGCCCGACGGGCCCGGCGATCCGGTAGTTGCGCGTCAAGACCAGGAGGAACGCCAAGATGAACGCGACGTTCACGGCGAAGGCGCCGCGCACGCTCGCCTCCGGCGCGATCGGGGCGCCGAGCACCCAGCCGAGCGCGAGCGGGCCGAAGACGCAGAACGCCCACGGCCAGCGCGGTGCGCGCTCCGGTGCGCCCTCCGGAGGGAACAGCAGGGCCGCGCGCAGCACGAGCGCCATCATCACGCTCGACGCGAGCGCGAACACGGCGAGCCACGCATACGTTTGCCAGCGTGGCCCGCCGAAGAAGAACGTCCAGTGGATCGCGAAGGCGCTCGCGCCGAGGAACGACGCGCGCGCGAGCGGCGTGTCGCCGCGCCGCAGCAGGACGAGCGCCATGGTCACGACCAGCGCGCAGGCGAGCGGCAGCATGCGCCACGGGAACGTCGCACGCACGAGCCGCATGTGGGTCTCGGCAAGTGCGCCGTCGCGCTCGAACGTGACCGGCACGACGAGCTCCGGTGACGCGGCCGCGACCTCGTGCACGCGCGCGAAGAACCCGATCGGGCCGACGCCGTCGAGGGCCTCGTCGCCGACGCGCAGCAGGCGATCGCCGATCGCGAGGCCGCCAGCGGCGCCGGCATCGACGCCGGGCCAGTAGCCGCGCACGCGCGGATGGTCCGCGGCGCGGGCGGGCATCGCGACGTACACCGGCACCCACGCGAGCCGCCCGTGCACGACCTGACGCACGTGCAGCACGGCGCAGGTCGTCCAGACCACGAGCACCGACGCGAGCAGCAGCAGATCCGCCGTCCGTCGTCGCATGCTCGTTGTCCGAAGTTGCCGGGTCGCGGCGGCTCAGGCCGCGGGCACGAGGAACTGGAGCTTCACCTTGAAGCGCAGCACGGTCGCGAGCGCGTCGCCGGTGTGGTCGTCGAGCTGCGGCCGTCGATCGGTGAAGACCAGCGCCGGAGCCGCACTCGACCCGAAGATGATCTGCAGCTGCTCCGCGAGCCGCGACTCGGGCTGCACGAACAGCAGCCCGCCGAGGAACGGTGCGACGTCGCGCAGCGCGATCTCGTCGAGCGGCAGCACGACGACGTTGCCGGGTGCGGTGGGCGGGTTCCGCGGCGAGAGCAGATCCTGGTAGGTCGCGGAGAGCAGGTGCAGCGTGCCGTCGGGACCGCGCACCTCGAGCAGCAGCGTGAACGCCTGGAAGCTGGCATCGCCGCTCGACCAGTCGGTGACCGTGTCGTGCGCGATCAGCGTCGCCGTGCCGCGGATCGGCTTGCTCGCGGCATCGATGATGCAAGAGCTGCGCGGGCAGTCGGTCGCCTCGGTGGGGATCGAGCAGCGGTCGCCGACGTTGGGCCCGCCCTTGCAGACGTGGACGAAGTCGTCCTCGCGCGTGTCGGGCAGCGGGCCGCCGGCGTGGCCGAGGCGCGCGCCCGTGAGCACGAGGGCGAGCGTCGAGAGTGCGAGCGTCATGCGTTTCATCGAGTGTTCCTTTCGTCGTGTGTTGCTCGTCGGCGGATCGCGAGGCGCAGCGATGCGACGGCCGCGATCGCGATCATCAGCCAGGCCGGGGCGTCGCCCCAGCGCTGGTAGAGCGTGCGCGCGTGCGATGCGCGCACGCTCGCGTCGAGCACGTCGTGCGTGCCGAACGTCGTCTGCGCGAGCGTGCGTCCATGCGGATCGATCACCGCGGAGATGCCGGTCGCAGCGGCGCGCACCAGGAAGCGTCGGCTCTCGACCGCGCGCAGCGTGGCGATGTCGAGCTGCTGCCGTGCTGCCTCGGGACGACCGAACCAGCCGTCGTTCGAGAGGTTGAGCAGCACGTCGGCCCCCGCGTCGGTCGCGGCGCGCGCGAGCTCCGGAAACATCGCCTCGAAGCAGAGCAGCATGCCGGCGCGCAGCCCGCGCAGGTCGAGCACGCTGGAGCCTTCGCCGGCGGTGTACCGAGCGGCGACGCTGCCGTCGCCGGGCACGCCGCGGCCGTCCTCGGCGAACGGCACGAGGCGATGCTTGTCGTAGCGCGCGACCACGTCGTCGCCGCGCACGAGGAACGCGGAGTTGTGGTAGCGCGTGCCGTCGCGTGCGCGCTCGTACGACGGTCCGCCGACGATCAGCTCGACACCGCTCGCGCGCGTGAGGCCGAGCACGGCGCGACGCGCCGCGGAGGTCTCCTGCAGGTATCCGTCGAGCGCGTTCTCGGGCCAGATGATCAGGTCCGGGGCGACACCGTACGCGGCAGGCTCGAGCGAAGACAGCGCCACGTGTCGCGCGAGGCGCTGCTCGCGGAGCTCGGGCCCGCGCTCCGGTGCGCCGGCCTGCACGAGCCGGACGCGCACCGGCGTACCGTCGCCGTACGGCTTCGCCGTGCACCACGCGCCGTATGCGAGGACGGCGGCGACCAGCGCGGCCGTGGCGTACGTCGAAGAATGGACGCGCGCGCCGCGCGCGAGCAGGCGTGGCGCGACGCGCGCCGCGAAGCACGCGTTCGCCGCGGCGATCACGAAGCCGAGCCCGTACGGCCCGGCGAGATCGGCGGTCTGGATGAGCAGCGGCAAGCGGACCTGCGAGTAGGCGACCATCCCCCACGGGACGCCGAGCGCGCCGTGGGATCGCGCCATCTCGCACGCGACCCAGCCGCAGGCGATCAGCAGAGGTTGCGCCGCGCGCCGTCGTGCGAGCCACGCCACCCACGCCGCGAATGCCGCGACGAACGAGCCGTGCAGCAGCACGATGGCCGCCAGCGTCGCAAGCCAGCTCCAGTGCAGCGCGAGCCCGAAGTAGGCCGACAGCATCTCGGGCAGGAAGCGTCCGATGACCAGCGCCGCGCTCGCGGCGAAGAGGAGCCCGGCGAGAGCCGCGCGTGCCGGTGTCAGCGCTGCGCACGCGACGAGCAGCGGCGCGAGCGCGACCCACGGTGCCGGAAGCCAGCCGAGCGGCGGAAAGCCCGCAGCGTAGGTGGCGCCCCCGAACGTGGCGAGCAGGAGGCCTGCCGACAGGGGGAGCGCGCCCGGCTGGGCGCGGGCGCCGAGCGATGAAGCGATCTCCGACGCGCCCGGTTCGGCGACCGGGTCGAACGGTGACGCGGGCCAGGCGCGGACGTGGGGGAGACGTCCGCGCCCGGCCGCACCGGGGAGTGCTGCGGCGCGCGGGAGGGATGCTTTCGCGACGGCCGCCACCGCAGGAGACGACGATCCACCGGACCCGCCCTATTGCGCCGCCCGCCGCCGTCGTCGTGCTTCGCTCGGGGCGCCTTCTCGACCGAATGGCGTGTTTCTCTGGCCCGGTCGGCGCCGCATGGGCACATGACGCGTCACACTTCCACGAAAGGGACGCTCCCATGCTCGAGATCCTCCCCGTCACCCCGACCATCGGCGCCGAGATCGTCGGCATCGACCTGGCCGACGGCTGCAGCGATGCCGACTTCGCCGCCATCGAGGACGCCTGGCTCCGCCACAAGGTGCTGTTCTTCCCCGACCAGCGGCGCATGACCACCGAGCAGCACGTCGCGCTCTGCCGGCGCTTCGGAGAGCTCGAGCTGCACCCGTTCGCGCCGTCGAAGCCCGGGCACCCCGAGGTGATGACGGTGATCGCGAATCCGTATCGCCGCGGCAACGAGAACACCTGGCACAGCGACGTCACCTGGCGCGAGGAGCCGTCGCGCGGCTCGATGCTGCGCGCGATCCAGATCCCGCCGGTCGGCGGCGACACGCTGTTCGCGGACATGGAGGCGGCGTACGACGGGCTCGACGCGGCGCTGCAGGAGCGGCTCGCCGGCCTGCGCGCGGTGCACGACCTCACCAAGGTCGCAGCGACCATCGCCGGTGCCGATGCCGCAAAGGCGCTCGCCGAGAAGTACCCGCCGGTCGAGCACCCGGTGATCCGCACCCATCCGACGACCGGCCGGCGAAGCATCTACGTGAACGCCGCGTTCACGACGCACGTCGCCGGGCTCGACGCCGACGACAGCACGGAGCTCCTACAGCTCCTCTACCGCCAGGCTGCGATCCCGGAGTACCAGTGCCGGCTGCGCTGGCGCCCGGGCACGATCGCGCTGTGGGACAATCGCTGCACGCAGCACTATGCGGCGAGCGACTACTTTCCGGCGGAGCGGGTGATGGAGCGCGTGACGATCGTCGGCGACCGCCCGCACTGATCCGGCGCGGCGTCACCCCGCCGCGCCGAGCTGCAGCGCGTGCAGCGCCGCGTAGTGCCCGCCCTGCGCGACCAGCTCGTCGTGTCGCCCGCGCTCGACGATGCGTCCCTCGCGCAGCACCATGATCACGTCCGCCCGGCGGATCGTGCCGAGGCGGTGTGCGATGACGAGGGTCGTGCGGCCTTGCATGAGGCGCGCGAGCGCCTCGGTGACCAGCGCCTCGGACGCCGCGTCGAGGCCCGACGTCGGCTCGTCGAGGATCAGGATCGGCGCGTTGCGGATCAGCGCGCGCGCGATGCCGATGCGCTGGCGCTGTCCGCCGGACAGCGTCGAGCCGCGCTCGCCGACCACGGTGTCGTAGCCCTCTGGCAGCTTGGCGATGAACTCGTCGGCGTTGGCGAGACGCGCGGCCTCCTCGATCTCGGCACGCGACGCGTCGGGCTTGCCGTAGGCGATGTTCTCCCAGAGCGTGGTGTGGAAGAGCAGGGTCTCCTGCTGCACGTAGCTGATCTGCTCGCGCAGTGACTTGACGGTCCACTGCTTGACGTCGGTGCCGTCGATGCGGACGGATCCGCCCTGCGGATCGTACAGCCGCGGGATCAGGTTGATGATCGTCGACTTGCCCTCGCCGGTCGGGCCGACCAGCGCCGCCATGCTGCCGGCGGGAATCGTGAAGTCGACGTCGCGCAGGATCAGCGGTCCGTCGCCGTACGCGAACGACACGTGCTCGAAGACGATCTCGCCGCGCAGCGGCGGTGCGGGGCGCGCGTCGGTTGCTTCCACGACCAGCGCGTCGGTCTCGAGGATCGCCTCGATGCGGTCCATGCCGACGGTGGCCTTCGAGATCGCGTTGGTCATCTTCGCGAGGGCCTGCATCGGCTTGAACATCTTGCCGAGGTACAGCAGGAACACGACCAGCGAGCCGGCGCTCATCTTGCCGGCGAGCACGCGATTCGCGCCGAACCACAGCACCAGCGCCGTGCCGATCGCGGCGACCAGGTCCATCACCGGCGACAGCAGCGCCTTGATGCGACGCGCCTGCAGCGCCGCGTCGACCGACTCGAGGCTCCGCTGCGCGAGCTTCTCTTCTTCCGCGTCGCCGCGCGCGAACGCCTGCACGACGCGGATCGCGCCCAGCGACTCCTCGACGACGGACACGATCTCGCTCTGCTTCTCGCGCACCTGCTTCGTCGAATGCTTGACCAGCCGCGTGAAGCGCACGACGAAGAGGAACAGGAACGGCGTCACCGCCATCGCGATCAGCGCGAACTCCCAGTCGAGCCACAGCATGACCAGGAACATGCCGACGATGGTCGTCGAGTCGACGACGATCGACAGCACCGAGCTCGAGAAGAACGACTGGACGTTGTCGATGTCGTCGGTGATCGTCGAGAGAATGTTCCCGAGGCGGTGGTGGTCGTAGTACGTGAGCGAGAGGCGCTGCAGGTGGTGGTAGAGCTTGCGACGCAGGTCGTGCGCGAGCCACTGCCCGATGCTCGTCGTCAGGTACGACCCGGCATAGGATGCAGTTCCGTCGAGCAGCGCGATCGCCACCGTGCCGATCGCCGCGACGGTGATCGTGCCCGCCTTGTGGTGCCCGACGACGTCGTGCAGCCAATCGAGGAAGTGGGGCAGTGCGTGGTCGCCGAGCACCGAGTCGAGCACGACCTTGAGCGGCCAGGGCTGCAGCAGGCCAGCCCCGGTCTGCAGCAGCATCGCGACGAAGGCGAGCGTGAACAGGCGGCCGTAGGGGCGCAGCACGTGCTCGCGGAGGAAACGTCGGTTCATGTTCGGGATCTCCGCGGCATCGTCGATGCTCGTTCGCTCACCGATATCGGCAGGGCACGGTTTGCGCCAAAGCGCGCTGCGCGGCAGAGCACGAAGCGGGGCGTCGGCCGCGCAGCAGACGGAACCAGTCGCCGCACCGCGCGCGACGGAAGAGGAGACGAACGCCGCGTGCGGATCTCACGAAACCCGCGCGCCAAACGTCCTGACGACGATGCCGAGCCGACCGCGATCCCGAACGACCTCTTCCGCGCTGGCGCCGTTCGAGCGCGTGCTCGAGCAGCACGGCCGCACGATCCTGCGCTTCTGCGTCGCCGAGGCCGGTCCGGAGCGCGGCCAGGACTGCTTCCAGGAGACCATGCTCGCGGCGCTGCGCGGGTACGGCGAGCTGCGCGATGCCACTGCCGTGCGCGCCTGGCTGCTCGCCATCGCGGCACGGAAGGTCGTCGACCAGCATCGCACGAGCGTGCGCGCTCCGGAGCCGGTCGAGGACGTCGACGTGCACGCGGGCACGGGGGCTTCGTCTGCGTCGCAGGACGACGCGGCGCTCTGGCAGCGTGTCGCGCGGCTGCCCGACAAGCAGCGTCGCGCGGTGATCCTGCGGTATCGAGCCGACCTCTCGCACCGTGAGATCGCGGCGGTCATGGACACCAGCGAGGACGCGGCGCGGCGCAACGTCTTCGAGGGCCTCGCACGGTTGAGAAAGGACCTCGCCGGTGGCTGAACGCACCTCACGAACGCCGCGTGCCGGCCGTCGTACGGACATGACGAACACCGAAGGCACGAGCATTCCCACGTCGGACGACCGGAACGACGCCCCGCGCGACGCCGAGCTCGCAGCGCTCGCCGCGACGCTGCGCTCCGCGACGGGCAGC
>JAIEPK010000661.1 GCA_019749875.1 Candidatus Binatia bacterium | reverse complement strand
GGGCCGTCGCGCGCGTCCGGTGCCACCGCCGGCGGCGGCCGTGAGCTCGTCCGTCGCCCCGCGGGCGGCGGGCAGCGAAGTCGTCTTGGCGCCCGACCGCGCCGCGCAGGCGCTGCTCGACCCCTATCCGGCGGAGCATGGACCGAGCTGGCTCGGCGGCGACGTCGCGACGTCCATCCGTCTCGCCGACGACCGCTGGGTGTGGATCTTCGGCGATACCCTGCTCGGCGAGGTCCGCGACGACTGTCCAGACGGCCGCGCGTACTGCGACCGTCGTGTCGCCGGCAGCGAGGCGGGCATGATCGCCAACTCGGCCGGCACGATGATCCGCGGCCACGACGGCGCGCTGTGGCCCGTCGTCAAGTACTGGCGGACCGACGCGGCGGGCGCGCCGGCACCGGTGTTCTCGGCGCCTGGCGACGGCTTTCTCTGGCCGCTCGCCGGCGTGCGGATCGGCCAGGTGCTGCTGGTCGCGGCGAATCGGCACACGTTCGCGAGCGCGCTGTCGCCGGTGGGAAACCTGCTCGTACGCGTCTGGAACCCCGACGCGCCGCCCGACGCGTGGGTCTACGATACGCACGAGCTGAGCGGATTTCGCGCCGCGAGCGCAGACGCGCCCGGCGTGAGCTGGACGACCGCGCTGGTGCCGCACGGTGACGATCTCTACGTGCTGGGATCGCGCGACGTCGGGCCCGACGCGCGCAGCATCGTCGCTCGCCTGGACGTGCGTGCGATCGAGCAGCCGGACTGGTCCCCCCGGCTCGAGTACCTGCGCGCCGACCCTGACGGCGCGCCGTTCTGGGACGCGACGCTCGACGCCGCCCGCCTGTACGTGATCGACGGCCTGCCGGGCACGTCCGAGGCGACGATCGACGCGGCACCCGGGATCGGCTGGTACAGCTTCCAGGTACCTCCGCTGGGCTACGAGATCCGGCTCTACACCGCGAGCGATCTGCTCGGACCGTGGCAGGATCGTGGTGTGGTGTACGAGCTGCCCGACGTCTGGCGCGCGACCCGGGGCGCGTGCCCGGACGTGGAGGCGAGACGCGCGCGCGCCGCCGCGGACGGCACGTCGCTGCCGCCGGCTTGTGATCCGCGCTACGCGGCATACGCGGCAAAGGCGCACCCGCAGCTCGCGTCGGACGGCGGCTTCGCCGTGTCGTACAACGTGAACACCTGGGGCGGCGGCCTCGACGCGGCCGTGCACGCGCTCGAGAGCCGGAACGGCTTCTACGTTCCGCAGCTGGTCGCGACGCCGCGCTGACCATCGACCACGACCAAGCCCGGCCGTGCGCATCGCGATCGACCTGCCTCGCGAACGATGAACGCTTCGCCCGACGGCCGCGAGCGCCCGACGTCAAGTCAGGTGTGCCGCGATCTCCGCCGCGAGCTTGAACGCCGACAGCGGCGCCGAGCCCTCGGCCTTGTTGTTGATCACGCAGTACGCCGGGCGCCCGCGCCGCACGGCGTCTGCGCACAGCTCGGCGATCGACGCCCGCGCTGCCGGATCCTCGTCGACCAGCGCGTCGAACGGGCGATAGCGCTCGCGCGCCGCCTCGTAGCGCTGCGCGCCGCCGAGCATCCAGCGCACGACCAGCGCCGGTCCGCGCGTCGGATCGATCGTCGCCGCCTGCAACGCCACGTCGGGCATCGTCGGGTGGACGTTGAAGCAGTGCACGGCGCCCGCGCTCTCGAGCGCCTGCGCATAGGCGCCGCCGAGCAGCTTCTCGGTACGCAGCTCCACCGCGTATACCGGGCCGACGGGCAGCGCGCCGAGGAAGCGCGCCAGGCGCTCCGCGAAGCGCTCGCGGCCGCCGAGCGCCCACGCGGGCTGCGGCGGCATCTGGAAGAGGATCACGCCGAGCGCGTGGCCGAGCCCCTCGCACGCAGGTCCGACCAGCGCGTCCTCGGCCCAGGCCGCGTCGAGGAAGGTCGCGTTGTCGGTGCCGCGCAGCGCGCCGTAGCGCTCGTGCGTCGGGTAGCGCGCGATGGTCAGCGCCTCGGGCGCCTTGACGAGGAAGCGGAATCCCCGCGGCACCTGTGCGGCGTACGTCGCGTAGTCCTCGACGTTCAGCGCCGCGTAGTACGTGCGATCGAGGCCGACGGTGCGCAGCAGGCGATGACGCGCGTACGCGGCGAGACCGGAGCGCGCGAGCCGGGCCTGCGTTGCGCCGTCGTCGTACACGATGCCGCGCCAGCCAGGGAACGACCACGATGACGTCCCCAGGCGCAGCTCGCTCGGCAGACGCTGCGCGAGCGCCGCGTGCTCGCTCGACGGGGCCACCGGCTCGACCGGACGGTCGGCCGCGGCGCCGCGCGTCGATCCTTGCTTGACGCCGGTGTCGAGTCGCTGCGGCGTGCCACCGAAGAGATCGAGCTGCCACTCGGCGAGGTCGCCGTCGCGCGCGGCCATGGCGTCCGGTTTGCGTGCCCGCGCGCGTGTCAGTGCGCGCGGAAGCGCACCGGCATGTGCCGCGGTCCGTTGATGAAGTTCGAGCGCAGGCGCTCGACGGGGCCGGCGAGCTCCATGTCGTTCAGGCGCGACAGCACCTCGCCGAACAGTGCGCGGATCTCGACCCGCGCGAGGTTCGCGCCGAGGCAGTAGTGCACGCCGCCGCCGCCGAAGGCGACGTGCTCGTTCGGGCTGCGTGCGATGTCGAGCGTGTCCGGATCGGGGAAGACGGTCTCGTCGCGGTTCGCCGACGAGTAGAACACGACGACCTTGTCGCCTCCCGCGATCGCTTGCCCGCCGAGAACGACGTCACGCGTCGCCGTGCGGCGGAAGTGCACGACCGGCGAGCAGAAGCGCAGCATCTCCTCGATCGCGCCGGGCAGGAGCCGGGGCTCGTCGCGCAGCGTGCGCAGCACGTCCGGACGCCGCAGCAGCTCGAGCATGCCACCCGCGACCAGGTTTCGCGTCGTGTCGCCGCCGGCGTTGATCAGCAGCAGGAAGAACATGTCGAACTCGAGATCGGTCAGCTTCTCGCCGTCGACCTCGGCTGCGAGCAGCGTGCTCGCGATGTCGTTCGCCGGCCGCTCGCGCTTCTCGGCGCGGATGCCGTTCGCGTACGACAGCATCTCGAAGATCGCCTGCGTGCCGCTCGCGAGGCCCTCGGGCGTGCGGTCCGCGGTGTGCATGCGCTCGGTGAGCCGGTAGAGCTCGCGGCCGTCGTCGAGCGGGATGCCCATCAGCTCGGCGATCACGTACGACGGCAGCTCGCCCGCCACGTCGGTCACGAAGTCGCACGCGCCTCGTTCGGCGACGCGGTCGACGATCGCGCGTGCGAGCTCGCCGATGCGGTCGTGCAGCAGCGCCACCATGCGCGGCGTGAAGCCCTTGTTGATCAGCGCGCGCAGCTTGGTGTGCTGCGGCGGATCGAGGTTGAGCATCATCTGCCGCACGACGAAGAGCTGCTCCGGGGTCGCGTCGGCGATCATCGTGCCGCCCGCGTACGAGGAGTAGGTCGCGCTGTCGCGCGACACCTCGACCACGTCGTCGTAGCGCGTGACCGCCCAGAAGCCAGGGCCGCCCTGCTCGGCGTGCCAGTGGATCGGCGACTCGCGCCGCAAGCGAGCGAACAGCTCGTAGGGCGGCCCGCCCGCCTCGAAGTGCCTCAGGTCGAGGAGATCGATCGCGTCGTCCGGCATGCGCCCGACCCTAGCGGGTGGCCGGCCCCGCCGCGATCCGGTCGCCGAGCTGCTTCAGGTGCAGCGCGGCGCCGCCGAGGGTCAGCTCGGTCTGTCGCGTCATGCGGAAGTAGCGGAACAGCGGATACTCCTGGTCGACGCCGATGCCGCCGTGCAGGTGCTGCGCCGCGTGCGCGACGCGGAAGCCGCCCTCGGCCGCCCAGAACTTCGCGGCGTCGAGCGCCTCGTCGGCGCCGGCGCGACCGTTGGCGAGCAGCCAGGCCGCTTGACGCGACGTCAACGTGATCGCCTCCGTGTCGATGAAGGCGTCCGCTGCGCGCTGTGCCACGGCCTGGAACGTCGCGATCTTCTGCCCGAACTGCTCGCGCTCGGAGACGTGCGCCGCGGTGAGGCGCAGCGCCTCGGCGCAGATGCCGGCCTGCGTGGCACAGAGGCCCGCCGTCAAGCGCCGCACCGTCGCCGCGACGACGTCCATCCCGCCGTGCGGATCGCCGACCACGTCGTCGGCCGCGACGCGCACGCCGGCGAGGCGGACGTTCGCGCGCAGCTCGCGCGCGGTGGTCTCGGTGAGCTCCAGCGTGACGCCGGCCGCGCGCGGATCGACCAGGAACACGCCGCACGCGTCGGCGCTGGTGCGTGCAGAGACGAGCAGGCGGTCCGCGACGTGCGCCATTGACACGAGCGACTTCTCGCCGTCGAGCTTCCAGCCCGCGCCGTCGCGGGTCGCCGTCGTCGCGGGCAGGGACGTCGCGAGCTCGTCGAAGTGCTCGCCGAGCGCCGGCACGACGATCAGCGAGCCGTCGGCGATGCGCGGCAGGAGCTGCTTCCGCTGCTCTCCGGCAGCGAACGCATCGATCGACATCGCGCTGCCGACGATCGACTGCAGGTACGGCAGCGGTGCGACCGTCTTGCCGACCTGCTCGAGCACGAGGCAGGCTTCCACCAGGCCGAAGCCGCCGCCGCCGACGTCCTCGGGCAGCGGCACGCCGAGCAGTCCCGCGGTCGCGAGCTTCTGCCACTCGCCGCGCGCCACGTGGTCGTCGCTCGCCTCGATCGTGCGCAGGCGCTCGCGCGTCAGCGACTCGCGCAGGATCTGCAGCGCCAGATCCGCAATGGAGCGTTGGTTCTCATCGAGCTCGAGGTCCATCCGGAAACCTTTCTCACCCCCGCGCGAAGCGCGGCCGAGCGCCAGCGAGCGCGGGGAGTGGGGCCCCGCGCGGCTTCGCCGCGTGGGGCGAGGGGGCGCGAGCCCCCTCGTTTCGATCAATGTCGCGGAACGCGCGGCATGCCGAGGCCGAACAGCGCGATCAGATCGCGCTGCACCTCGTTCACGCCGCCGCCGAACGTCAAGAACAGCGTGCCCTGATACGCTCGCTCGAGCCGCCCCATGAGCGGCGCGCCCGGCGCGAGATTGCGCAGCATGCCGGCCTGTCCGTACACCTCCTGCAGCAGGCGGTACGCCTCGCAGAAGAACTCCGTGCCGAAGACCTTGGTCGCACTCGAGAGGGCAGGGTTCGGGTCGCCGCAGGTGACGGCCTTCCAGTTGGCGAGCTTCAGGTACTCGAGCCGCGCGTGCACGCGCGCGAGGTTCATGCGCACCCAGTCCTGATCGATGACGCGACGCCCGTCGGGCAGCTTCGTCTCGCGTGCCCAGGCGACGGTGTCCTCGTAGACCTTGTCGACCATGCCCGGCGGCGCGATCGCGACGCGCTCGTAGTTCAGCTGGTTGGTGATCAGGCTCCACCCCTGATTGACCTTGCCGATCAGCGCCGACGCCGGCACGCGGATGTTGTCGTAGAACGTGTTCGTCGTGCCCGACGAGACCAGCGTGTGGATCGTCGAGTACGAGAAGCCGGGGGTGCTCGTCGGCACCGCGAAGATCGATATGCCCTTGTGCTTCGGCGCGTCGGGATCGGTGCGCGCGGCGAGCCAGATGTAGTCGGCGTAGCCGGCGAGGCTGGTGTAGATCTTCTGGCCGCTGATCACCCAGTCGTCGCCGTCGCGCACCGCGCGCGTCTTGAGCGACGCGAGGTCCGTGCCCGACTGCGGCTCGGTGTAGCCGACCGAGAAGTGCAGCTCGCCCCGCAAGATCCGCGGCAGGAAGAACTGCTTCTGCTCGTCGGAGCCGTACGCCATGATCGTTTGCGCGATCGCGTTGATCGTCAGCGCGGGGATCGGCGCGAGCGCGCGCCACGACTCGTCGTAGAAGATGAACTGGTCGACGAGCCCGCGTCCCTGGCCGCCGTACTCCTTCGGCCAGCCGATGCCGAGCCAGCCGTCACGGCCCATCTTGCGGACGGCCTCCAGGCAGTGCGGTCCGCCGGTGTCGCCGTTCGCGACCTCGGCCTCGACCTCGGGAGTCATGAGCGTCGCGAAGTAGGCGCGCAGCTCGTCGCGCAGCGCCTCTTCCTCGGGGGTGTATGCGATGTACATGGCGACCCGACCCTTGCGTGGCGGGGTCGCCGCAGTCAACCGCGCGTGCGGCGCGGCGCGGCGTGCGAAGTCGACCGCGGTTTGCCACGCGCGGCCGACGCCTCGCCCGGCCGCGCGTGTCCCGTGCGCGGCTTCCAGCCGTAGCGCGTCAAGTCGACGCGCTCGCGCGCCAGCTCGATGCCCTCTTGCTCCAGGAGGTCGCGCTGGACGTCCTCCCAGCCGACCGCGGCGCGCGGGCTCACCTCGCCGCGCGCGTTCAGCACGCGGTGCCAGGGCAGGTCGCTGCCCCGCGGCAGGTCGCGCATGGCGTAGCCCACCTGGCGCGCGTGGCGCGGGAAGCCGGCGAGGGCTGCGATCTGACCATAGGTCGCCACTTTCCCACGCGGAATCCGACGCACGACCGCATGGATGCGGGCGCGCAGCGCGCTCGCGGACGGCGGCGGCGAGACGTCGGGGCGGCGGGGCACGGTCGCACCGTATGTCGCGCGGCCGGGGCCGTGTCGAGGGGCGGCTCCAGGCGGCGGTCGCGTGGCGCGCCTTGAGTCCGCGCGCCGACTGCTCTACGCGAAGCGGCGCCATGGCGCGCGAGACCAGCGACGATCCCGGTGCAACGCGCTTCACCGTGCGCGCCTATCCGCTCGCGATGCGTCTCGGCGCGGGCTGGCTGCTCGCCGCGTCCGGGCTGGCGCTGCCGTTCCTCCTGGTGCGCGTGCTGATCGCCGACGACCCGCCGATGACGCCGCCCATGGTGCTGCGCTCGTTCATCGCTCTGTCGGCGCTGCCGGCGCTGGCAGCACTCGCCATCCAGCGTGCGCTGCGTGGCGAGCTGGTGCTCGACGCGAGCCGCGTCGTCGTGAACGTCGGCGGACAGCGCTTCGAGGTGGCCCTCGCGGAGGTCGTGGGAATCGAGCCGTGGCGCATCCCGTTGCCGATGCCGGGCTTCCGCCTGCGCCTCGCATCGGGCAAGCGCTTCCCGCTCGGCATCGGCGCCGACGATCCGACGCCGATCCTGGACGCGCTCGTCCTGCGCGGCGTCGCGGCGGGTGCGTCGGTGACGATGCGCCCCGCGGTGGTGTACGCGCGCGTCAAGCATGCGCTCGGGCGCATGGGCTGGCGGCGCATGCTGGTCAAGTATCCGCTCTTCGGTCTCGCGGTGACCGCCGCTCCGTTCAACGCGCACCAGCACATCGCCTACGGCGGCCTGCTCGGCCAGTACTACCTCGAGGGGGCATGGCCGTGGGCGCGGACGTTCCTCCTCTACTGGTCGACGATCACGATCTACCTGGTGCTGTATGCGAGCGTCTGGCGCTGGCCCGCGGAGGTGATCGCGTGGCTCGCGGCGTTCCGCGGTGAGCCGCGCGCACGGCAGACGCGGGTCGTCCTCGAGTGGATCTGCCGCGTGGTCTACTACGCCGGGGTCTTGGCGCTGCTCGCGCTGCGCTTCTCCGACTGAGCGACGCGGTGTCCGAACGACGACGGGGGCCGGTGCGCGTCGCACCGACCCCCGTCGCTCGAGCTCGTCCGCTCGCCGGAGCGGCTCGCTCGCGGACCGCTCAGGGCGCGGCGGGATTGAAGACCGACAGCGCCCAGCCCATGCGCTCGTGGCCGAGCGTGTTCCAGATCGGATTCTTGCCGCCGACGATCTGCGTCGTGTAGGTCGCGGCTCCCGAGCCCGAGCCGGTGCCGCCGAACAGGCCGACGTACACCGTCGAGCCGGTGTAGGTCGGGTGCGTGTTGTCCGACTGGATGTAGTCGTAGCTCGTGCTCGCGTTGGCGAAGTGCGTGTTCGCATCGCGCACCGTCGAGCGCAGCGTGCCGGTCACGCGGGCCACGTAGGCATTCTCCGACTCGCCCTGCACGTAGCGCAGCGCATCCGAGTCGATCTGACCGTCGCCGTTCGAGTCGTAGTCCGCGCCCATGTACTGCGCGAAGCTGTCGGCGCACGCGAAGCCGTAGGTGTTGGCGAAGTTGCACGCGCGCCAGTTCATGCGCGCCAGATAGGGGAACATCACGTTCTGCTTGTTGGGACGCTGTCCGGTCGCGGAGTCGGTGCAGTTCGCGAGTCCGTCGTCCGCCGCGTAGCCCGGGTAGTAGAGGTTCGAGACGACCTTCCGTGTCGCGGTCGTCGCGTATTGATTGATCGCCTGCATGGCGAGCTGCGTGTAGGTCGTGCAGTTCGCGAGTGCCGTGTCGAGCGGACCGTAATTGCAGGTGCCCGACTGCCCGGCGAAGCTCGAGCGCGCCTGCAGCGCGTCGTTGCCGCACATCTCGAAGGTCACGACGCGCGTGTTGGTCGCCTGCATGTACGAGCGCTCGGCGACGATCTTGTTGTTGTAGATGTCCGACGCGACCGCGCCGGACTTGGTGCGCCGGATCACCTCGATGTCCGAGTTCCACGCCTGCGACAGGTACTCACCGTCGACCCACGGCGCCGAGCGTCGCGCGACGCTCGAGATCGAGCCGTAGTAGCCCGCGTAGATCGAGTCACCGTACGCGACCACGCGGTACTTCGCGGTCGTGCCGGCACGATCGATCGTCCAGGACGTATTCTGCGTGACGGTGTTGGCGCTCGCGGCGCTGCCGATGGCGAGCGCTGCGGTGGCGAGGGCGAAGGATGCGGGAAGCTTGGAACGTCGGAATCGAGTCCACTTCATGTTGCCCCTCCTGTCGCGGCCGCTCTCGGCGGCGCGTCGTGCGATTGACGGCGCGCCTATCACCTTCCGCCGGACGTGGGCAAATTTTCCGGTGCCGGCCGCGAGCCGTTCTTCGACCCGGCACCGGGTGACCGCAGTCAGCCGCGCCGGGCGCGCAGCTTGACGACGGTCAGCTGCGCCGCATGCGCCGCACGACGAGCGCCACGATCGCGCCTGCGAGAGCGGCGGGGGGAAACCAGTCGCCCCACAGGAGCTGCAGCGTCACGGGATGCTGCGCGGGGACGACGCGTGCGACCAGTGCGGCGCGCGCGCCGACCCCGGCGATGGCCAGCGTCTCTCCGGTGGCGCTGACGATGCCGGAGATGCCGGTCGTCGTCGCGCGGACCTGCGGCGTCCGGGTCTCGATGCTGCGGAAGCCGGCCACCACGAAGTGCTGCAGCGGTCCGTCGCCCGACGCGAACCAGGCATCGTTCGACAGCGTGACCAGCAGCTGCGCGCCGTCGCGCACCGCGCGTCGTGACAGCGCCGGATCGACCGCGTCGTAGCAGATCAGCGGTGCGATGCGGATGCCCCGCGTGCCGCCGACGTTCGGCCCACGGACGTCGAGCACGCGCGCGCTCTCGCCCGGACGCCACGTTCCGAGCCATGGCAGCAGGCCGCGCACGAGGTCGTTGTCGAGCAGCGCGGGCACGCGCTCGGTGAGCGGGAAGAGGCGGGATTTCCTGTAGGCGTCGAAGCCGATCCGTCCCGCGTCGCGGTCGAGCAGGATCGCCGCGTTGTACTCGCGCGCGGCGTCGGCGTCGTACGCGCCGAACACGAGCGAGAACCCGCGACCCTCGACGAAGCGCGCGATCTCGCGATCGAGCTCCGCACCGTCCGGGCTCTTCGGTGCACCGAAGGTCGTCGGATAGACGGTCTCCGGCCACACCACGAGCTGCGCGCCCGCGCGCAGCGCCGCGTCGGTCAGCGCCTCGTGCGCATCGAGGACCTCGCGCACGGCGCCGTACGTGCCGCGCTCCGCCGCCATCGCGCGGTAGTCGCCGAGGTTCGCTTGAATCGCCGCGACCGTCAGCGTCGGCACGTCGGGGCCCGGCTCGAGCTGGGCGATTCGGACCCTGCCGTAGAGCGCGAGCGCGCCCACGATCGCGGTCGCGAGCGCGAGCGGACCGAAGATCCGCACTCGGGCGCGCGGCGCGCGCGACCATGCGACGGCGCTCGCGAGCACGCACTCGTTGGCGATCAGCAGCACGAACGTCAGCCCGAGCGGGCCGATCGCGTCGGCCGTCTGACGCAGCAGCGCGGACTCCCAGAAGCCGAAGCCGATCGTATCGCCGAGCAGCTTCGGATATGCCCACTCGGTCGCGACGTAGGTGCTCGCGCCGCACAGCGCGGCGAGCGCCCGATCGCCCGACGTGCGGTGCGCCGCGCGACGTGCGAGCGCGCAGGCGACGAACTGCGGCTCGATCAGCGGCGCGGCGAGGGCCGCGAGAGCGTAGGCGAGCACCAGCGGCATCCCGGTGTAGCCCGCGACCGCGACGGCGAACCAGCCGAACACCGCCAGCATGAAGGCGACACTCATGGTCCAGCCGGCGACGAGCGTCGCGCGCCACGACCGCGCCCGGTCGAGGACCGCGAGCCACGGCACCAGCGCCACCCAGCCGATCACGAAGCCGGCCCGATCGACGTGCGACCAGCGTGCGATCGCGAGCGCTGCGACGAGGATCGCGGCGCCGCCGACGCAGAGGGCACGGGCCCGAGCGCCCGGCGTTCGCCGGGCGGCCGGCATCACCGCGGTGCGGGTGCCTCGCGCCGTCCGCGCGGCTCGATCAGCTCGATCTGCGGCTCGGGGACGTCGAGCAGCTGGATGGCGAGCCCCTGCGGAGCGAGATCGGGCGGCACCAGGCGGTCCGCGGGCAGCGGCACGACGTTGCCGTCGGCATCCACCAGCTCGAAGTCGGGATGGAACATCAGCACCGCGGGCAGCTGATGCCCGTCGTCGGTCGACTGGTAGTGGCGGACGTAGCCGGGCGGCAGCTCGAAGTCGTCGGGAACGACGATGCCGCGCTTGATGCGCTTGGTGCCCGGCGCCGGGAACGCCGCGATGCCGGCGCGGTCGCCGGGCTCGCCGACGTCGATCGTGCCGCGCGCCTCGGCGCGCTGCAGGGCGCGCATCAGGGCCTCGTCGGACATCCGCCGTGGCGCGAGGCGCGGCCGGCTCGCGATCTGGGTCGCGCTCTCGGGTGGAGCTCCGACCGCGGCCATCGCGCCGGCGCGGGAGCCATCGGGCGCGAGACGCTGCGCGCTCGGCTGCTCTGTCGTGGCCGGGCTCGGATCGTGCGACCCCTCGAGCAACAGCCCGGCCGCCAGTGCCACCAGCGTGACGGCCAGCGCGAGCAGCGCGATGCTGCGAGCGGCACCGTCATCGGCCATCACGCGCACGCCGTCGACTCCCATCGTCGCATCCTCGTGCCGTACCGCTTCCCCCATGCCCAACCCCCGCTCGCGACGATACGGTCAAGCGGTGGTGCAGCGCAAGAGTTCGTGGCGCGCGGCGCGCGTCGCACCTGCGTTTCACGTCGATGTGCGTTGCCGATTGTGCGTTTCCCGTCGCCGGCTCACCGCGCGACGATCTCGGCATGGTAGTCGTGGATCGCGTTGCTGCGCGGCAGCGACGCGACGAAGGTCGAGGACGTGTCGGGCGGGATCACGTCGTTCAGCGCCTGCACGACGACGCGGCTCATCACGCGTCCGAGCGCGTCGCGCGCCTCGACGCGCACCTGCAGCCGGATCGCGTCCTGCTTGCTGCGATTGACGATGGTGCCGGTGAGGCGCACGAGCGATGGCTCGGGGCCCGGCTCCTCCTTCAGGTCGAGGATGAGGATGTCGGTCACCACGACCGGCGACGGCGTCGGGATCGGCGTCGGGATCACGACCGGGGGCAGATCGGCCATCTCGTCGATCGGCTCGTCCTGCACCGCGACGCAGCCCGCGAGCGTGCAGGCGAGCAGCGTGAGCCGGGCGACGGCGGCCATGCGGGCGCCGAGCCGCGCGACGTCGGCAACCCGGCGGGTGTCGCGGACGACGCCGGCGGTCCCGCCTGTACGGGTTGCGGGCGAGACGCTGCGCGAAGGAACGAGGGCCATTCCGGTCTCCTATCCGGTCCGGGGGCACTCTGCAGCAGGGGCGCGGCCCCTCCCGCTCAGGCGTTGCGCGTGTGCACCGCGTGCGCGACGCGCGCGAGAATGCGACCGGCGATGACGCCGGCGATCGCACCGACCGCGCCGTTGAACGCGAGATCGCCGAAGCCGGGGTGGGGCGGCGCGAAGCGACGGAACGACGCCACGGCGAGCAGCGCCCCGAGCGTGACCGAAGTCAGCATCAGGTCGCCCGAGTCCGTGTAGCGCCAGAAGTCGATGACCATCGCGGCGGCGGTCAATGCGACGCCGAGGCCGACGAACAGCGGCGTGATGAACGTGTCGCGGTAGACCTTGACGCTCACCATGTCGTGCGCCCCCGGCGTCAGCGATGCGAGCGACAGCTGCAGATCCGAGCCGTTCGGGCTGCTCACCCCGTACTCGTGCGCCGTGTGGCTCACGTGCACGGTGCTCACCCCGCGCCGACCCGAGCGCCGCTGGCTCCAGCGGTCGGTGAAGTCGTTCTCGAGGATCTGCGGCGCGGCGCCATCGCTGGCCACGTTCACCTGGTAGTGCGCCGAGCGCGTCGCGTGCTCGGTGCTCTCGCCGAGCCGACCCTCGACGACCACCCGGTAGTTGCCGGCCTGCCCGCCGAGCGGCACGCGCGTCGTTTCCCCGTGCAGCTTCAGGTCACCGGAGAAGACCTCCGCGCCCGGATTCAGCTTGTCGGCGAGCGGCGTCCAGGCGGTGAAGCCGTAGAGCAGGCCGAACGCGACCAGGGTCGCGGCGGTCGCGGCCGTGGTGCGCTCGTCGAAGAACTCCGCGACGCCCGCGTGCAGCGCCGCGATCAACAGGCACGCAGCGGCGATCTCGAGCGCCGGTACCGTGTCGAGGATTCCGGCGATCGACGCCGGCCACGCCGCCAGCGCGATCCCGAGCGCGATGAGCGGGATCGTCCAGCCCTTCAGGGTGTCGAGGATCGTGAGCTGTCGCAGGCGGGCGTCTTGATCCCGTGCGGAACGTTGCGTGCGCTGGCTCGCCGGCTTTGCCATCTGCGTCGATCTCCGATCCGGGTGCCGCGGCGGCATGCCGGCGGCGCGATCCGCGACCTCTACCAACGCGTGTCGCCCGCCGCCAAGCGCTCGGATGGCGGCCCCGGAGTTGGTATCGTCGCCGGCAGGAGGCCTCCATGAGCCGCTCGATCCCGTCGATCATCGCTTTGCTGGCTGCGCTGTGCGCCGTCGCTGCTCCGGATCTCGCCGGCGCCCAGCAGCCGTGCCTGCTCGACGGCCAGAAGTACCCGGAAAATGCTCAGGTGTGCTCGAACGGCCTGGTGCTCTTCTGCGCCAACGGGACCTGGCAGAACAACGAAGGCGCGCGCTGCGACCAGCAGAGCGGCTCGTATCTGGGCGCGCGCCGCCCGCTCCAGGAGAAGAACACCGAGCCGATCCCGGACTACTACAAGCAGAGGTACCCCGACCTGAACCTGCAGTGAGGCCCCAGGCGCCCGCCCTCGCGACGCCGACGCCCCATCGCTAGAACCCCCGCCCATCAGCAGCGGAGGGAGATCGGCAAATGGAACAGGCTTACATCGTCGGCGCGGTGCGCACCGCGGCGGGACGTCGCGGCGGCAAGCTCTCGGGATGGCACCCGATCGACCTCGGCGCGGCCGTGCTCGACGAGATCGTCGCACGGACGAAGATCGATCCCGCGCTGGTCGAGGACGTGATCTTCGGCTGCGTCAACCAGGTCGGCTCGCAGGGGACGAACATCGCGCGCAACGCCGTGCTGTCGTCGAAGCTGCCCGAGTCGATCCCCGCGACGACGGTCGACCGCCAGTGCGGCTCGTCGCAGCAGGCGGTCCACTTCGCGGCGCAGGCGGTGATGTCGGGGGTGCACGACGTCGTGATCGCCGGCGGCGTCGAGGTCATGAGCCTGGTGCCGATCGGTGCCAACGCGATCGCCGGCCACAAGCAGGGCTACGGCGCGCCGTACGGGAAGGGCATGAAGCAGCGCTACCCCGGCGCGAAGTTCAGCCAGTTCCAGGGCGCCGAGATGCTCGCCCAGCAGCGCGGGCTCGACCGCGAGCAGCTCGACGCGTTCGGGCTGTCGAGCCACGTGAAGGCTGCCGAGGCGACGCGCGAAGGACGCTTCGCGCGCGAGATCATGCCGATCCAGAGCACGCGCGAGGACGGCACGGTGGAGACCGTCACGGCCGACGAGGGCATCCGCCGCGACGCGACCATGGACGCGATGCGCGCGCTGAAGCCGCTGAGCGAGATCGGTCTCCTCACCGCCGGCACCGCGTCCCAGATCTCGGACGGTGCCGCAGCGATCCTGATCGCCAACGAGCGCGGCCTGAAGGCTCTGGGTGCGACGCCGCGCGCGCGCATCCAGGCGATGACGCTCGCTGCGAGCGACCCGATCGTCATGCTGTCGGCTCCGCTGCCGGCGACGCACAAGCTGCTCGCGAAGTCCGGCGTCAGGATCGCCGACGTCGATCTGTACGAGGTCAACGAGGCGTTCGCGTCGGTGCCGCTCGCCTGGCTCGACGAGTTCCGCGACGCCGATCCCGCGAAGCTGAACGTCAATGGCGGCGCGATCGCGCTCGGACACCCGCTCGGCTGCAGCGGGGCCAAGCTCATGACGACCCTGCTGCACGAGCTCGAGCGGCGCGGCGGCCGCTACGGCCTGCAGACCATGTGCGAGGGTGGCGGGCTCGCCAATGCGACGCTGATCGAGCGCCTGTCGTGAGCAAGGTCGCGATCATCACCGGTGCGTCGTCCGGCATCGGCCGCGCGCTCGCCTTCGAGCTCGCGCGCCGCGGCTGGTGGCTCGGGCTCTGCGCGCGCCGCGGCGACGTGCTCGAGACGATCCGCGGCGAGATCGAGTCGGGCACGCCGGGCGCGCGCGTCGAGACCGCCATCCTCGACGTGAACGACACCGCGGCGGTGCGCGAGGCGATCCCCGAGCTCGCGTCGCGCTTCGGCAAGGTCGACCTGCTGGTCGCGAACGCCGGCATCGGCGGCGAGCGCTTCGCGGGCGACGATCGCTTCGCGCTCGACGAGGCGATCATCCGCACCAACCTGCTCGGTGCGATGGCGACCGTGGATGCCGGCGTCAAGCTGTTCCGCGCGTCGGGCGGCGGGCACATCGTCGGCGTGACGTCGGTCGCGGGGTTCCGCGGCCTGCCCGGGCACGGCGCGTACAGCGCGTCGAAGGCGGGCCTGTCGACCTATCTCGAGGCGGTCCGGGCGGAAGTGGAGCGCGACGGCATCACCGTCACCACGCTCGCGCCGGGCTACATCGACACGCCGATCAACAGCCACATGAAGTCGCGGCCCTTCCTCGTCACGGCGGAGAAGGGAGCGGAGCGCGCCGCCGACCTGATCGAGCGCGGCGTGCGCAGCGCCCCGGTGCCGGTCTTCCCGTGGAACGCGGTCGGCCTGCTGATGCGCAATTTGCCGGACTTCCTCTGGTACCGCGTCATGCAGACGCAGCTGCCGCGGCGTCAGGACGCGGGCGCGCGGCGCAGGACGTAGATCGCGCCCGAGCGTCCCAGGAAGCGCGTGTACGGCACCGCGTCGACGACCTGCCAGCCGGGCAGCGGTCGATTCGCGATCTGCCACGGCAGCAGGCCGCCCGGTGCGGTGAGCCAGGAAAAGATCCGTTCACCGCGCGCATCGCGCGGCGCCTCATCGGGGCGCGCGAAGTGGAACCAGCCGTCGACCACGTAGCCGGCGTCGATCTGCTGCACGGGCACGCCGCGCGCGCGGAGCCCGTCGACCGCGCGCCACAGCGCCGCGTTGTAGGCGAGATGGTCGCGCGTGCCGAGCACGCTCATCAGCGCGAGCACGACGATTCCGCCGAGCATCGTGCGCTCGCGCAGCGGCGCCGCGCCGCGCAGGACGAGCGGGATCGCGAGCGGCAGCAGCACCAGCAGGTAGCGGTCGTAGAAGAGCCACAGGAAGGCCGCGAGCCCGACGTGTCCGGCGAGCGACCAGGCGAGGAACGATTCGCTCGCGCGCAGACGCCGCCACCCGATCCCCGTCGCGAGCGTGCTGCTCGCAAGGGCGATCGCGGTCACGTTCGCCGCGAGCGACGCGGGCACCAGCGGCGTCGGCTTTCCCGCCACCAGGCCCTCGGTCGCGCCGAGCTCGCCGAAGGTCCAGATGAAGCCCGGCTCGAGCGCGCCGGGCCACGTGATACCGCAGAGCCACGCCGCCACGACGATCAGCGCGAGCACCGCGCCCGCGCGCGCCGCACGACGCAGGTGTCGGCGCTGCACCGTCGCCGCGACCAGCGGCAGCAGCGCCACGCCGAGCGTCCCGGCGGCGCACAGCACGGTCTGCGCGAGGAACGCCGGCAGCAGCGGCAGCGACTCGAGGAGGAAGCGCTTGCGGAACGTCGGCGAGCCCGGCACCCAGGTCAGGTCGGCGATGTGCACCATTCTGGTCGCGCTCCACCAGGCGAGCAGCGCGAAGAACGCGAGCGGTGACGCCACGATCGCGACCCGGCGCGGCACGCGGGCCCACGTGCCGCCGTGCGCGAGCAGGGCGAGCAGCGCCGCGATCGGCAGCACGACGCCGACCACGCGGACCGCCATCGCCGCGCTGCACAGCAGCGCGAAGGCCCACAGCCGGCGCTCGTCGTGTCGCGTGATCGCGGTGACCAGCGCGAGCGTCGCCCAGATCGCGAGCACGACGAACGGCACGTCGGTCATGAACGTCGCCGACAGGATGAAGAACACGGGGTTCGCGCCCAGCAGCGCGGTGCCCAGCGCCGCGTGACGACGCTCGACGCCCAACGCACGCAGCAGCAGGTGGAAGCCGCACAGGCCGAGCAACGCCGCGGTCCACGTCGACACGCGCAGCGCCGTGAACGAGAAGCCGAACGGCAGGCAGAACAGCGCTCCCCAGAGGACGTGCGCGACGTTGGCGTGCGACGACCAGTCCATGACCTCGACGCCGTGCCCGCCGAGCAGACGCTGCACCGACCAGCCGTACACCCAGTCGTCGACGAACGGCGTGTCCTGGAACGGTCGCAGCAGCAGCGCGACGACGACCCCGCAGCCGAGGATCAGCGCGCAGTCGACGATCTCGCCGGTGAGCTGCGGGCGGTCGATCCCGACCCGCCGCACGTCCGCGGTCGCGCTCCGGCCGTCACGCATTCCTCGAGCTTACGGTGGCGCGGAGTCGGGAAGAAGAGGCCCGGGCGTCGTGCGCGAGCGTCCGCCTTCAGAGTCCTCGGGTCATGCGCCGGTGCGGGATGCCGGCCTCGTCGAACGCCTCACCCGACGCGGCGTAGCCGAGGTGCTCGTAGAACGGCACCGCGGCCAGCTGCGCATGCACGAGGATGGTCGTGAGTCCCCGCGCGCGCGCGTTCGCCTCCATGACGTCCATCAGCTTCCGGCCGACACCGTGGCCGCGGAAGTCGTCGAGGACGGCGACGCGCTCGGCCTTCGCGACGCCCTCGACGACGCGCAGGCGGGCGGTGCCGATCGGGATGCCGTTCGCCCAGGCGAGGAACTGGGTCGCGTCGTCGTCGAGCCCGTCCGCGTCGAGCGTTGCATCGACGCCCTGCTCGTCGACGAAGACCGCGCGACGCAGGGCGAGGCAGATCGACAGGTTCTCGAGCCCCACGGCGTCCGCGGCGACGTTGTGCGCGATCGGCATCGGCTCAGGCCCCCATGTCGGTGCGCGGATCCGTGGTCGGGCAGATGCGGCGCGAAGCCATGCCGGCATCCTGCCCCGGATGGCTCGGCATGTCACCCGTGGACGAGGATGGCGGTTCCATGCTTACGAGCGGGGACAGACCGCGGGCAAGCCGTGGGGTGGGCGTGCCGGTGCACGCGAGGGCGGCGTGGTGCCGGCACCACGAGAAGGAGCGTCGAGGATGAGCAATCGGTTCGTGCGGGCAGGGCTGGCGCCGGTTCGGGGAGGCGGGTGGTCGCTCGCGGTGATGGCGGTGGCGGCGACGTGCGTGATCGCCTGGTCGGGTCCCTGCGGTGCCGACGACAAGCCGGCGACGTCGACAACGGTCGAGCCGCCCGCGGAGCTGCGCGTCGGCATCTCGCCGAACTATCCGCCGATCGCGTTCGAGGAGGACGGCAAGATCGTCGGCGTCGAGGCGGATCTCGCGGCGATGCTCGGCAAGGAGCTGCCGACCAAGGTCACGCTGGTGAAGACCGACTGGGACGAGCTGTGGCCGGCGCTGCGCGACGGCAAGGTCGACGTGGTGATGTCGGGCGTGTCGATCACCGATCGACGCAGCGAGAAGGTGCGCTTCACCGATCCGTACCTGCGCGTCGGGCAGATGGCGCTGGTGCGCAAGAAGGACATGGCGAAGCTCAACGACCCCGCCGCGATGAACAATGCCAAGCGCAAGGTCGGCGTCGAGAAGAACACCACCGGCGAGGCCTACGCGCGGCGCCATCTGGACAAGGCGACCATCGTCGCGTTCGACTCGGTCGACGCGGGCGTCGCCGCGGTGCGCTCGGGCGAGGTCGACGTCTTCATCCACGACGCGCCGACGGTGTGGCGCATCGTCGGACGTCCGCCGCACGAGGACGCCGAGCTGATCGGCATCTACAAGCCGCTCACCGACGAGTACCTGGCGTGGGCGGTACGCAAGGACGACGCACCGACGCTGGGTGCGCTGCTCGACGGCAAGATCGACGACTGGACCAAGAACGGCGAGCTGCAGGCCGTGATCGACAAGTGGATTCCGGTGACGAAGATCAGCAAGTGACGCCGTTCGGAGCGTCGTTCGCTGCTTGACGCGGCCGGTGCGGGCGCGAGGGCGCGCCCGTGCCGGCTTCGTCCCGGTCGCCGGAGGATTCAGGCAAGTCAATCTTCCTTCGGAGCGGCTCCCCAGCCCTCACTGCGGCGGCACGCGCGCGCCCTCGCGCTCGGGGTGTCGTGCCGGCGCGGATCCGGTCGGTGCCGAAGTCGCGGCGTCTGATCTTCGTCCCCGATCGGGGGGGGAGACGAGGCGCTCGCTTGTAGCGAACGCCTCTTCTCGTTTCAGGCGGCTGCGGCGTTGCCGGGGAGGGTCTTCAGGTACTCCTCGAGCTGGTCGGCGCCGCCGATGTGCTTGCCGGCGACGTAGACCTGCGGGACGGTGCCCTGGCCGGTGACGGCGCGCAGCGAGCGCGTCGTGACGTCCTTGCCGAGCACGATCTCCTCGTACGGGAAGCCGCGCTCGGAAAGCGCCTTCTTGGCGCGCGCGCAGTGCGGGCAGCCGGGGCGCGTGAAGAGCGTCACGAAGTCCGGTGCCTTCGCTTGCGGGTTCACGTACGCGAGCATGGTGTCGGCATCGGACACCTCGAACGGGTCGCCCGGCTTCTCGGGCTCGATGAACATCTTCTCGACGACGCCGTCGCGCACCAGCATCGAGTAGCGCCACGAGCGCTTGCCGAAGCCGAGGTCGCGCTTGTCGACCAGCATGCCCATGCCCTCGGTGAACTCGCCGTTGCCGTCGGGCAGCAGGGTGACGTTCTCCGCGTGCTGGCTCTTCTGCCACTCCTGCATGACGAACGCGTCGTTGACCGAGACGCAGACGATCTCGTCGACGCCGTTCTGCTTCAGGACGCCCGCGAGCTCGTTGTAGCGCGGCAGGTGCGTCGACGAGCACGTCGGCGTGAACGCGCCGGGCAGCGAGAACACGACGACCGTGCGGCCGTCGAAGATGTCGGAGCTCTTCACGTCCTGCCACTGGTCTCCCTGGCGGGTGCGGAAGACCACGTTCGGAACCTTCTTGCCCTCTCGATTCTCCAGCATGTCGATCTCCTCGTTGTCGTTCGATTTGGCCGCGCCGCGGGGCCGGCGGGAAGCCGCCCTGCCGCGTGGTGTGAGAGGAAGATCGCACCGGACGCTTGATCAGTAAAATCGATTGTTCTTAAGTCGCGATAGGATGAGCGTATCGACTAATCTCTCCACCATGACCCTGTCGCAGCTCGGATACCTGGTCGCCGTCGAGCGGCATCGGTCGTTTCGCGAGGCGGCGGCGAGCTGCTTCATCACGCAGCCCGCACTGAGCCAGCAGGTGCAGAAGCTCGAGGAGCAGCTCGGGGTGCGGGTCTTCGACCGCTCGAAGCAGCCGGTCGTGCCGACCGAGCCCGGCCTCCGCATCCTCGCCCAGGCCCGGGTGATCCTGCGCGAGGCGTCCCGCATGGCGGACGTGGTCGCCGAGCTGTCCGGCGAGGTCGCGGGGACGTACCGGCTCGGCATCATCCCGACGCTCGCGCCGACGCTGCTGCCGCGCTTTCTGCCGGCGTTCGTGCGCCGCCACCCGCGCGTCGAGATCGTGATCGAGGAGCTGCAGACGGCCGTGATGATCGCGCGCCTCGCCGACGACACGCTCGACGGCGGCATCGCCGCCACGCCGTTGCACGTGCCCGGCCTGCACGAGCGTCCGTTGTGCCGCGAGCCGTTCCAGGTCTACGCCGCGTCCGGGCACCGTCTGCTGCGCTCCAAGACGGTCACGCAGGCGCAGCTCGCCGAGGAGAGCGTCTGGATCATGGGCGAGGGCCACTGCTTCCGGGAGCAGGTGCTGCAGCTCTGCGGTACCGGCCGTGCGGTGTCGGAGGAAGGCAGCGGCAGCGTCCGCTTCGAGAGCGGCAACTTCGAGACCCTGGTGCGGCTCGTCGACGCGGACTTCGGCGTGACGGTGCTGCCCGAGCTGGTGATCGAGAGTCTGCCGCCCGCGCGGCGCAAGGCCCGCGTGCGACCGTTCGCGGCCCCGGTGCCGACGCGCGAGATCGGCTTCGTGCACGGCCGCGATCACCTGCGCCGCGCGATCGCCGACGCCCTGGTCGACGCGGTGCTCGGGGCGCTGCCTGCCGAGCTGGTCCGTCGCGCAGGCGACACGGGCCGTGTTCTCGATCCCGTGCCGGGGCGTGCAGAAGCGCGGTGAGACGGCAGCGCCTAGCGCCGGGCCGCGGTGCGACGGGCAGCGCCTTGCGCCGGCCTGCGGTGCGACGGGCAGCGCCTTGCGCCGGCCTGCGATGCGACGCGACGCGCGTGTGCGGACGCGTTAAGTAGTCCGCTCGGCGTGCACACCGTCGCGCGCCGGGGAGGTCAACGAGTGATCGATCGCGTCGTGCTGGTCAAGCTCAAGAAGGAACACGCCGACCCTGCTGCGCGCGACGAGATCGTGCGCGAGGCGCTGCGCGTGCTGCGTCCGCTGCCCGGCGTCGTCTCGGTGACCGCAGGCGGCCCCGGCGACGAAGCCGCCGCGGCGTCGTGGGACGTCAACATCACGGTGCGCTTCGCGAGCCTCGACGACTTCGCGCTCTACCGGGCGCACCCCGAGCACCGGAAGTTCGCCGACGAGTACCTGGCGCCGCGCGCCGAGGTGCGCAAGGCGTGGAGCTTCGCGGTCGAGACGAGGTGAGGCTGGGCTAGGCGCGCGGCGCGAGGTCGCCGTCGTCGTTGGTCATGATCTCGCCGGCGGGTCGCTTGACGAGCGCGTCCGGACGCCGCTGGCCCATGTCGTCGTAGCTCCGTGCCGCCAGGTCGATCAGGTCGTCTTCCAGTCGGCGACCGAACGCCTGCAGGCCGGCTTCGCCCTGCGCGTCATCGGGATAGAAATACGGACCGCGCATGTAGTAGCGGATCACGTTGAACGGCAGCGGCACCGCCATTCGGTCCCACGTGTCGAGCCGGATGCACCGCTTGTACCAGGTGCGCACCAGGACGATCGGCTTGCCGCACTTGCGGGCGATCATCACGCCGCCGAGCTTCATGCGGTAGCGCGGCCCCTTCGAGCCGTCGACGGTGATGCCGTAGATCACCTCGCGCGTCGTCTGCATGTGCTTGATCATGTCGAGCAGCACCGTCAGCTTGCGACGCCCGCGCTTGGTGCTCGAGCCGCCGCGGAACACCACGTGCCCGCAGAGCTCGAGCATGCGCGCGATCAGGTCGCCCGACTCGCCGAGGCTCGCGAGCGTGTGGCTGCGGATGCCGACCTGTGGGTAGCCGTACGCGACGGTGAAGACCTCCTCGTGCCAGAGGAGGCCGACCGCGCCGTCATGTCGACGCGCGATCTCGGCCAGGGTGAACTCGTCGCGGCCCTCGATGCGGCTCGTCGCCCAGACCAGCCGCATGTAGAGCAGGTAGACGTACGGCACGAGCCACGTCGAGAGACGGGCGAGGCGCCTCGAGAACATGGGTCGGATCGTGCGCCGGTAGACCTCTTCGATCCGGCCGCGCTCGCGGCCCTGTTTCCCGCGCGCGTGCGGATGGTGCTGCTGCGAGGTCTCCGTCATGGTCCGGGACGGCACCGGGAAGCTCCTTCAGGCGCGTGGCTTGCCCAGAAGCGCGA
Source organism: Candidatus Binatia bacterium (assembly GCA_019749875.1). Lineage (GTDB taxonomy): Bacteria > Desulfobacterota > Binatia > UBA12015 > UBA12015 > VGTK01. The sequence goes on along the minus strand of JAIEPK010000661.1, from coordinate 375 downwards.
TCAGCTCGCGGTCGCTGCGGCGCACGCCGTCGCTGGTGCCCTTCTTCGACCATAGACGGCGTGCCCCCGAGCAGGTCGGGCATTCCGCGGGAGGGGCGGTGTCGCGCGAGACGCGCGCGCCACGCGCCGACGTCCGGCAGTCGGGGCAGTCGATCTCGCGGTAGCCGTTCTCGCCCGCCAGCACGATGGCCAGCTTGCGGGTCAGCAGGACGGCGAGTCCTTCGAGCTCTTCGCGCTCGGCGCGGTTCATCGGGGGGCTTCCTCGTGTCTCTCGGCAGGAAAAAGGGGGTGACCGCGTCGTGACACGGTCACCCCCGTCGGTTCAAGCGGAGTGGTGCTCAGTAGCGTCCGCCGCGGCCGCCGCCGAAGCCGCCG
>JAIEPK010000632.1 GCA_019749875.1 Candidatus Binatia bacterium | reverse complement strand
GGGCGACGGCAGCCGCGCGCGCGCGCGCGGCAACGCAGGCGGGCGCCCTGGTCGTGGTCGTCCCGGCGCACGAGATGCTGCCGTTCGCCTGGCACTTCTCGCCCGAATCGTTCCGCGACCTCGATCACCTCGCGGCGCGCCTGCGCGACCTCGACGTGATCGGCGTCGCCCGCATCGCCGACGTCGCGGAGCTCGCGACGCTGCCGCGCGAGCTCGTGCTGATCGTCGCGCAGCCGCTCGGGGCATCGGTCGACGCGCTCGCGCCGCTGCTCGCAGCGGCGCAGCGCGATCCGTGGCAGCGCGAGGACCTGCCCGCGCTGGTCGTGCTGCGCTCGCCCGCACCAGCGTCCGCGCCCGCACCGGCCCCCTGACACACCGTTCCCTTCGTGACAGGGCGCTCCGCCGCACGCTACGGTCGGACGTGCGCACCGCCCCCTGGTGCGCGGAGGGAGACCGCGTGGAAGCAGAAGCCGCCCGAATCACGACCGAGCCGCCCTACGACGTCAGCACCTTCGACGGCGATCCGAGCGGTCTGCCGCTCGTCGTCCGCCCGGCCGGCGAGCCCGGCCTCGCCCGCCTGTGCGCGTGGCTCGCGGCAAACCCCGACTGGGTGCAGGAGCGCATCACGCGCCACGGCGCGATCCTGTTCCGCGGCTTTGCGGTCGGTGGTGCGGCGGACTTCGAGCGCCTCGCGCGTGCGATCGACGACGATCTGAAGAACGAGTACCTCGGCACGTCGCCGCGCGACGCGCTCACCCCCTACGTCTTCTCCGCGAGCGAGCTGCCGCCGATCTACCCGATCCCGCAGCACTGCGAGATGAGCTTCGTCAAGCATCCGCCGCGCCGGGTGTTCTTCTCGTGCCTGCTCGCGCCGCAGCCCGGCGGCGGCGAGACGCCGCTGGTCGACTACCGCAAGGTCTGGCGCGACATGGACCCGATCGTGCGGCAACGCTTCGTCGACGGCGGCATCCGCATCGTGCGCAACTACGCGGGGCCGTCCGGAGGCTCGAAGCTCGACCTCTGGAAGCTGAAGCGCTGGGACGAGATGTTCCTCACCACCGACAAGGCGGCCGTCGAGGCCAAGTGCCGCGAGCAGGGCTTCGAGCCGATCTGGACCGACGGCGACGGCCTGCGGATCGTCAGCACGCAGCCCGTGTACCGCGACCACCCGGTCACCGGCGAGCGCGTCTGGCACAACCACACCGCGACCTTCCACCTGTCCGCCGCGCCCGGCGAGTACGCGCGCATCCATGCGCTGCGGCCGAGCGTCAAGAGCTTCGCGCTGCTGCAGTTCGCGCGCGCCATGGTCGCGCTGCAGCGCGCGACGCGCGGCTCCGACGAGCAGTCGATGCACTGCACCTACGTCGACGGGACCGAGATTCCCGACGCCGACATGGAGCACGTGCGCGACGTCACCTGGCGGCACCTGGTCGTCTACCCGTGGCAGCTCGGCGACGTGGTGGCGATCGACAACTGCTCGGTCGCGCACGGGCGCCTGCCGTATGCGGGTCCGCGCAAGGTCGCGGTCTGCTGGAGCTAGTGCACCGCAACCGAGATCGCATCACGCATCTTGCCGCCCCTCGACGCCCCTCGCTGCGTCGCACCTCCTCGGAATCTTCCCGATATTCGTACGTCGGTGTTCCTTGCGAGGGACGCCGATCGACGTCAATCCGGGTGACGCGATCTCAACGACGGTGCACTAGGGGCGTTCGGCGGCAGCAGACGACCGCGCGAGCCATTCTTCGACGAGCGTGTTGCAGGTGGTCTTGCGGGTGATCTTGCCGAAGCGGCTCTCCATGCCTTCGGCGCGCAGCAGCTCGCGCACCTGCTGGTGCGCCTCGGTGACCTCGAGCACGACGCCGCGCTCGGCGAGGCGATCGTGCAGCTCGCCGAGCATCCGGATCCCGGCGAGATCGACCTGCGGTGACGACGACAGGTCGAAGATCACCAGGCCGAGCCCGGTGCCCTGCTGCGCGACGCGGGCGAGGAACTGGTCTTTGACGCTGTCCGCGTTGAAGTAGAAGATCCCGCCCTCGACGCGGAAGATCAGCACGCCGGGGAACGTCTCGTTGTGCGGATGACGCTCGACGTCGCCGAAGCGATCCGTCCCCGGAATGCGCCCGAGCACCGCGGTGTGTGGGTTCGCGGCCCAGCGCAGCAGCATCACCACCGAGAAGATCGCGGCCAGCAGCAGGCCTACGAGGATGCCGAACACGAGCACGCCTGCGAGCGACACCAGCGCGACCGCGTACTCGATCTTGTTCACGTGTCGCAGGTGACGCAGCGCACGAACGTCGATCATGTCCTTGACGGCGAGGAACACCACCGCGGCGAGGATCGGCACCGGCAGCGTCCGTAGCGTGTGCGTCAAGAACAGCAGCGCGACGCCGATCGCGAGCGACGCGAACACCAGCGACAGCGGTGAGCGCGCGCCCGCCTTGGCATTGACCGCCGACTGCGACATGCCGCCTGCCGCCGGATAGCCCTGCACCAGCGCCGCGGCGAGGTTGCCGGCCCCGAGCGCCAGCAGCTCGCGGTTCGCATCCAGGCTCTCGCGATCGCGCTCGGCGAACGTGCGCGCGGCGGAGATGTCCTCGATGAACGCGAGTAGGAAGCAGCCCAGCGCGAGCGGCAGCACCGCGCGCACGTCGTGCAGCGCGACGTGCGGCAGCGCGAGGGACGGCAGCCCGGCGGGCAGCTCCCCGACCACGGCGACACCGTGCTGGCGCAGATCGAGCACGCCCGAGGCGACGATCGACAGGATGACGACGAGCAAGGCCACCGGTCGCGCCGGCAGGAGCCACTGCCCGACGACGAGCAACACGATGCCCGCGACGCCGACCGCGAGCGCGTACGGATTGACCTCGCCGAGCCGCCCGGCGAGCTCGCCGACCATCGGGAAGAGCTCCTTCGCGCGCGCGTCGATGCCGAGCAGCTTCGGCAGCTGGGTGCCGGCGATGACGATCGCGGCACCCGCCTTGAAGCCCGTCAGCACGGTGTCGGACACGAAGCTCGCGACGTGTCCGAAGCGCAGCAGCCAGGCGATGAACGCGATCACCGCGACCAGGATCGCCGCCAGCATCGCGAGCGCGACGTGGCGCTGTGCATCTCCGCCCGCGAGCCCTGCGAGCCCGGAGCCGAGCAGGATCGCGATCGACGACGTCGGACCGAACGCGACCACCCGCGACGAGCCGAGCAGCGCGAACGCGAGCCCGCCCGCGAGGTAGCAGTAGAGGCCGAGCTCGGACGGCAATCCGGCGAGCGACGAGTAGGCGAGCGAGACCGGGATCGCGTACGCCGCGAGCGTCAAGCCCGCGAGCACGTCGAACGGCAGGCAGGACAGCCGGTACGTGCGCACCCACGGCGCGATCTGCCAGCGCGGTCGCGGCGGCACGAGCGGCGGCGACTCCGCCGGGGTCGCACCGTCCGCCGCGACACCGGCGCGTGTCGGAGGAGGCCCGCCGGCCGTCTGCTCAGCCGGCATGCGGCGGACCTTCGCGGCTCGCGTCAGGCGACAGGCAGAGCGTCGTCGCGGCGCGGGTCACCCGACGTCCGATCCGTCCTCGCGCCGCGCGTCAGGCGACATGCGCCGTCTCCTTGCGCCGCGCGACGCGGGTGACCACCACCGCCGCGGCAACCAGCAGCAGCAGGATCATCCCGAAGGCCACCAGCGGCAGCGCGATCGCGAGCACCACCGTGCCCACCGCGCCGAACAGCTCGAAGCTCGCGAACAGGATGTTTCCCAGCCCACCGGTGAAGGTCGTCGAGCCGACGCGCGCCAGCACCGTCGCGGTCTGGACCAACCCCGCCGCTCCGCCGCCGGCGAGCGCGGCGACCGACCACTTGACGACCGGCGGCAGGTCGGTGAGCACCGCGGCGCTGGCGAGCGTCCCGGCCACGACGGCGCTCGGCGTGGCGATCACGTCGAGCAGGTGGTCGAGGAAGGGCACGTGGTAGGCGAGCACCTCGACCGCGGTCGCGGTTCCGAAGGCGATCAGCGCCGGCGGCGACGCGAGCCACTCGAAGCCCGGCGCGAGCGACAGCACGCCCTGCCGGCTCGCGATGCCGAGCGCCAAGAGCGGCACGAACACGCGAAAGCCGGCCGCGGCCGCGAGTCCGAGCCCGAGCGCCACGCTCAGCAGCGGCATCATCTCGGGCGACGCGTCCATGTCTCGCGCTTATCCCAGTTCGGTGCGCGGCGCATCCCGACCACGCGCACCGAGCGACCGGATCAATCACGCATTCCGGCCGACGGCGCGGCCGCGTCGGGGGCGACATCCGCATCTCCCGCGACGACGGTCACGCGTTGGCGCGCGAAGTCGTTGCCCGGGCCGTCGAAGCGCGCACCGCCGACCTGCTCGACGCCGAGCTCGAGCAGGTACTCGCCGGGCTCCTTCGGCACCAGCAGGCTCACCCGCTCGCGCACGGTTTCCCCCGCATCGAGGTCGCGCGTGAGCGGCTGCCGGCGCTCGGCGAGCGGCGCACCGGGCGGCACGTCGTCGCTCCGGTCGAGACCTTCGGAGTTTCCGGCTCGCTTCGTGGTCGGCGCAGCCGCTGCGGACGTCGAGCGCCACCAGCGCTCGCGGAGCGCCACCGTGCCCTCGCGGCGCACCAGGTTCGGCAGGCGGCCGTCGAGCGTCAGCGGCGTCGCCGGCGTGGCGAGCACGGCCCAGGGGCGGTCGCCGTCGTTGCGCACCGACACCGTCACCGGCAGCTTGCCGGGGCGAAGCGGCGTGCCGAGGTCCCCTTCGATGCGCACGGTGCCGCGCGCGGCTCGGTCCGGAAGCGGCGCGAGCGGGCTGCCGAGCACCGAGATGCCCGGCTTCGTGCCGCGTCGCTGCGCCTCGAACCACGCGGGATGCGCCGGTACGCGATCGAGTCGCAGCAGCGTCCATCCGGGCGCGACCTCGTAGCTCGTGCCGACCGCCTCGCTGGCGAGCAGCGCGGCGCGCACCCGGGCGCGCTCACCCGGCAACCACGCCTCCTCCGGACGCAGCAGCAGCCAGCGGACGTGCGTCGCGTCGATCAGGTCGTCGAGCACGCGCGGCTCGTCGAGCGCGGCGACGCTGCGCTGGAAGAACGCGCGCAGCGGTGCGTGGTAGCTGAGGTGCGCGGCCGGCGTCGTCCACCAGTGCAGCGTGCTCGCCAGCATCGCATCGGGCTCCAGCGTCTGCGGCGTGCCGTCGGTTTCGGGCAGCACGCCCCAGATCGGCAGCTCGAGCAATGCGCCGCCGCCTTCCCGCGCCATCACCGTCGCGGTCGCGTCGTACGCGGCCCGGCTCGCCGGCGCGAACGCCGCCACCGGGTGCATCGGCGAGCGCGCGAACGGCACGCCGCGCGACCACAGCACGACGATCACGATCGCGACGCTCGCCGCGCGTGCAGCGCGGATGCCGGCCCGGGATCGGATCGCTTCGAGCGCGACCGCGAGCAGCAGCATGAGGCCGAGGTCCGCCAGCACCGAGAAGCGGTGCACGTACCGGAACGCGCGCAGCGGGGTCGCCGACACGAGCCGGTCGACCGGTCCCGGATAGCCCCACGCGAGCAGGGCGAAGACCAGCCACAGGACGAGCGCGGGCGGCACCAGCGCACGCGCGACCGGCAGCCGTCGCAGCCAGGCGACGATCGCCACACCGGCTGACGCGACCAGGACGCCGATCTCCAGGAGCTCGCGCTGCGCCAGGTGGACCGACTGCGCGAGGTTGCCCAGCACGAGGATCGCCGCGACCGCCAGCTCTCGCGCGCTCCCGATCGCGAGACGCAGGCGCGTGCCGCTCGGGAACGCCCCCGAGCGCGCGTCGAGCGTCGCGAGATACGGCAGCAGCACCAGCAGCAAGACGCCGCCACTCGCCACCACCACGAGCGTGCACCATGCGACGAAGCGACCGCGACCGTGCTCCGGTCGCAGCAGCTGCCACGTTCCCCACACCACGCAGAAGATGCCCGCCAGCACCGCGTCGTAGAGGCTCGCCAGCACCGCCACCACGAACGCGACCAGCAGCATCGCCGCACGCCGTGCATCCGGAGCGTCGCGCAGGCGGCCGAGCGCCAGCGCGAGCCACGGCAGGACGACGTTCGGGATCGCGAGCGCGTTCAGGTTGAACGGCACGCGCTGCACGCCGAGCGCGAACGCGAGCCCGACCACCCACGCGGCGAGTGCGGTGACACCCGCGCGACGCAGCAGGCGCTCGAGCGCGAACGCGGCCAGCGGGTAGCAGAGCCAGGCGACGAGGTTCGCCGCGAGCACGGCATTGCCGCTCGCCGCGTAGAGAGGCGCAAAGCCGAGCTGCCAGGCGAGCAGCGGGTCGGTGCCGGTGAGCTGCAGCGGCGCCGGGTAGGAAACGTTCGCGTCGAAGAGCGCACCAGGCGCCGTCGCGAGCGCATGCGCGACCCACGCCAGCACCCAGGGCAGGACGTGCGCGTCCTGCAGGTTGGGCGTCGCGGGCACGGCACCGGCGAAGCGCGGCAGCAGGGGCAGCGACAGGAGGACGAACGTCGCCAGGTACGCGAGCAGCGACCGCGCCGCGGAGCGCCGCGCGGATTCGCGCGGTTCACTCGGGCCGGGCTCGGGTGCTAACGTCGCGGGCCCCGACGGGGCCGCTGCGCCGACGTGAAGCTGCAATCGATCCAAGCCCTGCGGGCGCTGGCCGCCGTCCTCGTCGCGTACTCGCACTCGATCGACCTGCAGATGAGCTTCGCGGTGTCGCGCCAGCAGGGTTTCTACGCGCTGCAAAACTTCGGCGCGATCGGCGTCGATCTGTTCTTCGTCATCTCGGGCTTCATCATCACGCTGGTCGCGTCACGCGACGTCGGGGCGCGGACCGGAGCCCGCTTTCTCCTCAAGCGCTTTCTGCGTGTCAATCCGGTGTACTACCTCGCGAGCCTGCTGTTCGGTCTGGTGACGCTGCTGCTGTCGCTGCACGGCGGGCTGCCGCTCGGCCCGCTGCTGGCGCGCCTGTGGAGCGGCCTCGTCGACACGTTGCTCGTGGTGCCGACGTCGGGCAAGCCGCTCGGCTACGCGCCGTTGCTGATCATCGGCTGGACGCTCGCGTTCGAGTGGCTGTTCTACGCGCTGTTCTGCCTCCTGATCGCGCTCGGACTGCGCGGCAAGGCCGCAGGGCTGTGCGTGCTGCTCGGATCGCTGGCGAGCGTCGGCGTCGTCGCCCGCAGCGGCGACGCCCGGCTGCGCTTCGTGACCAATCCGATCCTGCTGGAGTTCCTGCTCGGCGTGGCGACCTGCGTTCTGTACCGCGAGGCCGCGCGCGTGCCGCGCTGGCTGCCGCGCGCCTGCCTGCTGCTCGGCATCGCGGGCTACGCGTACGCGATCCGCTTCGGCTTCGGCGAGGTCTCCGAGCTGCTCCCCACCTGGACCGGACGCGTGAGCCTCGAGCGCGTGGTCCGCTGGGGCCTGCCGAGCGCGCTCGTCGTCGCCGGCTGCGTGCTGCTCGAGGCGCACGGCGCGCTGCGACGCCTGTGGCGCATCCGCTTCCTGCAGATCACCGGCGACGCCTCGTACGCGCTCTACTTGACGCACCTCACCGTGTTCGCCGTGCTCGGCTTCGCGTACACGACGCTCGGCTTCGGCGTGCCGGCGGACGCGGCGGTGCTGCTGCAGGTGGCACTCGCCGTCGCCGTCGCGGTCGTGTTCTACCGGCGCGTCGAGGAGCCGCTGCTGCGTGCGCTCTACGCGCGCGCCGGCTTCTGAACCGAGACCACCGGGTCGCGACCCGCGGGGTCCACGGTCTCGACGTCTGCGTCCCGAGCCGAGCACTCGGTGAGCCACGGTCCCACCACCAGCGCGCGCATCAGGTCGGATTGCGTGCGCGAGCCCGTCTTGTGGAGGAGGCGCTTCACGTGCGTGCGCACGGTCGCCTGGCTGACCGCGAGCGCGTCGGAGCACTCGTCCACCCGCAGGCCCGAGGCGAGCAGGGCCGCGAGGCGCGCTTCGGCGGGGGTGAGACCAAAGAGCCGCCGCCACACCTCCTCGGTCGGAACCGGCCGCGCGTCCGGGTCCGCGATCAGCACGATCGCGCGCGGCGGTGCACCGGCGAGGACGGGGACACGCATGCGCAGCGGCGACACGGTCAGCTGGAGCGGGCGTCGTCCCGACGGTCGTGCGACGAGCAGCGCGTTGCCGGCGTGCAGCGCGGCCGCGTCCTCGCTGCGCTCCACCGCGCCGGTCGTACACGCGCCCACGATCACGCGGCGCAGCACCGCCGTATCCAGCGGCCGCGCGGCGACCAGCTGCTGCGCGCGATCGATCGCGAGGCCGTCGCCCCGCCGCAGCAGGTCGCCGGCGGCACGGTTGAACAGCGTGACGCGCCCGCGCTCATCGAGCAGGAGCACGCCGGTCGCGATCCGATCGAGCGCCTCGGACAGCCCGGCGCGCTCGAGCGTCACGCCGCCGAGCCGTTGCTCGATGCTCACTGCACGCATCACGTGCGGCACCAGCGCACGCATCAGGCGCACGTCGTCGTCGCCGTACTCGACGCGGCGGGAATCTCGCAGAGGCGACAGGTGGATCGAGTAGCTGTCGGTCGAGGCGATGCAGCTCGCGAGGTTGTGGCCGACGCCGACGCGCGGGCGCAGCCACTCGTTGAGGAACTCCGAGTCGCGCACGAACGGAGCGGAGGCCGGGATCACCCGCACCTGGCCGGTCTGCAGACGCGGCTCCGGCCGCACGTAGGCGTTCTTCGGCGCCCACGACTGGTATTCGGCGACCAGATCGGCAGCGAGCGGGAAGACGCGCAGGCACTGTCCGTCGCGGCTCGCGTAGTCCCAGACGAGAAACGGCACGACCTCGCTGCCCGTGACCGATCCGAGGCGCTCGAGGAACGTGTCCCATGCCGTACCGGCCGCGGCAGCGCGGTACAGCAGGTCGATCAAGCCGAGGAGCTGGTCGGCGGCGGTCGGTCGGCGACGCGGAGCTGGACGCGCAGTGCGCACGCGACCCGCCTATCAGAACTCACGGGCACGAATGAAGCGGAATTCGCCGGCGAATTCTGGTCCGACCGCGCCGGCCCGCGCGCCTCACGGGACATCGGTGAGCTGGAGCCCCACGCTGTCGAAGCGCACCAGACCGCCGAACTTGCCGTACTCCACCGCGACGCGCAGCTCGGAGTAGCCTTCGCTGGCCGTGATCTGCTGCGACCGACGCTCGAAGCCGTGCTTGCCGGTCGAGAAGTCGAGGCTCAGATTCTGCTTCGAGCCGTCCGTATGCACGATGGTGAGAATCGCGCGATAGGCTCCACCGGTCGTGGGAACGTCGGCCGCACGGCTCCGCGCGCGGAAGGTGAAGGCGTCGCCCGCACTTCCCGCGTGCTGGATGACGTGCTGCAGGCGCTTGAGGTTGCCGTTGCCGCGCATCTTGAAGACGCAGTTCCCATCGGTGCCGCAGTCGCGACGGTCCTTGTTCCCCAGCAGGGTCCCCGTCCAGCGATCCGGGAGGGCGTTGCCGTCGCGATCGCTCTGGAAGCCGCCGTTCGCAGCCATCTCGAGCGGCAGGCAGCCGGAGTGCGGCTGCGGCTGCGGCGGGTCGAACGCGGCGCGCGGACCGACCCCGTCACCGCTGCCGCTGCCTTCTCCCGAGGGGCCGCTGTCCGCGCCCCACCAGTTGCCGGCCGCGGCGAGCGTCTGCGAGCCGTCGAAGACGTCGACGGCGTTGCCGGTGAGGTCGGCCGAGTTGCCGACGAAGCAGCTCTGCGAGATCGACGACAAGTTCGCGACGTCGTCGAAGTGGACGATCGCGCCGCCGGTGCCGCTCGAGACGTTGTTCACGAAGTTGCTGTCGGTGATCGACATCGGCTCGCTGCTCTCGATCGCGCCGCCGTCCGAGAAGACGCTCCCGCGCGCGACGTTGTTCGCGAACAGCGTCCCCGCGACGACGAGCTTCGCGCCGCTGCCGGTCGAGATCGCGCCGCCCGACTTGTGCGTGGTGTTGTCGGAGAGGGTCGAATCCTGGATCACCAGCTCACCGCTCGTGCGAATGCCGCCGCCGCTGTCCTCGGCGCTGTTCTCGCGCACCACGCAGCGCGTGAGCCCGAGCTTCGAGCCCGAGCCGGCCGCGATGCCGCCGCCGCGGACGGACGTGCCGGTGACGTTGCCGCCCTGCAGCGTGACGTCCTCGAGCTGCACCGAGGCGCCGTTGGCGATGAACAGGACGCGCGCCGAGGCCGCCTCCTGGGAGATGGTCGCAGCGCCGCTGCCGGCGACCGAGACCTTCAGATCGGTCGTGGCGCCGCCGTTGAGCACGACGAGCTCGCCGGTGACGCCGTTGTCGTTCCCGGCCGGTGGGATGCTCAACGAGTAGGTCGCGTCGGCGGCGAGGACGATCTCGTCGGTCGCGCTGTTCGAGCCCGCCGGACAAGCATCGCGCGCGGCGTTGGAGATCGCCGCGAAGAACGCCTCACGCAGCGAGCAGTCGCCGTCGTTCGTCATCTCGTCCGCGGTGGTGGTGACGGCGATCTGCGTCGCAGCCGCGGGAGCCGCCGCGAGCAGGGCGAGCGCCGCAAGGACGACGCGGGCCGTACGAAGGGGAAGAGCGAGAGCCGTGACGCGAGCGAGCATGGTGACCTCCACGGGCGATTCGTGCCCGGACGAGGGGTCACCTAGCGGCGCCGCGGCGGCGCGGTCCTAATCGTTCGGTAAAGAAGTCGTAAGATCGCGCGCCCGCTCGAGCCCGTGCCGCGGATGGGCCGGCCGTGCCCGAGTCCCGGCTCGGGCCCGGCCGCGCCGGGGCGCCGTCAGACCGGACAGGGCCGCAGCGCCGGCAGCGCCGTGCCCTCGGGCACGAACTCGAGCGCGATGCCGTTGTTGCAGTAGCGCTTGCCGGTCGGCGGCGGGCCGTCGTCGAAGACGTGGCCCTGATGCCCGCCGCAGCGCGCGCAGTGGTACTCGGTACGCGGGTAGATCAGCTTGAAGTCGCGGCTGGTCGCGACGTGGCCGGCGATCGGCGCCCAGAAGCTCGGCCAGCCCGTGCCGCTGTCGAACTTGCACTTCGACTCGAAGAGCGGCAGCGCGCAGGCGGCGCAGACGAACGTCCCGTTGCCGTGCTCCTTCTCCAGCGGGCTCGAGAACGGCCGCTCGGTGTCCTCCTCGAAGAGCACCGCGTACGCGGCCGGGCGCAGGACCTTCTTCCAGGCCTCGTGCGGGCAGTCGAGCTTCGCGACCGCGTCGCCCTTGTCGCCGGTCGCGTCGCCGGCCACGGCGGAGTCACCGTGCGAGCAGCCCGCGAGCAACCCTGCGAAGGCGAGCATCGTGCGCAGCACGCCGCGCCGGTCGATCCGTCCCGTGAGCACGTGGGTCATGCCTGGAGGATGCCCGATCGCCGGCGAAGTTTCACCCGTTTGCGCGCATCTCGCCGGCGCGCGAGAACGGTCGGCGACGACACGGGAGGAAACGCCATGGCGAAGATCATCGGCAACGTGAAGCCGGAGGACGACTACACCCATCCGCTCGGGCCCGAGCCCAACTTCAACGAGTCGGTGTACTTCAACTTCTTCGACCGTGCCCAGCAGCGCGGCGGCTTCCTGCGCATCGGCAACCGCGCCAACGAGGGCTACGCCGAGATGACCGTGATCGTCTACGAGCCCGACGGCTCGGCGCTGTTCAACTACAAGCGCCCCGCGATCACGAGCAACGACGGCTGGAACGCGGGCGGGCTTTCGGTCGAGGTCGTCGAGCCCACCGAGCGCATCCGCACGACCTACGACGGATCGGTCGTGTACCTCGCCGACCCGCGCTCGATGTCGGACCCGGGCAAGGCCTTCAAGGAAAGCCCGCACAAGAAGCTCAGGCTCGACCTCCTGCACCAGGCGTGCGGGCCGCTCTACGGCCACGTGGGCAAACCCGGCGACGGCAACGTCGAGCGCAAGCGAGACGTCAAGGGCGACGCGGCGATCGCCGCGTCCCTGAATGACTTCGCGCGTGCGCACTTCGAGCAGCACATGCGCGTGACCGGAACGCTCTCGGTCGACGGCGGCGCGGCGATCGCCTTGACGGGCCACGGGCTGCGCGACCACTCGTGGGGACCGCGCTACTGGCAGTCGACGCCGTCGTACCGCTGGATCACCGGCAACTTCGGCGACGATCTCGGCATGGTCATCTCCGTCATCGGCGGCAAGCCCGGCGGCGTCATGCACAAGGGCGACGAGCTGCACCGCATCAAGGACGTCAAGCTCGACACGGACTACGAGTCCGGCACCAAGTTCCACCGCGCGCTGCGCGCCGAGCTGACGCTCGAGAACGGCGTCAAGCACGTGATCGAGGGCACCGTCAAGGGCTTCATCCCGCTGCGCAACCGGCGCGCCGGGATGAACACGCACATCGGCGAGGGCATGACGGAGTACGTGATCGACGGCGAGCGCAAGGGCTACGGGCTCAGCGAGTACCTCGATCAGCCGGAGGAGCCGGCGGCGGGGGCGTGATCACGCCTGCTCGGTCACCGACCGTCGCAGGTACACCGACACGCGCACGATCAGCCCCGCGGACGAGACGTCGAACACGATCGCCTCGTCCGTGCGGCGCCGTCCCTGCGGCGTGTCGACGGTCTCGCTGAGCTCCGCCACCACGACATCGTCGGTCGCGATCACGCGCGCCACACGCAGCTCGTAGCCTTCGAGCGCACGCAGCGTGTCGGCGAGAAACCGGGCGTAGGCGTCGCGGCCACCGATGGCGTCGTTGTACGGGCCGATGCGCTCGACGTCGGGATCGAGCGTGGCGGAAAGGGCGGTCCAGTCGCGGGCTGCGAGCGCATCCAGGTAGCGACGCACGACGGCGCCGGCGCGTTCGTCGGCTGGTTCGATCGGCCACTCGCTCATGCCATCCTCCGTGCGCGACTCCGACGTGGTCCTCGGACACGTCGGGGCGGCCGTGAGTCTGCACCAGCCACTGCGGCGGCGCCACCGGACCCGGCGGACGCCATGCGACCCGCGCGGCGGCCTTGGGTGCATCTCCGGGCACGCCGACATACAAGGGAACGAGAAAGCGAGGTCGATCCCATGCCCCCATTCGAGCTTCCCGAGCAGAGCGCCCGCACCGCGGGCATCGCGGTCCCGCACGAGGCGGGACGCGCCGAGCGCGCGTTTCTCGCGACCGTGTACCTGTGGATGTCCGCCGGTCTCGCGCTCACCGCGGTGGTGTCGCTGTTCACGGTGTCGACGCCGGCGCTCCTGCAGCTGGTGTTCGGCAACCAGATCGTGTTCTTCGCGCTGATGATCGCGGAGCTCGGGCTGGTCATCGGCGTCAGCGCGGCGATCAACCGCATCTCGGCCGGAACCGCGACCGGGCTCTTCCTGCTCTACGCGGCGCTCAACGGCGTGACGCTCGCGGTCGTGCTGCTCGCCTACACCGGCGCATCGGTCGCGGGCACGTTCTTCGTCACCGCCGGCATGTTCGGCTCGGTGAGCCTCTACGGCGCGGTGACCAAGCGCGATCTCTCGTCGTGGGGCAGCTTCCTCTTCATGGGGCTCATCGGCGTGGTGATCGCGTCGGTGGTGAACATCTTCCTGAAGAGCGACGCGCTCGGCTGGGTGATGGCCATGGCGGGCGTCGTCGTGTTCACCGGCCTCGCTGCCTACGACACCAACAAGCTGCGCGCGATGGCGCGCATGGGCTTCGGTGACGCGAGTGCGGAGCGCAAGGGCGCGATCATCGGCGCGCTCGCGCTCTACCTGGACTTCATCAATCTCTTCTTGATGCTTCTTCGCCTGTTCGGGCGCCGGCGCTGACACGACGAGGGGGCACGCGCCCCAGCTGTTTCAACGAGGGGGCACGCGCCCCCTCGCCCTGCGCGGCGAAGCCGCGCAGGGTCCAGCTGTTTCAACGAGGGGGCACGCGCCCCCTCGCCCCACGCGGCGAAGCCGCGCGGGGCCCCACTCTCCGCGCTCGCTGCGCTCGGCCGCGCGCGTTGCGCGCGGATGCTCTCGCGCGGGCTCGCAGGGCGCGTGGAGCGTGGCGTGCGTCAGGCCTCGCCGATGCCGGCCATGACGGCCTGCAGGATCTCGGCGGGCTCGGCGTCGTAGTCGATGTCGAGGGCGCGGCCGTACTTGACGGACAGCTCGGTGCCGATCTTGCGAAGCTTGAGGCCGGTCTTGTCGAAGGCCTCGCGCAGACCGCTCAGGCGCACGGGGACAACCAGCGGGCGGAACTCCTTGATGATGCGCGCCGTTCCCATGCGCCCGGGCGCGCCCGGCGTCGTGGTGCCCTGCGGGAAGGTCAGCACCCAGCCGCCCTGCAGGCCGGTGTTGACCTTCGCGATGTCCTCGGGGTCGACCGATCGCTGCACCGTCTGGTCGCCCTCCTTCCACGTGCGCTTGACGGTGATCGTGCCGTTGTAGGCCATGAGGCGCGGCAGCCAGCCGCGTGCACGCATCGTCTCGAGCGCCGCGACAATGTAGAAGTCCGTCCGCGGCCAGATCAGGTACGGGCGTCGCAGGTAGCTCACCGAGTGGAACACGACGATCGCGTCCATGTAGTAGGTGAGGTGGTTGGAGACGAGCAGCACGCCGCGTGACGGCAGGCGCTTGAGGTTCTCCACTCCCTCGATGCGCAGCTTGTTCAGCACGCGCAGCTGCAGGACCGTCAGGTAGCCGCCGAGGTTGATCATTCCCCAGCGGATCGGGCGCAGTCGACCGAAGGCGTCTCTCAGCATGCCGTCCGACCATAGAATTCCATCGGCCGCGTGGAAAGAGCGCCGCACGACGTTCGCCAGCGAGTCGCCTACGCGCTCCGCCATTCCCTCCGCGACGCAGCGCAGCACCTGATCGGGCAGCAGCCGCCGCCGACCTCAAGGCCCGCGCGGCAGAGGTCGACAAGAAGCGAAACGGAGGGTGCGATGCTCGACGACACGAACAGGGCAAGACCCGCACGGCTGCACGCGGTCGCGATCGGGATGGGCGCACTCCTCCTCCTGGCACTGGCCCCGCGGCTCGTGGGCGCGGATACGCCGCCGAACTGCAACGAGGCACAGGCCCCGAGCTGCAACTGCCTGCAGGACTACTACTGTTGCTCGCTCGACGGAGCTTGCTCGACGGATGCGACGCCCGTCGGCGCCTGCATCAGCAACACCGCGGAGTACTGCGCGATGCCGCCAGCACCGATGCCGTACCCGACGCCGCTTCCGACCAACGTCGCGTGCCCGAACCCGCCGGGAGGCTACGACTACCCGCTGGTCGAGGCGCCCGCGAGCGAGCACGACGCGTTCCTGCTCGCGGCGATCCCGCCACAGCCGGATCTGGACAATCCCGACCGCCTGCGCTGCTCGCTCGCCGACGCCCAGCAGCGCAAGGGTGCGCAGCACGTGCTGCCGCTGGCGAACCACTGGCGCATCTCGCTGCCCTGGGGACCCAAGCGCGCCGTGCACTTCGATGCACCCGCCAGCGACGGGTGGGCGATCGACGTCCGCAACCCGTACGGCTGCGAGCTCGACGGCTGGTGTCCGTACGCCTGCGAGCCTGGCTTCATCGAGACGCAGTTCGACGACTACGTCGGCCAGCCCTATCACCTCTCGACGCAGGGCGACGGCTGGGTCGGCGCGGGTCGCCGCATCGCCACCATCGCGCCGGGCGACACCGAGTGCACCGGTGGCAAGATCGGCCTCTACTGCAACGCGGCAGGCGAAGCCCGCGTGAAGGCGCCGTCGAAGCGCGCGACACATGGCGTCGCGTACGGCGTGGACGGCTTCAGCAGGGGCTATCGCCGCAAGCTGTGCCGCAGGACGCCCGGCGTGACGCTGGTCAACACGGCCGGGGCGGAGGTCACAGCCTGCCGCACGGTCTTCCCGGGCACCGAGATCCCGCAGATCCCGACCAAGGTCAGCGGCGGCAATGGCACGCAGCCGCTGACGATCCTCCCCGACGACGGCCGCTGGTGGAAGGCCGGCGTGCTCGACCTGTTCGGCACGCTCAGCACCGCCCCGATCGAGTACTTCGTCGGCCGCCTCGCCGAGCCCAACAGGCCCGTGTGCGTGTGGGACACGGTGCGTCCGTCGTGTGCACCGAACCCGCTGTCGCCGGGCGCCATTCCGCCGAGCTGCAGCTTTCCCGCCGGACCGAACGGCGGTGGCGTCGACTTCTACCCGTACATCATCGAGGTGCAGCGCGGCGTCGGAAACCTGGTCATCAATACCAACAACGACTACACGGCGAACTGGTTCGGCGTGTACGATCCGGCGCTCGGGCACCCGGGGTACGGCATCGCCGCCTACGACGGGATGGGGACGCTGCTCGGTGCGGTCGAGTGGTGCGGCGGCTACAAGCGCGCCCTGCGCCGCCCCGGCAAGCCGCTCGCCTGCAGCAAGTCGGATCAGAACACCGACGGCCTGCTGTGCGGCTACGACACGTCCAACAGCGTCGCGACCGACTGCGGCGGCAAGGGCTTCGCCTCGGACCCGGTCGACGCGAGCTGTCGCGCGGTCTACGACACGACCAAGCTCGCCCCGCGCACCTGGAATGTCGGCTCGAGTACGTGGAGCGCCCCGTGCACCTACGACACCGGCACGCAGACGTGGTCGGCGTCGTGCACCACGCTCGCGGACGGCGCCGCCGTCACGGGTGCTGCGACGGTGGTGTTCTACCCGCTCGCGCTGCCGCACCAGTGCTCGAGCCCGAGCGCACCGCCGCCGGCGCCGCCGATCTGATCGAGGCTCACCCGAGCGTCGCTGCGAGAAAGCTCATCTGCAGCTCGTTCGCCGCGCGACCGAGCGCCGTCGGGAACGCGTTGAACGCGTGGATGCCGCCCGGGAAGACGGCGAGCTGCGACGCGTTGCCCGCGGCGAGCCAGCGCGCGTGCATGTACAGCGTGTCGTCGAGCAGCGGATCCATCGTGCCGACGCTGAACAGCGCGGGCGGCATCCCGCGCAGATCCGCATGGATCGGCGAGACGTCGGGCTCGGCGCGCCGCGCGCGGGGCACGAAGTGGTCGGCGAACCACTCGACGATCGGCGTGCTGAGGATCAGGTTGCGCTCGCCCCAGCGCGCCATGCTGGGCGTGAAGCCGAGGTCGTAGCAGCCGTAGACCAGGTTCGCGCCGGCGAACCCGGTCGCGCCATTGCGCGCGCGCAGCCGCAGCAAGGTCACCACCGACAGGTGCGCCCCCGCCGACTCGCCGCCGATCAGCAGGCGATCGCTGCCGAGCTCGCGCTTCGCGTTGGCGAGCAGCCACAGCGCCGCATCCTCGCAATCGTCCGGCCCCGCGGGGTACGGGTGCTCGGGCGCGAGACGGTACTCGACGCTCACGACGGTGACGCGGCACGTGTCGGCGAGCATCTCGAGCGGCGGATCCTGCTGGTGCGCGGCGCCGAGCGTCCAGCCGCCGCCGTGCAGGTGCAGGTAGACGCCGCGCGGGTCGGGATGCGCGAAGATCCGTAGCTTGACGGTGCCGGCGCGGCCCGGGATCTCGCGCACGGTCGCACGCGACGACAGCACCAGCGGCGGGAACGGCCCCCGGCCCTCCTCCCGCTCGCGCCGGATCTCGGCGACGTCGCTGCGCGTGTGCAGCGACGGGAACGCCGCCAGCGTCCGCTCGATCAGATCGTTCACCTGCCTCGTCTCGTCGTCGATCGACGCGGGGTCGAACGCCGCCGGAGCGAGCCCGTGCCACATCTTCGTCTTCGTCGTCATCACGGACTCCCCTCGGAGCAGCGCTTCAGAACTCGACGCGGAACAGGCGCACCCAGATGTCCGCCTCGTCGGAGCCGTCCTTGCGGACGTTGAAGAAGCCCTCGTACTCGCCGTCGCCGGCGAGCGCCGGCGGCGCGAGCAGCGGCGCCGTGCGACACAGCGCCTCGCTGCGCACCAGCTCGTCGCGGAACGACTCGGTGCACCAGATCTCGCCCGGCGTGACGCGCGGCTCGATGCGCGCCGCGACCGCGATCGCCTGGCCGCCGGTGACCGTCGCGAGCTCGGCTCCGGTCTCCTGCAGCCGAACTTCTCCACGGTGCAGCGCGATGCGCAGCAACGGCCGTCCGGGTGCGTCGTGCACGTCGTCGAGGATCCGTCGCGCGGTGCGCGCGAGCAGCGCTGCGTCGTCGTGCGTGATCAGGATGTGGTCGCCCTCGGTCACGTCGCAGGAGCGCGCGCCGCGCGCGTGCGTCGTCACCGCCTCCTCGATCGCGCGCCGCACGGCGCCGTCGATGCCCTGCTCCATGAGCGCCATCATGCCGCGCACGTCGGCCTGCAGGACGTTGAGCTCCTGCGGCCGCGCCTCGTCGGGCTCGCGCCACGCGCGCCGGTACCCGACCACGTTCACGCGATCGATGCGCTCGGCGTAGGCATGATTCAGGCGCGCGATGATCTGCGACAGCACGGGGTGCAGCAGGTAGTGCGTCGAGCGCGGCAGGACGCCGTCGGGCTCGAAGGTTCCTTCCCCCGGCCGCAGGAAGCGCTGGCGGCGCTTGCCATCCACCATGTCGTGCTCGAGCCAGCCCAGCAGCCCCGCCTTGTAGAGCGCGCAGAACACGTGCTGCTCCGCGCCGGGAACGGACCCGACCTCGTCGTTGTGCTCGCAGAACAGCGACTCGACCTCGTCGCGCGTCAGGATGTGGCCGGGAATGCGCGCGAAGATCTTCGGCAGGTCGAGATCGGCGAGATACGGCGCGATCTCGCGCAGGTACTCCTGAGCGATCTCGGTCGCGGCGGAGTTCACCGCAACCTTGAGACGGTCTTCGACGCGCTCCGTCGGCTTCAGCGCCGAGAGCCGCTGCCCGATGGTCATGAAGTCGCGCGGGCGCAGCAGCGTGTGGCGGCAGACGTAGTCGAAGACGTCCTCGCGCTCGCCGGTGAAGCTGTGCACGACGTGCGTCAAGCCGAAGAAGGCCGCGAACGGGTCGTCCTTGACCCGGTCGGGCAGCACGAGCCGGCTCGCCGGCTCGCGCCGGATGTTGTTCACGAAGATCTCGCACAGGCTCTCGATCGAGTAGACGATGTCGACCGCGCTGCCCTGGTACTGCTGCGACATCACCGTGCTCTCGGAGAGCCGCAGGTAGGCTTCCTTCCGCACCGCCGCGTAGACCTTCAGGTGATGGTTGATGCGGCGCAGCTGGTAGCCGACCTCGACCAGCCCGAGCTGCGAGAAGTACCAGATGTTCGGATCGATCTCGCCGGCCGCGCTCGAGCGCCGCGCGCGCGTCTCGACATGCTTGTTGAAGTACTCGTCGACGCTGTCGACGAAGATCGCGATCGGGACCTTGATCGCACGGAGCCGCGGCACCAGGTGGCCGTCGGTGTCGTTCGCGCAGCGCTGCAGGTCGCTCGGCGACAGATCGAGCAGGCGCACGAAGTGGTCGACCACGCCGCGCAGGTTCCGGTCCGAGACCAGGCCGGTCAGCCGCGCGTTGACGTCGAGGCCGTCGATGCGATCGAGACGCTTCAAGGTCGCGAGCGCGATCGACGTCAGCCACACCTTCGACCACCACAGGGGCGACCCCGCGTAGAGCTGCACCGCCTCCTGGCTGAACACCTTGTCGCCGATCGGCTTGTCGAGCAGGCCGTGCTCCGGCAGGCAGATGACGCCGCCGCGCTGCGTGAGCACGCGCTTCGCCTTCAGGAGCAGCGTCTTGCCGAAGCCCTTGGTGCCGACCACGACGAACTTCTCGCCGCCGGGGCTCAGGAACTCCTCGATCTCCGGCGTCCGGTGCAGGATCGCCGCGTCGAAGTCCTCGGCGACGCGGATGTCGTCGGCGTCTACGGTCCAGGCGCGCATCGCGAGCGTTGAGCGTTAGGCGGAGCGACGGGCGCCGTCAACCGCCCGCCCCACGAGCGTCGAGCGGGTGCAATCGGCGCGGTGGATCCGCGCGTCCTACCGAGGAAGCGCCGCCGGCAGACCGCCGTCGGGGCATCCCCGAGAGGAAGACACCATGCGCCCGAACGTCCCCGCGAAGCTCCCGTCCCGATCGCTCCGCCCGCTCGCCATCGCGAGCCTCGCAGTCTGCGCCGCCCTCGCCTGCGGGTCGTCCGCACACGCACAGTCGATCGGCTGCGGCAGCGTCGTCGGCCCGAACCAGACCGTCGTGCTCGACGCCGACCTCGCCTGCACGCGTGGTACCGGCGGCATCACCGTGATCGGCCCCGCGACCCTCGACCTCGGCGGCCACCTGATCGGCTGCGCCGCCGAGGCCGACCGCGCGATCGGCGTCACCCTCGTCGGCAAGCGCGCGCAGCTGAAGAACGGCTCGGTCCTCGCCTGCAAGGTCGGCGTCGAGATGGCCGACGACGGCCGTCACCGCGTCGAGCAGGTCGTCGCGACCGCGAACGTCGAGGCCGCCTTCCGCCTCGACAGCGACGCGAGCACGCTGCGCGGCAGCACCGGCGGCGGCACGACGAGCGGCATCGACTTCGTGGTGCGCGGCGACCGCAACCTGCTCGAGGGCAACACCACGCTGGTGGCCGGTCTACAGCCCGCGCCGATCGGCTTCCGCGTGCTCGGCAACGCGAACCGGCTGCGCGGCAACACGGCGGGGAACCACACTCTTCTCGGCTTCAGCGTCGACTTCCCCTTCGAGCGCAACGTGCTGCAGGGCAACACGGCCACCGGCAACGGCTCGGCCGGCATCGCGATCGACACCCCGCGCACCTCGGTGACGGGCAACGTCGTCACCGCGAACGGGCGCGAGGGCATCTTCGTCACCGCGTCGTCGTCGCGCATCACGCGCAACGACGTGCGCGACAACGGGACGACGGGAATCCGCATCCTCGGCGGCGTCGGCGGCAACGTGATCTCGCGCAACACGGCGCTGAACAACGACCGCCGCGGTGTCGGCGCCTTCGACCTGCAGGACTCGACGCCCGAATGCGGGACCAACCGCTGGAGCGCTAACCTGTTCGCGACGGCGGGCCAGCCCTGCATCGAGTGAAGCGTCGGGTCACGAGGTGAGAACCCCGAGGTCCTTCGTCAAGGCTCGCGATCCGCCGCTGGGAATCTCGAGCACACAGCGCGGCGTCAATCCGGTGCCGACGAGTCCCGCGATGCAGGCGAGGTACAGTGCTTCAAAGCGATCGTCGAACGGACAATAGATGAAGACGTCGAAGCGATCCGGCCTACTTCCCCGCGCGGGCGGCGACCACTTGCCTTCACCGTCACGGTCGGGCGCGGCCGCGCGACCGCAAGCTTCTCCGCGCCCTTGGAGCGCGCGACGATACGCCCGACGAGGCGCTTCACGCGTTCCAGCTCCCGGTCCGAAACGCCGAACGTCCGCGCGGTCTCCTCGAGCGACGGCGGCGGCGTACGAACGGTCACGCGAGCCGGATGAGCCATACGAACGCCGTAGTGCCCTGCCCGTAGCCGGTCAACAGCTGGCCCGGCGATCATGCATCACGTGGCAATCGCGGGGCTTGGTCTGGCTCGATTCGTCGTCATCGATCGCGTTCAAGGCACGGGCGAAGTCGACGACGTCGCATTACGGGCCACCCGCACCTCTCCCATGCAGGTGAAGGATGTCTTGAATCGTCGCAGGACCACACCCCGAAGCCGCCCTTGGCGTTCACGCCATCCACCCACGAGTGCATGGCCGTGAGCTTCGCACGGCTCTGCTCGCTGCGCTCCCCCTTGGTCTCGAGGACCAGCGTCTCTCCGTTGGTGAGGCGAATCAGGAAGTCAGGGATGCAGTGACGCTTCGCGCAGTTCCACACGAAGATCTCGTAGCCCTCAGGTCTTCGCCCGTGCTGAAGGACGAGCGTGCAGCGCTCCCCGGATTCGCCGTCACCCGTAGTCCGCGACGTCGCCCGGCTTCTTCGTCCGGTCCCCCGCCGACGCCGGCCGCTCGAACTTCGGATTCGGCAGCTTGACGATGCCGCGCTCGGCGAGCAGCCGCGCGTAGCCCTCCTTGTCCGCCGGCACAGGACGCGGATCCCCCGCCCAGGTCTCGAACAGCATCGTGCCGTCCGGTCCCGCGATCAGCGGACCGAACACCGCGCCCTTCTCGAGCACCAGCAGCGTCCCCGGACCGCACACGCGATCGCCCACCGTGAGCTGTCCTTCGGTCACCAGCACGAGATGGTCGCTCATGTGCCCGTGGCGCTCGATCACGACGCCAGGGTCGTAGCGTCCCCACACGACCATGCGATCGGGCGTCCACTCGAGGAACTTCTCGTGTACGGACACGCGGCGGTCACCGTGCTGCTGGGCGATCACCTCGGTCCAGGGAACGTCGTTGCTGTCGACGACGACGAAGCGCGGCTCGTGCGAGGTGCTCATCGCTCCTCTCTGCGCCGGCGCGGGGTGCCGGCGCAAGCGCGCCGCGGGGCTGCGCTCGGAGGCCGCGCGGCGGGGCGACCTGCGGACCACACCTGACGACGGCGCCGGTCGCGCGCGCGATCGCGTCGCGCGCGCGCCCACCACCACCCATCAGAAACAAGCAAACCGTGCGCCACCGAACCCGCTTGAGTGACGCCCCCGTT
>JAIEPK010000185.1 GCA_019749875.1 Candidatus Binatia bacterium | reverse complement strand
GGCGCGCTCGGCGCGCGGCGTGTGCACCGGGTCCGTCGTCGTGGCGGCGAGCCGCGCCGGACGCGCCTCCGCGCGCCGCAGGTCGATCGGACGCAGCCACTGGTAGCGCGTCTTGCCGACGCGGCGCAGCTTGCGCAGCGCGACCTCACCGTCGAGCAGGCGTGCGAGCCCGCGGTGATCGTAGCGCTCCAGCTCGAGCTGGCGCGCCAGCTCCGGAATGCTGAGCGGCCGCGGGGCCTTGCGCTCCAGCAGCTGCAGCAGGCGCTCGCGCAGCTGCTCGCCGTCCGTGTCCATGCTTCGTCCCTAGCCGCTGGTGCCGTGCGGGGCCAGCACGGGATCGTCCTTCACGCGCGAGCCGGAACACCGCCCGTCCATCGGGCGCGGCAAACGACGAGGGCCCGTCGCCCCCGTGCGGGAGCGCTCGGGCCCTCATGGTCCGATGCACGCGGGGCGCGGGCGCCGCCGCCGGCGTCAGAGGTTGTAGAGCTTCGCCGCGTTGTCGGCGAAGATGCGCTTCTTGGTCTTCTCCGACAGGTCGTTGCGCTCCGCGATCATCTTGACGGTGTCGGGGAAGCCGCAGTCCCAGTGGTAGTAGTCCGACGCGTAGATGATGCGCTCGTCGCCGATCAGCTTCACGACCTCGGGGATCATGTGCTCGTCCGGATCGCACGAGATCCAGCAGTTCGAGTGGAAGTACTCGCTCGGCTTGCGGCGGATCTTCGGCGCCTGCTCGGGCATCTTCTCGTAGTGCTCGTCGAGGCGCCACAGCCAGAACGGCAGCCAGCCGCAGCCCGACTCCATGAACGCGACGCGCAGCTTCGGGAAGCGCTCGAAGACGCCGCCGATGCAGAACGAGTCGAGCGCGATCATGTTGCCGACCGGGTGCGTGATCGCGTGGACTTCCAGGCGCGTGTTGAAGCGGTCGACGCACACCGGATACTGATCCGGCGCCTGGCCGCCGCCGTGCACGCACACCGGGACGTTCAGCTTCTCGGCCTCGGCCCACACGACGTCGAACGACTCGTGGTCGAGGTTCTTGTCGCGGATGTGCTGCGGGCAGACCATGCCGACGAGGCCGAGCTCGGTCACCGCACGACGCAGCTCCTTGACGGCCAGCTGCGGATCGATCATCGGCAGCTTGGCGAGCGCCTTGACGCGCCCACCGGCCTCCTTGTTGAACGCGGCCTTCGAGTTGTTCACCGCCTGGCAGAGGGCGAGCGAGAACTCGGGGTCGAGCATCGCCCACTCCTCGCCGGCGCCGCCCGGGAACGTGACGGTGACGTCGATGCCCTCGGCGTCCATGTCCTCGAGGCGGAGCTTCGGGTCGTTCATGCCGGGACGGATGTCGAACTTGTCGCCGGGACGCGCCTGTCCGCCGCCGGGCAGCGGCAGGCGGCTGTAGTGCTTCTTGATCTTGTCGCGGTACTCGGCGAGGCGCGGCTTCAGCGCGTCGGGAATGCCCTCCTGCCAGTTGGCGAACTCGCCGCCGTGTCCGTCGGCGTCGAGAACATGGAAGCCGTACTTGCCCATTCGATTCCTCCTTCGGCCGTGCTCTACTTGCTCATGTCGAAGACGCCGCGCGCGAGCTCGCCGCGCTCCAGGTCTTCGATGGCGTGGTTGATGTCGGAAAGCGCGTAGTGACGCGTGATCAGCTCGTCGATCTTGAGACGTCCTCCGAGGTAGAGCTCGGCGAGCATCGGGAAGTCGTGCTGTGGCCGCGCCGTGCCGTAGCGACACCCTAGGATGGCGCGGTCGACGCGCAAGGCGTTGACCAGGAAGTCGGCACGCGCGTCGAGCTTCGGCACGCCGACGATGGTCAGCGTGCCGCCCGGCGCGAGCGCGTTGAACGCCTGCTCGATCGCGCTCAGATGACCGACGGCCTCGAACGCGTAGTCGACGCCGCGGCCGCGCGTCAGGTCCTTGACTTTCTGCACCGGGTCGCCGTCGCGCGCGTCGATGATGTCGGTCGCGCCGAAGCGCTGCGCCCACTCGAGCTTCGACGGCATCAGGTCGATCGCGATGATCTTGCCCGCCCCCGCGAGGACGCCGCCCTGGATGATGTTGAGCCCGATGCCGCCCGCGCCGAACACCGCCATCGTGCGGCCGGCCTCGACCTTGGCGCGGTTCAGGACCGCGCCGACGCCGGTGATGATGCCGCAGCCGATCAGCGCCGCCTGCGACATCGGCATCGCGGATGGAACGGGGATCGCGCTCGAGACCTTGGCGATCGTGTGGCGCGCGAAGCTCGAGGTGTTGGCGAACTGGTAGGCCGGCTTGCCGCGCACGGTGAACGGCGTGCCGGGGCGCGGCGCGTTGTGGCACAGCGTCGGGTGGCCGACGTCGCACTCGGGGCAGTGACCGCAGTGCGCGAGCGTCGACAGGATGACGCGGTCGCCTTCCTTCAACGTGCGCACGCCGCCGCCGACCGCTTCCACGATGCCGGCGCCCTCGTGGCCCATGACCGTCGGACGCGGCGTCGGATACGTGCCGTTGATCGCGCTCACGTCGGAGTGGCAGAGCCCCGCCGCCTGGATCGCGATGCGGACCTCCCCTTCCTGCGGATCGCGGACGTCGATCTCCTCGACCGCGACCGGCGCCCCGACCTCGTGGAATACGGCTCCCAGCGTCTTCATCATCTCCTCGTTCCGACGGATGCCGCCCGCTTTGCCCTCGTGCGCGCCGCGGCGCCGCTCAGCTCGCCCATCCGACGTACTTGAGCTCGCTGTACGTCCCGAGCGCGAAGCGTCCGCCGTCGCGGCCGATGCCGCTCATCTTGAAGCCGCCGAACGGCGCGTCCGGGTTCGGCGGGCTGCCGTTGATCTGCACGGTTCCGGTCCGCAGGGCGCGCGCGACGCGCAGACCGCGCGCGGTATCGCCGGTCCAGACGTAGCCGTAGAGCCCGAACTCGGAGTCGTTGGCGATGCGGATCGCGTCCGCCTCGTCCTTGAAGCGGATCGCGGTGATGACCGGCCCGAAGATCTCCTCGCGCGCGATGGTCATCTCGTTGGTCGCCCCGGTGAAGAGCGTCGGCTCGTAGTAGAAGCCGCGCGTCAAGTGCGCGGGGCGCTTGCCGCCGCAGGCGAGCTTCGCGCCCTCTTCCACGCCGATCTTCACGTAGCGCTCGACGCGGTCGCGCTGCGTGCGCGACACCAGCGGTCCGACGACGACGCCCTGCTCGTGCGGGTCGCCGATCTTGAGGCGCGGTGCCGCCGCCGCCATGCGCGCGGTGAACTCGTCGTAGATCGAGTCCTCGACCAGCAGGCGCGTCGGCGCGATGCAGATCTGTCCCGAGTGGAACGTCCACACGCTCATCGCCGTGCCGAGCGCCTTGTCGAGATTCGCGTCGGCGAAGACGATGTTCGCCGACTTGCCGCCGAGCTCCATCAGCGTGCGCTTCAGCGTGCGACCGGCGGCTTCCTCGATCTTGCGGCCGACCAGCGAGCTGCCCGTGAAGGAGATCATGTCGACGTCGGGCGAGACCGTCAGCGCCTCGCCGACCTCGGGGCCCGAGCCGCAGACGTAGTTGACGACGCCCGGCGGCAGCACCGATCCGAGAATGCGCGCCAGCTCGCCGATGCCCAGCGGGTCCAGCGGCGGCGGCTTGATCACCACCGTGTTGCCGCACGCGAGCGCCGGCCCGATCTTGCCGGCGCAGTTGGTGAGCGGGAAGTTGAACGGGCTGATGCAGGCGACCACGCCGACCGGGTCGCGGACGACCACACCGCTCGCCAGCGTCGCGTTGCTGCCGGCGACACCGGGTCGCTCGAGCGGCGGCAGCGGCTCCAGCACGGGCTCGCGCGCGAGCTCGGCGTACTTCTCGATGCGCGCCACGACCTCGCCGACCTGCAGGCGCTCGGCGATCGGTGCGAGGGCACCGGTCTCGGCGATCGTCAGCTCGACCAGCGCGCCCATCTCCGCCTTGAACTTCGCCGCCGCCTGCGCGAGCAGCGCGCCGCGCTCGGCGCCGCTCATGCGCGGCCACGGGCCATCGACGAAGGCCTTCTTGGCGGCGCGCGCCGCCGCGGCGGCCTGCGCGGTCGAGCACTCGGGTGCACGTCCCGCGACCTCCTCGGTCGCCGGATTGATGATGTCGTAGGTGCCGTTCGCTGCGGGAACCCACTCCCCGCCGATCAGCACCTTGTCGAAGACCGGGACGTCTTTGCTGCTCACTGCTCGGGTTCGCTTTCGGGTCGGAAGAAAGCCCGCGCCAGGACGGCGCGGGCACTCCCGCGCTTATCACCCCCGAAGGGCCGGGGAATCAAGCCGACGTCCCGGACCATCGCAGCCTCACGCGGCCTTCTCGAGCGCCGCCTCGCGGAGCCGCGTCGTCCGGTGCACGGGATCACGGTCGAAGCGCGGCAGGACGTGCTTGCCGAAGGCCGCGATCGAGCGCAGCACGTCCTTCTGGTCCATGACCATCGTGAGCGGTGCGTAGATCAGCTGATCGACGCCGAGGTCCGCGTAACGTTGGATGGACGCCGCGATCTCGTCGGGCGAGCCGATCATGTATCCGCCCGCGGCGGTGCGCTGCGCGAGCGACTCCACCGTCGGCTCGGGGATCGACACCGGTCCCGTCTTCGGCAAGCCTTCGGGGCGCGGCACCGAGTCGAGCCACTTGAAGAAGTACTCGAGAAACTTGCCGGTCTTCGCCCGGGCGAAGAGGTGGCGCGCCTCGTCGCCGTCGTCGAGGCAGAACATCTGGCTCGTCACCGCGATGTTGTCATTGACGAAGCCGCCGACCGGGTTGCGGCAGGTCTTGATCGCGTCCTTGTAGGCCTTCACCAGCGGACGGATGTCGTCGAGCGTGCCGTTCACGAAGCAGAGCGCGCCGAGACCCATCTCGCCCGCCTGCTGGAAGGTCTGTGGGCTCGAGCACGCGAGCCACATCGGCGGGTTCGGCTTGGAGAACGGCTTCGGCAGCACGTTGCGCTCGGGCATGCGGAAGGACGTGCCCTCGTACGCGTACGGCTCGTCGCGCCACATGCGCGGGATCTGCTCGATCGATTCGCGCCACAGGGCCTTGGTCGAGTCCGCGGACGGGATCGCGAAGCCGCCCCACTCCGCCGACGACGAGCCGCGTCCGGTCCCGAACTCGACCCGGCCTTCCGTCAGGTGATCGAGCGTCGCGATGCGCTCGGCGACGCGCGCCGGATGATTGACGGGCGCGGTGATGTTGACGATCGCGTGCCCGACGTGCAGCCGCGGCGCGCGCGCCGCGACGAAGCTCAGGAAGACCTCGGGCGCGGGCTGGTGCGAGTAGTGCTCGAGGAAGTGGTGCTCGGGCGCCCAGTCGTACTTGAAGCCGGCCGCGTCGACCGCGATCGCGACGTCGACCTCGCGCAGGAAGCGCGCGTGCTCGTCCTCACCTGGCGGGACGTGCATCTGCGAGAAGATTCCGAACTCCATGCGCCTCACCTCCGCCAAGCGGCCGGCATCGGCGCCGCCGTCGCGTGACCATCGGGGCCGGACCGCGCGCGTACCCGCCCCTTCGAGGTTTTGCGAACTACCATTCGGAAAACTGACTTGTCAATCGATTTCATCATGGTATTCTCCTGCTCCGGAAATGGTCGCTCGCACGTCGCCGCCCGGTCGAACCCCGCGCCGCAGCCCCCAGGCGAGCCCGCGCGCGGCCGCCCGTGAGGCGCGCGAGTCGGTGTACCGGGAGCACATCCTGGCCGCGGGCGAGAAGGTCTTCGCCGAGCAGGACTTCGACGCCGCAAAGGTCCAGGACATCTCGCGCCTCGCGAGCCTGTCGATGGGCTCGATCTACGCCCTGTTCCCGAGCAAGGAGCAGATCTACGCGTCGATCATCACCAAGCGCGCCAACGAGCTGCTGGCGCTCGTGCAGGGTATCCGGGACGCCCATCTGGCACCGCTCGAATCGCTCGAGGCGCTGGTGACGACGTACATCGATTACTTCCACGGCCACCCGGACTTCCTGCGCATGAACGTGCGCACCGGGGCGGCCTGGGCGCTGCGCGGCATGAACGAGTCCGGGCCGCGCGCGCAGCTCGCCGACACGATCCACGGCCTGCAGCGCGACATCTTCGCGCGTGGCGTCGAAGCGGGCGTGTTCATCGACGAGGACCCCGGATATCTGGGCGTCCTGTTCAGCGGCATCGACCAGATCCACCTCGCTCACTGGGTGGCGGGCGGCATGAAGGCTTCGCGCGACGAGCTGCGCGAGCGCCTGCTGCGCGTCGTGCGGAAGACCTTCCTGCGCTGAGAGCTGCCGGCCGCGCCGGCGTCGACGAGTCGGACGTGCGGCTCGGTCCGCGAGCGAAGTTCCACGCCGGCCTTCGCCGCGAGCCCGCGGCCTGCTAGTGCGGTGTACGCGTGTCCCGTCTTCGCGGTGAGCGACGCGATCACGATCCACTCCATGCTTTCCCACCCTTCGGGCCCGGTCCTGAACGTGACCCTTCACGAGACGAGGTGCCCATGGGAAACGACGCGAGCCGTCGCTTCCAGCTGATCCTGATCAAGCCGTCGCACTACGACGACGACGGCTACGTCATCCAGTGGGGCTGGTCGTCGGTGCCGTCGAACACCCTGGCCACGATCTATGGGCTCGGGCGTGACTGCGCGCAGCGTGCGGTGCTGGGCGACGACGTGACGATCGGCGTCGAGGCGTGGGACGAGAGCAACACGCGCATCCGGCCCGAGCGCATCGCACGCCGGGTCACGGCCGGCGGCGGCAAGGCGCTCGTCCTCCTGGTCGGCGTGCAGACGAACCAGTTTCCACGCGCGGTCGACATCGCGCTGCGCTTCGTCCGCGCCGGGCTGCCGGTCTGCATCGGCGGCTTCCACGTCAGCGGGTGCGTGACGATGCTGCGCGAGACGCCGCCCGAGATGACCGAGGCGATGGAGAGCGGCATCTCGCTCTTCGCAGGCGAGCTCGAGGGCCACCTCGACGGGCTGCTGCGGGATGCCGATCGCGGGCGTCTCGAGCCCCTCTACCGACACGAGGCGGAGCTGCCAGGGCTCGAAGGCCAGCCCGTACCGTACCTGCCGGCCGAGGTGATCGGCCGCATGTCGGGCCAGCGCGCGAGCTTCGACGCCGGCCGCGGCTGTCCGTTCCTGTGCAGCTTCTGCACCATCATCAACGTGCAGGGACGGAAGTCGCGCCACCGCACTGCCGACGACGTCGAGAAGATCGTACGCGAGAATGCGGCGCAGGGGATCCGCCGCTTCTTCATCACCGACGACAACTTCGCACGCAACCGCGAGTGGGAGTCGATCCTGGACCGCCTCGCCGAGATCCGCCACGGCTCGGCGATCGGGCTGCGGATCACCATCCAGGTCGACACCATGTGCCACAAGATCCCGAACTTCATCGAGAAGGCGGGCCGGGCCGGCGTGCAGCGCGTCTTCATCGGCCTCGAGAACATCCACCCGGAGTCGCTGTCGGGATCGCGCAAGAACCAGAACAAGATCACCGAGTACCGGACCATGCTGCAGGAGTGGCACCGCGTCGGTGCGCTGACCGTCGCCGGCTACATCCTCGGCTTCCCGAACGACTCGCGCGAGAGCATCCTGCGCGACGTCCGCATCATCCAGGAAGAGCTGCCCGTCGACCTGCTCGAGTTCTTCGTCTTGACGCCCCTGCCCGGCTCGCAGGACCACAAGGAGATGCACGAGGCCGGCGTACCGCTCGAGCCGGACATGAACCTCTACGACTCCGCGCACGTCA
Source organism: Candidatus Binatia bacterium (assembly GCA_019749875.1). Lineage (GTDB taxonomy): Bacteria > Desulfobacterota > Binatia > UBA12015 > UBA12015 > VGTK01. The sequence continues at coordinate 14,472 of JAIEPK010000185.1, read as the reverse complement.
CGGCGCCGCACGCACGGATGTCGGCCGACGAGTGGCGACGCGCCTACGAGGACGCCTGGGCGGCCTACTACACGCCCGAGCACGTCGCGCGCGTGATGCGCCGCGCACGGCAGTGGGGCTACAGCGCGCGCAAGACGCGCTGGCTGATGTTCACCTTCGCGTTCGCCTCGCAGGTGGAGAAGATGCATCCGCTCGAGAGCGGCATGTTGCGCCGCAAGTATCGCCGCGACCGCCGCCGCGGGCTGTCGCTCGAGAGCCCGCTGGCCTTCTACGCGCGCTACGCGAAGGAGACCGCCGTCAAGGCGGCCGGCGCGCTGCGCCTGCTCGCACGTTACCAGCTGCTCTACCGCGAGGTCATGCGCGCCGACGTCGGCGACGCCGGCGACGACATCGCGATGCAGCCGGTCAGCGATCGCGAGATGGACGAGATCGGGCTGTTCACGGTGAGCGACGCGGCGCGCTCCGCGGTGGCGCAGAGCCGGAAGAAGTCGCGCGAGAAGGGCGTCGCCGTCGCGTCCTGAGGGGCTCCGGCGGAGCCACGTCGGGCCGCACGCAGGGCGTGCGCTGCCCGTCGCGGAGCGAACCGGGCGGACGTGCGCCGTCGCCCGACGCTCCCCGAGCGACGCCTGCGCGGCGCACCGTTCGCGGCTCGGCGACGTGCCAGCGGTCTTCCAGCGGGCTCGGTGCGGGTGATTCTCGTGCGTGCTGACCGAGCCCACCGGTTCCACCACCAGCCGGATCGACACCTGGATCGCGGGCCTCGACGAGGTCCCGTGCCGCGGCCTGACACCCCGAACCGGTCGTACGTGGTCGAGGGCATGCCCGGCTCCGGCTGCGCGACGCCGACGCGACAGACCCGAGCGCGATGTCCGCGCCGCTGCGCGCGAAGATCTCGAATCCGACCTGCGGCAGGGTCGCGGCGAGCGAGAACCCTGCCTGCGCGTTGCGCCGCGTCCACGCGAGGCAGAAGTACTCGAAGGTCATCGCGGCGCGCGCACCGCTCCGCCGGATCTCGGCCATCGCGCGCGACGTGAACGACTGCGTGAAGTGGGAGCAGGTGGTACGGCGACCACGCCGGCGTCATCGTCCGCGATCGTGGCGCCGTGGAAACACTTCTCCGCTGTGTCGCGTCGACATCGCGACGGCCCGTCCGACGCGCCCTTCCGCGACGCGGACCTCAGCGAAGCGCCACCTGTGCCTGCGTCGGGTCGCTGCCGAGAAACGGCGTCGTGACGACGCTGGTCGCGGCGGCGATGCCACATGCCGCGTCCGCCGGGTCGGCGCCCGGACCGCTCGCCGCCCCCCAGTAGTTGCCCGCCGCGACGAGCGTGCCGTCGCTCAGGTTCTGCACGCCGCAGTTGGTGGTGCTGGCGATGAACGCGTTGTTGCGAAAGCTTGCGATCGGCGTGGTGCGCACGATCACACCGGTGCCGTTGCCGAGTACCACGTTGCCGCTGACCTCCGCGATGTCGCCTTGCAGGTCGAAGCCCGCACCCTTTCCGGCAGCGCCGCTGCGCACGTTGCCCGCGACGGTGTTGTGCACCAGCCGCATGCTCACGCCGAGCTCGACCTGGACGCCCTTGCTGCAACCGAAGATCGCATTGTTCGCGACCACGCCGCCTGAGTCCTGCAGGTAGATCCCGACCCCACAGCCCCGCGGCGCGTCGATCCGGTTGTCTTCGAAGCGTGCCCCGCGGGTACCGATGGCAAGAATGCCCGCCGGCGCGTCGGGTCCATCGAGCGCCAGCACGTTGCCCGCGATGCGCACGCCGTCGAGCAGCCCGGCGCCGGCGACGGCGAACGGGAGGCTGGTCGATGCGAGCGTGAAGCCGTGGTTGCGCCTGCCGATGGTCACGTTGCTCGACCGCACGTCGAAGCCGATCGCCGACGTGCGCAGCACCGTGCTGCTCGCACCCAGCCGCGACACGATCTCGAGCGGCTGGTCGACGATGATGCCGCCCGCACCCGACAGCGGCTCCTCACCGGGTTCGTTCACGACGCCGTCCTGGTCGAGGTCGCTGCCATAGCTGCCCGGACCGACCACGATACGGTCGTTCGGAAGGGCATGGGCGACCGCGCGGCCGATCGAGCGGCACGGGGCGGCGATGCCACACGTCGGCGAGTCGGTGCCGTTGCTTTCGACCGACAGGGTTGCGGCATCGGCGACCCATGCCGTCGCGAGCAGCAGCATCGCCGCCGCGAGGCCTCTGGTTCTCACGTCCTTCATCGTTGGTCTCCCAGGCGAGGGACGACGGGCACGGCCGATCCGGACACCATCGCCGCGTTCGACCCGAAGGCGCTACATCGGAGGTAGCGTCGCGCTACCTCGTCCACACCGCGGGCGGCGGCGGTGTGGACGCAGCGCGCGTCCGAGCGGGCCCCCTCGCGGAGCGACGCCTCGTTGACATGTGACCATCGAGCGGCACATCGTCCGCGCGATGACTCGATCGAGCGCAGCAGGTCGCCGGCGCGAGCGCGGAGCGCGGCGGTGACCCGCGCCGAGGCGCTCGGCCTCTTCGCCCGCCGTCGCGACGCCTGGCTCGCGGGCGACCTCGACGCCTACCTCGCTCTGTTCGCGCCGGATCTCGTCTTCCAGTCGCCGGCGCACGCGGCGCCGCTCGTCGGCCGCGACGCGTTCGAGAAGCTCGTCCGCAGCTCCGCGGCACACCTCGAGCCGCAGGAGTTCGAGTTCACCGATCTCGCCGTCGACGGCGACGTGGTGCTCGCCGAGTGGCGCATCGCCGCGCGGCACCGCACCTCGGGCAAGCGCATCGAATGGTGGGGCATGAGCACCTGCACCATCCGCGACGGCCTGATCGCGCGCTGGCGCGAGTACTGGAATCCGGCCGACGTTGCCTGAGGGGGACTCTGTCCCCCTCCTTCACGCGGCAGAGCCGCGCGAAGCTTCCTCCCCCGGCTCGCTTCGCTCGGCCGCGCGCAAGGCGCGCGGCCGAGCGCGGCAGCCGATCACCGCAGCGCGAGGAACGAGTTGCGCGCGAAGTCGAGCGGCGCGTCGGGGAAGATGCCGAAGAAGATCGTGCCCACCGTCGCGAGCAGCAGGCATGCGATCAGCAGCGGCGCCGGCTCCATCGCGCTCGCCGGACCCGCCGGGTCGCGCATGTACATCTCGAAGATCAGCCGCAGGTAGTAGTAGGCCGAGATCGCGCTGTTCAGCACCATGATCACGGCGAGCCAGATGTAGCCCGCCTGCACGATCGCCTCGATCAGGTAGAGCTTGCCGACGAAGCCCACCAGCGGCGGAATGCCGGTCAGCGACAGCATGAACAGCACCATCGCTGCCGCGATCAGCGGCTGCCGCGAGGCGAGACCGGCGTAGTCGTCGAACTGCTCGTTGGCCTCGCCCTTGCGGCCGAGCGAGATCACGACGGCGAACGCGCCGACGTTCATGAAGGTGTAGGCGAGCAGGTAGAACAGGACCGCCCCGCCGCCGCGCGGCGTGCCGGCGACGATCGCCGCGAGCAGGTAGCCCGCGTGCGCGATGCTCGAGTAGGCGAGCATCCGCTTGACGTTGTTCTGCGCGACCGCGGTGACGTTGCCGACGGTCATCGTCAGGACCGCGAGCCACCACACCACCATCGCCCAGTCCTGGTGCAGCGGTGCCAGGGCGACGATGAAGAGCCGCGCGAAGCCGACGACCGCCGCGGCCTTGATGCCGACCGCCATCAGCGCCGTCACCGACGTGGGCGCCCCCTGATAGACGTCGGGCGCCCAGAAGTGGAACGGCACGGCGCTCACCTTGAAGCCGAGCGCCACGATGAGCAGGGCCACGCCACCCAGCACCAGCAGCTTCGACGCCTTCGGCAGCGCGGCCGCGATCGCGTCGTAGCCGGTGGATCCGGTGGCGCCGTAGAGGATCGCGATGCCGTACAGCAGGAAGCCGGTCGCGAACGCGCCGAGCAGGAAGTACTTGAGCGCGGCCTCGCCAGACTTCACGTCGGTGCGGTGGATGCCCGCGAGCACGTAGGCGGCGATCGACATGATCTCGATGCCGAGGAAGAGCACGATCAGGTCGCGCGCGCCGCCCATGACCATCATACCCGACGCCGCGAGCAGCACGAGCGGATAGAACTCGCGCGCCCGCACGCCGATGCTGGTCAAGTATCCCGGCGCCATGAGCAGGCTCAGACCGGCCGCGAGCAGGCAGACCACGTTGGTGAACGCGGACACGCCGTCGAGCGCGAAGGTTCCGTGGAAGGCGCTGTGGCCGTTCTCCCACAAGGCGACGGTCGCGACGATGCCGCCGACGATGCCGACCAGCGACAGCCAGACCGGCCGCGCCGGATCGCTGTGATCCTCGTTGAAGACCTCGTACAGCAGGCTGATCATCGCCGTGACGACGACCACCAGCAGCGGCGTGACGGCGCGCAGCTCCGCGCCCCCGAAAACGACCTCGATCACGGTGCCACCCCGTCGTGTGCGGCCGAGGCGAGGCGCGTGCCCTCGCCGCCGGCGTCGCGCGACGCGAGCGCGCGCGGTGCATCACCAAGATGCTGATTCGCCCCGGCCCGCTCCAGCCGCTGCAGCAGCACGGTCACCGTCGGCTCGATGCGATCGATGAACGGCTTCGGATAGACGCCCATCCACACGATCATCACGATCACCGGCACGATCGCGGCGATCTCGCGCGGCGTCAGATCGAGGAGCTTCTTGTTCTCCTCCTTCGTGACCGGACCGAAGATGACGTGCTTGAACATCGTCAGCATGTAGCCCGCGCCGAGGACCACGCCCGTGGTCGCGATCGCGGCGGCGGTCGGATGCGCACGGTACGCGCCGAGCAGGATCAGGAACTCGCCGACGAAGCCGTTCAGGCCGGGCAGCCCGATCGACGACAGCGTGACCAGGAGGAAGAACGCCGAGAAGATCGGCACGACGCTCCACAGCCCGCCGTACTCGGCGATCTGGCGCGTGTGCTTGCGGTCGTAAATGAAGCCGATGAGGATGAAGAGGCCGCCGGTCGAGAGGCCGTGATTGACCATCTGCAGCACGCCGCCGGTCATGCCGACGCGGTTGAAGGCGTAGATGCCGAGCATGACGAAGCCGAGATGGCTCACCGACGAGTAGGCGACCAGGCGCTTCATGTCGGGCTGCGGGAACGCGACCATGGCGCCGTAGACGATGCCGACGACGGAGAGCGCGATGATGATCGGGAACGCCTCCTGCGCAGCGAGCGGGAACATCGGCAGCGCGAAGCGCAGGAACCCGTACGCACCCATCTTCAGCATGACGCCGGCGAGGTCGACCGAGCCGCCGGTCGGCGCCTCGGTGTGCGCGTCGGGCAGCCAGGTGTGGAAGGGCACCATCGGCACCTTGATCATGAACGCGATCGCGAACGACCAGAACAGCAGGGTCTGCTCGAGGTGCGTCAGCTTGGTGTCGTAGAGGGTGACGATGTCGAAGCTGAGCTGCCCGGTCTTCGCATGGACGAGCACGACGTACAGCATCGCGATCATCATCAGCGCGCTGCCGGCCATCGTGTAGATGACGAACTTGATCGCCGCGTAGCGACGGCGCGGGCCGCCCCAGATCCCGATGACGAACACCATCGGGAAGAGCATCAGCTCCCAGTACATGAAGAACAGGAACAGGTCGGTCGCGACCAGCGCGCCCAGCATGCCGCTCTCGAGCAGCAGCATGAAGAACATGAACTCCTTCACGCGGTGCTGGATGTCGGTCCACGCGGCGAGGATGACGACGGGGCTCAAGAACGTCGTCAGCAGGACCAGCCACAGCGAGATGCCGTCGACGCCGATCGAGTAGTAGACGCCGAGGCTCGGCATCCACGGCACGGTCTCGGTCAACTGCAGCGCGCCGACCGACGGATCGAACTGCGCGACCAGGACGAGCGACAGCACGAACGGGATCAGCGACAGCCCGAAGGCGGCGCGGCGCGGCACGGCGAGCGGCTGTGCCGGCAGCAGCGACACGATGATCGCCGCCACCATGGGCGACCAGACGATGAGCGACAGCAGCGGGAAGTTCATGATCGTGCCCCCGCCCTCAAGCCAGCCACCAGTAGACGCCGCACGTGACCACGGCACCGATCAGCATCGCGGCCGCGTAGTGCTGCACGTTGCCGCTCTCGAGACGACGCCACACGTCGCTGGTCTTCCCGACCGCGACGCCGACGCCGTTGACGACGCCATCGATCAGCATCGCGTCGACGACCTTCCAGAAGAACTTCGAGACGATCACGTACGGCGTGATGAACAGGCGATCGTAGAGCTCGTCGATCCAGTACTTGTTCCACAGCAGGACGTAGATCCCGTGGAAGCGCTCGGCGATGCGATCCGCCGTGCCGGGCGACTTCAGGTAGAACGAGTAGGCGAGGAAGATGCCGCCCAACGCGACGCCGGTCGTGACCAGGGTCAGCAGCAGGACCGTGCTCCCGGCGATCTCGTGCGCCTCATGCGACGCGAGCACCGGTGCCAGGTAGTGCCCCCACGCGTCGCCCCACAGGATGCCGTGCGGCAGCCCGACCCAGCCCGCGACGATCGAGAGCACCGCGAGCACCATCAGCGGGATGGTCATCGGCGGCGGCGACTCGTGCAGGTGGTGCTCGGTGTGGTGGTCGACGCGGCTCTCGCCCTCGAAGGCGAGGAAGTAGGCGCGGAACATGTAGAAGGCCGTCATCCCGGCGGCCGTGAGCCCGATGAACCAGAGCACCACGTGTCCGCTCGCGAACGCCGCCTCGAGGATCATGTCCTTCGAGAAGAACGCGGCGAGCGGCGGCACGCCGGCGATCGCGAGGCAGCCGACCAGGAACGTCCAGCGCGTCGTCGGCAGCTTGGCCTTCAGGTTGCCCATCTTGTGGATGTCGAGCTCGCCCGACATCGCGTGCATCACGCTGCCCGCGCCCAGGAAGAGCAGCGCCTTGAAGCAGGCGTGCGTCATCAGGTGGAACACGCCGCCCGAGAACGATCCGACGCCGACGCCGAGGACCATGTACCCGATCTGCGAGATGGTCGAGTACGCGAGGATCTTCTTCAGGTCGTTCTGCACCAGCGCCATCGTCGCGGCGAACAGGGCCGTGACCGCACCGATCGTCGCCACCACGTCGAGCGCCGCCGGCGACAGCACGTACAGCGGCGACAGGCGCGCGATCATGTAGACGCCCGCGGTGACCATGGTCGCCGCGTGGATCAGCGCCGACACCGGCGTCGGACCGGCCATCGCGTCCGGCAGCCAGACGTAGAGCGGGATCTGCGCCGACTTGCCGGTGGCGCCGATCAGCAACAGCAGGCAGACCGCGGTGACCAGGTGCGGTGCCGCGGCGCCGAGCTGCGGCGCCATGCGGTTCAGGTCCTCGAAGCGCAGCGAGGCGGCACCGAGATCGTGCATCGCCCACACCAGGATGAACATGCCGATCAGGAACGCCGCATCGCCGATGCGGTTCGTGATCATGGCCTTTCGTCCGGCGTCGGCGTTGGCCATGTCCTGGTACCAGAAGCCGATCAGCAGGTACGAGCAGACGCCGACGCCCTCCCAGCCGATGAACACCACCGGCAGCGAGTCGGCGAGGACGAGAACGAGCATCGAGGCGACGAAGAGGTTCAGGTACGAGAAGAAGCGCGCCTCGTCCGCGTCCTCGTGCATGTAGCCGAGCGAGTACAGGTGGATCAGGAAGCCGATGCCGGTGATGATCAGGATCATCACGCTGGTCAGCGCGTCGACCCGGAAGGTCATGTCGAGGTGCAGCATCCCGACGCTGATCCAGGTGAAGACGTTGTCCACCACCGCCCCGCCGGCCGGCAGCGTCCACAGGCGCGACACCGCGATCACCGAGACCACGAACGCGAGCAGCACGCTGCCCGGACCGGTGATGTGGACGATGCTGCGACGGTTGGTGCTGGCGGCAAAGACGCCGATGCCGAAGCCGATCAGCGGCAGCAGCGGGATCCAGCGGAGCAGGCTCGTCGCCAGGACGACGGCCTCGGCTGCTGTGTGTGCGTGTTCGGGATGCATGATCTCGCTACCAGCGCAGCAGGCTGATCTCGTCGGCGTTCACGGTGCGACGCTGCGAGTAGATGGCGAGGAAGATCGCGAGCCCGACGGCGACCTCGGCCGCGGCGACGGTCATCACGAAGAACACGATCATCTGGCCGTCCATCGACACCAGCTGGCGCGACAGCGCGACGAACGTGAGGTTCACCGCGTTGAGCATCAGCTCGACCGACATCAGGATCACGATGAAGTTCCGTCGCGTCAGCACGCCGGCGCAGCCGATCGCGAAGATCAGCGCCGCCAGCACGAGGTAGTTTTCGACCGGGACGTTCACGACTCCACCTTCCGGCGCGCCATCACCACGGCACCCACCACCGCGACGAGGAGAAGCAGGCTGGTCAGCTCGAAGCTGAGCATTCCCTTCGAGAACAGGGTCTCCGCGAGCAGCTCGGTCGAGCCGAAGCCCGCGGGCAGCTCCTGCGCACCCGACGGATCGCGGACCAGCGCGAACACGGCCAGCTCGACCGCGAACAGCAGCACGAACGCGAGCCCCGCCGTGCCGATCTTCGAGATCCGCGCCGAGCGCACCTCGGACTCGACGTTCAGCAGCATGATCACGAACAGGAAGAGGATGACGATCGCGCCCGCGTAGACGATGACCTGCAGCATCGCGATCAGCTCCGCGTCGAGCATCACGAACGACACCGCGATCAGGAACAGGGTGTTGACCAGGCCGAGCGCGCTGTAGATCGGGTTGCGGTGCAGGACGACGAGCAGCGCCGAGGCGAGCGTGAGAAGGGCGATGAAGTAGAAGGCGATCACTTGATGGTGAATCCTTCGAGCGCCAGCACCAGCACCGCGGTGACCACGACGTTCGCGAGGCCGATCGGCAGCAGGCGCTTCCAGCCCAGGTTCATCAGCTGGTCGTAGCGCATGCGCGGGTACGTCCAGCGGACGAGGATCTGCAGCCAGCAGAAGATGAACAGCTTCACCAGGAACGACACGACCTGGAGGATCGTGACGACCAGCGACGGCACGCCGACGAAGAAGCCGCCCGGGAAGTGGAAGCCGTCGCGCTGCAGGTACGGCACCTGCCAGCCGCCGAAGAAGAGCGTCGTCACGAGCGCCGCGACGATCGCGACCTCGATGAAGTCCGACATCATGAACATCGACTGCTTCGACCCCGAGTACTCGGTGTAGAAGCCCGCGACGAGCTCGGACTCCGCCTCCGGCAGGTCGAACGGCGGGCGCTTCGACTCGGCGATGCCGGCGATGAAGAACAGGACGAGGGCGAGCGGCTGGTAGAAGACGCCCCACGCCGGGATCACGCCCCACATCAGCTTGCCCTGCTCGCGCGCGATCTGCTGCAGGTCGAGCGTGCCGTAGGTGAGCACGACGGCCACGAGCGCGAGGCCCATGCCGATCTCGTACGAGATCATCTGCGCCGAGCCGCGCACGCCGCCGAGGAACGCGTAACGCGAGTTCGATGCCCAGCCGCCGATCACCACGCCGTAGACGCCCAGCGAGACCATGCCGAGGACGAACAGCAGGCCGACGTTCACGTTCGCGGCCTGCAGGTTGATCACCCGGTCACCGATCACCAGCACGTCGCCGAAGGGCACCACCGCGAAGGTCACGAACAACGGCAGCACGGCGATGAACGGCGCCAGCCAGTGCAGGAACTTGTCGGCGTCCTTCGGGATCACGTCTTCCTTGTGGAAGAGCTTCAGCGGGTCGGCCATCAGCGTGTTGACGATGCCGAGGTTGAACGGCAGCAGCCCGCCGAACAGGTTCGCGCGGTTCGCGCCGACGCGATCCTGGATCAGCGCCGATCCTTTGCGCTCGACCCAGAGCAGCAGCACCGTGAGCTGCAGCAGGATCAGCAGCGCGACGAGCGCCAGCACGAAGGAGATCAACAAGTCCATCGGCCAACCGATCCGAGCGCGCGGCGGCGCGCGCTCAATCCCATTCCAGCGCGCCGACGCGCCACACGTACGCGAGTCCCACGGCGAGCACCGCGACGAAGACGGCCATCTCGCCGAGGCCCATCCACCCCAGCCGCCGGAAGACGACCGCCCACGGGTACATGAACACCACTTCGATATCGAAGACGACGAAGAGGATCGCGGTGAGATAGAACTTCACCGGAAAACGGATGCCGCGGATCGATCCGAGCGGCGGATTGCCGGTCTCGAAGATCTCCGACTTGGCCTTGTTCTCGACCTTCGGGCCGAGCAGCCAGCTGGCGCCGCACATGATCCCGGCGACGATGGCGCACAGGGCGAAGCTGATGAGCAGAGCGATGTACGGATTCATCGAAACGATCTCGCCGAAGGAGTCTCCTCGTCACGCGCCGCGAAACCCACCGGACCTTAGAGATTCCATTTGCCAAGTCAAATTCGCTCGGCTAACGCGCGCCGCATGACGGCCTCATCGCTCGCGCAGCGCGACTCGGACGCGCTGGCGAGCGCGGCGCGCGAGGCCTTCCCGCACGCGCGCCTGGACGCCGTCGAGATGCTCGCCGGCGACGCCTCGGCGCGTCGCTACGCGCGGCTGCGCATGCACGGCGACGCACCCGACGTCGTGATCGCGATGCTGCTGCCGCGAGACACGCCGCCCGGCGCGTCGGAAGAGATTTCGGCCCTCGACGCCCCTACCGAGCTGCCGTTCGTGTCGCTGCAGCGCTTCCTCGCGCGCCACGAGGTGCCGGTCCCCGCGCTGTACTTCATCGGAGAAGAAGTGCTGCTGCTGGAGGACCTCGGCGACGTCGCGCTCGCCGAGGCGGCGGCGCGCCCCGAGCGCGACGCGCTGTTCGCCGAGGGTGTCGACGTGCTCGCGCGGATCGCTTCGCTGGCGCGCGATCCCGATCCGTCGTGCGTGGCGTTTCGCCAGCGCTACGACCGCGCGCTGATCGCGCGCGAGCTCGAGGTCGTGTGCTCGCACGGCTTCGCGGCTTCCGACGACGGCCCCGCGCGGCCGGCCGACGCCGACCCCGAGCTGGCCGCGGCGCTCGCGAAGCTCGGCGATCGCATCGCGGCGCAGCCGGTGGTGCTCATGCACCGCGACTTCCACGCGTGGAACCTGCACGTGGACATGCGCGGCCGCGTGCGCGTGATCGACTTTCAGGACGCGTCGCTCGGGCCCGCGCTGTACGACCTGGCGAGCCTGTGCACCGATCGCGACAGCGACCGCTTCGTCGACCCGACGCTCGAGGAGATGCTGGTGCGCCGCTTCGCCGACGAGCTCGCGCGGCATGGCGGCCCGGCCTACGGCCGCGATGCCGGGCGACTGCATGCCGACTACTTCGACGCGGTCGCGTACCGCACGCTGCGCGTGATCGGCCGCTTCCGCTTCCTCGCGATCGAGAAGGGCAAGCCCGGCTACCTGCGCTTCCTGCCGCGCATGGCGCGGCAGACGCGGCGTGCGCTCGAGGCCAACGCCGACCATGCACTGCTGCGCACGCTCGCCGCGCGCAGCGCGCTGTTCGCAGCATGAGCGCTCCGGACGCGCATGCTGCGCTCGCGCCGCGCGCGATGATCCTCGCCGCCGGGCGCGGCACGCGGCTGCGTCCGCTCACCGACGTCACGCCGAAACCGATGATCGAGGTCGCGGGGCGGCCGCTGATCGCGTACTCGCTCGGCCTGCTGCGCGCGCACGGCATCCGCGACGCGGTGGTGAACACGCACCACCTCGGCGATCGGCTGCAAGCCGCGCTCGGCGACGGACGTGCCTGGGGCGTGCGCGTGCACTACTCGCACGAGACCGAGCTGCTCGACACCGGCGGCGGCATCCGCGCCGCGAAGCCGCTGCTCGATGCGCTGCTGCCGCCGGGCGTCGATCCGGCGGACGCACCGATCGTCATCCTGAACGGCGACGTGGTGAGCGACGTGCCGCTGCGCGACGTGGTGCGCTTCCACCGCGAGCGCCGCGCGCTCGCGACGTTCGTGCTGCGCGACGATCCGCAGGCCGCGGCGTACGGGCTGTTCGGCTGCGACGACGAAGGGCGCATCCGGCGCTTCCTCGGCAAGGGTGCCCCGGCGAAGGGCCTCGTCGAGCGCATGTTCGCCTCGGTGCACGTGCTCGACCCCCGCATGCTCGAATTGATGCCGGCAGGGCGGCCGTTCCACACCATGCGCGAGCTCTACCCGGCGCTGTTCGCGCGCGGCGAGCGCTTCTTCGGCTACCGCTACGACGGGCCGTGGTACGCGGCCGACACGCCCGACGACCTCGCCTTCACGCGCGCGGCGCTGGCGGGCGCCGGTCTGCCGGCGTGGATGCGCGATCTGCCGCTGCCGGCGCATTGAAACTCTTGCCCGGCGCCCGTTCGACCGATTACATCGACAGAGGCCCGGATGGGAATCACGGTCATCCAACGCAGCAGCGCGAAGACGCGGAAGATGAACCCGCGGCTCGCGCTCGTGCTCGCAGGCGGTGCGGTCACCGGCGGCGCGTTCAAGCTCGGCGGCCTGCGCGCGCTCGACGACTACCTGGTGAACCGCAAGGTCGTGGACTTCGACGTCTACGTCGGGCTGTCGGCCGGTGCCTTCCTCGCCGCACCGCTCGCGGCGGGCATCACACCCGAGGATCTGGTCGCGAGCATCGACGGCGAGGGCGACATCGGACGGTTCGACCTGTTCGACGTCTACTTCCCGAACGTCGAGGAGCTCGTCCGCAAGCCCCTCGAGTACGTGACGGATCTCGTGACGTACGTGCCGCGCGCGCTCGCCGACGTGCTGATGCGCACGCCCGAGTCGGTGCGACGGCTGCGCGAGCCGCTCGAGGCCTGGTCCGCGTCACCGACGCTCGAGCATCTGCGCGGCGTCGCATCGGTGATCGTCGAGTCGCTGCAGACGAGCCACGAATTTCCCTTCCCGCTGACCTATCTGCCGTCCGGTCTGTTCGACAACCGGCGCATCGAGCGCTTCATCCGCGAGTCGTTCGCCGCACGCGGCTTCACCAACGACTTTCGCGACCTCTACCGCTCGCGGCGGAAGGAGCTCTACATCGCGGCGGTGAACCTCGATACCGCCGAGCGCGTGGTGTTCGGCCACGACGAGGACGCGTCGCTGACCATCTCGCAGGCCGTGCAGGCGACGACCGCCCTGCCCGGCTTCTACAAGCCGGCGCGGATCAATGGCGTCGACTACATCGACGGCGGCGTGCGTCGCACGGCCAACCTCGACGTCGCGATCGAGCACGGGGCGGACCTGGTGGTCTGCTACAACCCGTTCCGGCCGTTCAACAACCCGGTGTCGCACACGGCAAGGCGCGGCGAGCGCGGCTCGCCGCTCGCCGACCACGGCATGCTGGCCGTGATCAACCAGGTGTTCCGCTCGCTGCTGCACTCGCGTCTGCACCTGGCCCTGAACCAGTACCGCGAGGATCCGTCGTTCCACGGCGACATCATCCTCATCGAGCCCACCGACAGCGACGAGACGTTCTTCCACATGTTCCCGATGAACTTCTGGGAGCGCCGCCGCGCCGCCGATCTGGGCTATCTGTCCGTCACCATGGCGATCGACGCGCACTGGGAGACGCTGAGCCGCGTGTTCGAGCGCCATGGCGTGAACGTCACGCGGCGCGGCATCGACCGCAGCGCGAACCGCATCCGCGAGGCCCTGCTCGAGGATCAGAGCCTGCTCGAAGACGCCGGCTGAAAGCGTGCGCGGAGGGCGCGACGGGCGTCTGGCACGCTCCGTGAATTGCCGCGGTTGTGCCACCGTGCTAGCGCAACCGCATGGCGAATCCGGATGCCGGCGGCGAGCCGACCCTCGACCTCGCCCGGCAGAACGAGATCTTCGACACCGCCACCCCGGAGGAGATCCTCGCCTGGGTGACCACCGGCTTCGCCCCCGACGCGGTGCTGACGATGTCCTTCCAGCACGAGGGCGTCGTGATCGCGCACATGCTGCGCGAGATCGCGCCCGCGACGCCGATCCTCTTCATCGACACCGGCTACCACTTCCCGGAGACGCTCGCGTACCGCGACCAGCTGATCGAGCTGTTCGGCTTCCCGATCCGCAACCTCACCTCGGTCATGCCGCGCGCGGAGTTCATCGCCAAGTACGGCGACGACCTCTACGACCGCGACCCCGACCTGTGCTGCAAGATCAACAAGGTCGAGCCGATGCAGCTCGCGCTGCGCGGCGTACGTGCCTGGATCAACGGACGCCGGCGGGATCAGGCGACGACGCGCACCCGGATGCCGATCGTCGAGCGCCTGCAGGGCGGCATCGTCAAGGCGAACCCGCTCGCCAACTGGACGTCGCGCGACACGTACCGCTACTTGATGCAGCACGACATCCCGACCCACCCGCTGTTCGAGCAGGGCTACACGAGCATCGGCTGCTATCCGTGCACGCGGCCCGTGCTGCCCGGCGAGGACGAGCGCGCCGGTCGCTGGGCGGGCAAGAACAAGACCGAGTGCGGCCTGCATACCTTCCTCGCCGCCGACGACACGAGCAGCGGCAGCGACGCAAAGGACGCCGGCGAGACGCCGCGCGGTCCCGA
>JAIEPK010000212.1 GCA_019749875.1 Candidatus Binatia bacterium | reverse complement strand
TCCGCCGTCCGGCGTGGTCGCTCGAGCAGTACGCAGCGTGCGCTTGACGCCGGACGACGGAAAAACCCTTTCTTGTTAGACGGAACGATGAAGGGTCGCCTCCCACACTGTGCGGTCGCCATCCTGATGCTTTCGGCTCTGCCCGGCTGTTCGTCATCATCGGCACCTGAGCCCGGAACACCAGCGCTGCCATCGAGTCCGTTGTTCTTTGGCTATGGAAGTTACGAGACCCTCGAAACCGTACGTACGCGTCTCCCCCAGCAGTCGACCTGGCGGGTGTTGTCTGATTCCAAGGCTTCGCCTCGTCCCGGCTGTCCACGCTTCGATGAGCTCACTTTCACGGCACCGGCGAATCACCTCGGACACACGGGGACGTTGCAGCTCACGTTGATCAACGATCGCCTAGAGACGACACTGTTCGTACCCGACGATTTCGATGGTTACTTAGCTGCGCTTGCTGGAACCGGACTGCGGTTCGCCGATGCCCGAGAAGCAACGATTCCGCCGGCGACCGCGGTGTGGCTGTCGAATCCAGCCACACCACAGCTGGGCCGCTTCGTTGGGTGGCGCGACGAACGGTTCTCGGATCAGGTTCGACGGTGGATCGAGAAGTGCAGCTAGCCTGTCTAACCGGCCGCTGCAGCCGACCGGCTCCGCCGGCGGCTGAGCGTCCAAGGCGTTAGCCGAGAAGCCCACGGAGGCGGGAGGATTGCGAATGTGGTGGCGCGGATGATACCACCCGTTACCGATGCCTCCTCCGCTCGTGGTGCTCGATACGAACGTGCTCGTCTCGGCGATTCGATCGCGGCGTGGCGCGTCGTTTCGTGTCCTCGAGCAACTCGGGGCGGGCCGATACGAGATCGCGGTCTCGGTACCGCTCGTGCTCGAGTACGAGGACGCGATGCTGCGTCAGCGAGGGGCGGTTCCGGCGGAGGCCGTCGGGGACGTTATCGACTACGTCTGTCACGTCGCCAGGCCGCAACAGATCTTCTACCTCTGGCGCCCACTTCTCCGGGATCCGAAGGATGACATGGTTGCCGAAGTTGCCGTGGCGGCCGGAGCAGAAGCCGTCGTCACCCACAACCTCCGAGACTTCGCGGCGCTGAAGCCGTTCGGAATTAGGATCGAACGTCCACAGGACTTCTTGAGACTGATCGGAGGAAGATCGTGAGTGCCTTGAGCGTACGCCTACCAGCTTCCTTGCATCGCCGACTGAGTCAGGTCGCGGAGCGCGAGGGTGTGTCGATCAACCAACTGGTCAACACTGCGGTCGCTGAGAAGATGGCAGCACTCCTGACAGAAGAGTACCTCGCACAACGGGCGGCGCGTGGCAGCCGGTCTCGGTTCACTTCCGCTCTCCGAAAAGTACCTGACGTCGAGCCGCCAGAGCGCGATCGCGTCTCGGACGTTAGGAAGCCGACCCGTCGGCCAACCCGCCGATGAAGCGGGCCGGCTGCGCCGGCCGCTTATCGCCAGGTCGTAGGCAGGAGGAGCGAGGTTGCAGCATGTGCGCCAGTGGCGTATGGTCCCTAAGTGGTGATTGTCGAGACGAGGGTCTTCACAGCCCGAATCGTCGATCTCTTGAGTGATGAGGACTACCGGCTGCTGCAGTTGGACTTGGTGCGAGACCCCGAGGCGGGGAGGGTCATCCCAGGCACCGGGGGCTTGCGGAAGCTTCGTTGGGGCGCGAGCGGTCGAGGCAAGCGAGGCGGCGCTCGAGTCGTGTACTTCTGGCATCCGAAGTCCCAGCGCGTGCTGATGTTGTTCGCCTATTCGAAGAACGAGCGGTCGGACCTAACGCCCGCCCAGAGACGCGCCCTGCGGAAAGTGCTCGAGACGGAGTATCCATGAAAGACGAACTGTTTGCCGAGCTTCTCGAGAGCGTTCGCCAAGGCGGAGCGATTCTTCGCGGTGAGCTGAAGCCATCGCGTATGGTTCGAGTCGACGAGCCTGACGTCCGCACGGTGCGTGAAGGGTACGGGTTGAGCCAGAGCAAGTTCGCCGCGCTCATGGGGATCAGCGCAGCCACGCTGCGCAACTGGGAACAGGGCAGACGAAAGCCCGAAGGAAGCGCCCGCGTTCTGCTTCGGGTGGTGGCTCGAAACCCGAAGGCGGTTCTCGACGTAGTGGGTGAAACGCCTAACAAGCGGCTGCAGCCTGCGCGCACGAAGCGCGGCACCTCGGGCGTACGCCGCCGCGCAAGCGGCTGAGCCGGTCGTTAGGACCACATGCATGCGCCGCCGAGGATTGCTTCTCTTGATCGGAACCCACACCGCCGCGGTTGCGGCCGGTGTGCTCTCCGGTTGGTACCTCGGCACGAGGATCCAGCAGCAAGTGAGCATGCTCCGAAACGTTGGCGTCGCGGGGCTCAACTATCTCCAACTCGGCCTCCTGAGGCGAGAGGGAGGGGTCGACGCATACCGCGACGCCCTTCTCTCCACCCTCGCGCTCTACGAAGAGCTGGGGAAGGAAGGAGATCTGCTCTTGAGCAAACCGGTGCTCCAAGGCGACTCAGTGCTTGCTCTCGCGCGACTTGCTCGACTCGAGGCTGATCGAGGTCGCAAGGCGGAGGCCGAAGCGTACGTCGAGCGCGCCGTCCAGGCGTGTCGTCAGATCCCGTGGAAGAGCTGTGAGCCGAACAGCATCCTGCGATTGAGTGAGCAGATGGAGAAGACCGAATTGGGTGCCGAGGCCGAGCCTCGGCCGACCGGGGATTCCTAACAGCCGCTTGGAGCCGTCCGGACTGATCGTTCTTCTCACTCGCGACGGTGGGTCGGCGGCTCAAGCGCTAGTTGGGCGGCGACCGGCCGCGTTGGGAGGGCGCGCGAATGATCGGTTTCGAGGTCCGGCTCGACGATCAGAAGGTATGCACCGCTGGCATCGGTGATCTGGGGGCGCTTTCGGTCATCGCGACTTGGGTGCGCCGGGCTCCACCGAACGCTCCCTCGGACGAGGAGCAGAGCGACCCTTACGAGGAAGAGCTGACGCTGGACGTCGCTGGCCTCCAGCGCGACGTCGACGGCGCCAATGTCAACCTGAAGTGGCTGGAGCGTTCATTGCGGGTCGGACAGCGACTCACGGTTCCGATCGTCGACGCGGTGCACATCGACGAACCGGCGAGCCGGCGACGCGAGGATCCCGCGTGGGCAGAGCGAAGAAGGCGCGAGTACTACGAGCGGCTGAAACGCGACTATGGCGATGCCTGATCTGGCCAGACTCCATGGCGTTCTGCGGCTCGCATGGCCACCGCGACAGGAGCTATGCTCATCGGGGCAGAGGTGAACGCATGAGAACCTTCAGCTTCGTCGTCGAGCGCGACCCGGATACCGGGGTGCTGGTTGGCTACGTGCCCGGCTGGCCCGGAGCCCACACTCAGGGGGACGACATCGAAGAGCTTCAGCAGAACCTTCGTGAGGTCATCGAGATGCTCCTCGAGGATGGAGAGCCGAACCTCGAGTCCGAGTTCGTCGACGTGCGGACCATCCAGGTTGCTTGAGCGTGGGCAGTGTCCCCGTTCCGAAGCCGCGCGAAGTCGTGGCCTTGCTGCAAGCACATGGATTCGCCGAGGTCCGGCAACGCGGATCGCACAAGCAGTTCCGCCATCCCGATGGCCGCTGCACGACGGTGCCATTCCACGGCTCGCGAGACGTCTCTCCCACTCTCCTCCGAAAGATCGCGAGGGACGTTCGTCTGACGATCGACGAGTTCCTGGCGGCGCGATAGATGGCCGCGCAACCCGCGCTTGCAGCGGACGGCGCGGGCGCGCGGCCGCTGAACCGCCAAGTCGTTAGGTAGCGGAAGGGACCCTCGCAAGTGCGAGTCCTGGTCACCGGCAGCGCCGGGCATCTCGGCGAAGGCCTCGTCCGCACGCTCCGCGAGCGCCAGCACGACGTCGTGGGCCTCGATCTTCTCGAGTCGCCCTTCACCACGCACGTCGGCTCCGTGTCGGACCCCGAGCTCGTCCGAAGGTGTGTTCGCGGCGTCGACTGGGTCATCCACGCCGCTACGCTCCACAAGCCACATGTCGCGACGCACTCGCGGGCCGCGTTCGTCGAGACCAACATCACCGGAACGCTGTGCGTCCTGGAGGCGGCGCTCGAGTGTGGCATCGCGGGAGTCGTCTTCAGCAGCACGACGAGCACGTTCGGCGCGGCGCTGAGGCCTGACGAAGGCCAGCCCGCAGCCTGGGTCACCGAGGACACCCGCTGCATCCCGAAGAACATCTACGGGGTCACCAAGAAGGCCGCGGAGGATCTCTGCGAGCTGTTCTTCCGGTCGAAGGGGTTGCCGTGCATCGTGCTGCGCCTTGCCCGCTTCTTTCCCGAGGAGGACGACGATCCGCGACTTCGAGACGAGTACGAATCTCTCAACCTCAAGGTCAATGAGTACCTGTATCGACGCCTGGACCTCGCCGATGCGGTGGAGGCACATCTCCTCGCGGCCGCACGCGCGGCGGAGATCGGGTTCGGGCGGTACATCCTGAGCGCGACGAGCCCGTTTGGGCAGGAGCATCTCGCAGCGCTTCGGGCGAGCGCTCCCGCCGTGGTCGGCAGCCTGGTCCCGGAATACGAAGACATCTACCGCGAGCGAGGGTGGAAGATGCTGCCGTCCATCGATCGCGTCTACGTGAATCGCCTGGCACGCGATCACCTGGGCTGGACACCGCGCGTCGACTTCGGGCATGCGCTCGAGGCGCTGCGGCGCGGCGATGAAGTGCTCAGCCCACTTGCCCGAGCGGTCGGGAGCAAGGGCTACCATCCACAGAAGTTCGACGTCGGCCCGTATCCAGTCGAGACCGGCGGGTAGGTCGCCGCCGAGCGCCATGACGCGAGTCAAGATCTGCTGCATACGGTCGATCGAAGAAGCGCGACTCGCCATTCACCATGGCGCGGACGCGATCGGCCTCGTTTCGGAGATGCTCTCCGAGACGAGGGGCATTCCCGATGTCGTGATTCGAGAGATCGCCCGGGAGTGTCCCCCTGGCGTCAGCACGTTCCTCCTCACTCCGAGAACGGACCCGAGGAGCATCATCGAGCACCAGCGCGCAACGGGAGTGGATACGATCCAGCTGGTCGATCGGGTCGCCCCCGAGGATGTCGTTCGCGTGAAGGATGCTCTTCCTGAGGTCTCGCTCGTTCAGGTCATCCACGTCAACGACGGTGCCGCGATCTCGGAGGCCGAGTCGTACGCACCCGTCGTCGATGCGCTGCTGCTCGATTCGGGCACTGCCGATGGTCCGGTCCGTGCTCTGGGCGGTACCGGCCGTACGCACGACTGGAGTCTCAGCCGTCGGATCGTCCGTCGAGCAAGCTGCCCGGTGTTTCTCGCGGGCGGCCTCGATGCTCAGAACGTCGCCCTTGCCATTCGCGATGTCGGGCCGTTCGGAGTCGACGTCTGCTCTCGCCTGAGGCCGCGTGGCTTCCTCGACCCTTGCTTGCTCAGCTCGTTCGTCGGCGCCGTGCGGAGCGCTGCTGCCTGATGAGCCGGTGCAGCGGGCTCCAATTCTCGTGAAGCGCGTCGATGGACTCAGCATCCGTTGGCCCGCAACAACGGGTGATCGCCATGCAGCGCCTCGACCGAGTCCGTCGCGAGTTCGCAGAGCAGATCCGGACGATCTCCGCGCTGCGCTCCACCACCCTGGTCGACGCCCTCGCAACCGTCCCGCGTGAGGACTTCCTCGGCCCGGGCCCCTGGCAGATCCTGCGACTCGCCGACGCCGAACGCGGCTACGAGCAGACGCCAGACGACGACCCGCAGCACCTCTACGACAACGTGCTCGTCGCCCTGGACGCCGGGCGGAACCTCAACAACGGCGAGCCGGCATTCCTGCTGCGATGCCTCGACGATCTCGACCTGTCGCCGCGCGACCGGCTTCTCCACGTCGGCTGCGGCGTCGGATACTACACGGCGGTCGCGGCGACGGCCGTCGCCGACGGCACCGTCGTCGGCATCGAGGTCGACGCTCGGCTGGCGGACCGAGCCAGAAAGAACCTCGCACGGTGGCCGAACGTCACGGTTCTCGAAGGAGACGGCAGCGAGCTCCCGAGCGAGCTCCCGTTCGACGCGATCTTCGTCAACGCCGGAGCCACCGAGCCTCTCCCGGCCTGGCTCGACCAGCTGCGCATCGGAGGACGGCTCCTCGTGCCGCTGACCGTCGACCTTCCGGAGCCATGGGTCGGGCTCGGGGCGGGTCACATGCTGCTCGTCACGCGACACGCGAACCACGACTCCGCGCGCTTCACGTCACCGGTCGGAATCTTTCACTGCACGGGCGCGCGCACGACCGACGGGAACCATCTCCTCGCCGAAGCGTACCGCCGCGGCGGTCACGACCGCGTCCGCAGCCTCCGGCGAGACGAGCATCCCACGAGTCCGCAGTGCTGGCTCCAGGCAGCTCGGTTCTGTCTCTCCTGTGCCGCGGTGGACGGATGAGCGCGTGCTGCCCAGCGCCGCGATGCAGGCGACGGCCCGCTCCACGGCGCGCTGCCGAGCGTGAGCGCCGGATGGAGGACCCGCACGCATGAGGGCCCTGCTGATCCGGCACGGTGAATCGTCGGGTCAAGAGCCCGAGGCTGCTCTCACGCCGCGCGGTCTCCGGCAAGGAGACGAGCTCGCTGCCGCGCTGCGCGGCGAGTCGATCGGTCGCGTGCTTTCGAGCCCGTATCGCCGTGCCCGTCAAACGGCCGAGTTCGTCGCGGCGGGAACGGAGCCGCACATCGACGATCGCCTTCGCGAGTGGGAGCTTCCCTGGGTCCCCGACACGGACTGGCCGTCCGCGCTGCGACCGATCCTCGCGGGCCGCGTCCCGCTCGCGCCCGACGTCGAGCCCATCGCGGAGGCACGGGCGCGCGGGCTCGCCGTGCTGCACGAAGCTCTGTCGGACGAATCTGGTCTGCCGGTGCTCGTCACGCACGGGAAGCTTCTCTCCCTCGTGCTGAGCCGGATCGCGTGCAGCGATCCGTACGAGGTGTTCATCGGTCTACGGAATCCGCACGTCTTCGAAGTGGCGGGTTCCGATGGCCAGCTTCAGGTGCGATCGGTGTGGCACCCCGGCGTCTGATCTTTCGCGACCGCCCGAAAAATCGTCGATCGCGACGCCTCGTGACGTCGAAACGCGCGCCCGCCGGACGACCAGGGATGGAGGATCCGACCATGAAGAGATTTCTCGCCGTCTACACAGGAACGCCCGACGGAAGCCGCCGGGCCGCATGGGACGCGCTGCCCGAGGCCGAGCGCAAGAAGCGCGAAGGCGAGGGCATCGCGGCGTGGCACCAGTGGGGAGCGACCCACGGCGCTTCGGTCGTCGTCGAGGGCGGCCCGCTCGGCAAGACGCTGCAGGCCTCGCGCGACGGCATCACACCGATCCGCAACGCGCTCGCCGGCTTCGTCGTCGTGCAGGCCGAGTCGCACGAGGCGGCCGCGAAGATGTTCGAGGGGCATCCGCACTTCGCGATCTTCCCGGGCGAGGCGGTGGAGATCATGGAGGTGCTGCCGATTCCGGGGCAGTGAGGCGCGGCGCACCGGGAGCAGAGCCGGCGCGAGCCCGATGGACCCATGAGCAGCATGGTGAGGATCGCGGCGTGCCGCCCGCGCATCCTGCGCGAGGACGTGAGCGAGTCGACTTGATCGCAGCGACCGAGACACAAGCCCGCGCGATCAAGGCGCTCCGTAACGCCCACACGATTCAGAAGCCCGCAGCCCGCAGGAACCAACGATGGCGAAGTATCTCATCTCCTTCCCCGCACCCGCGATGGACATCCCCGAAGAAGACATGCCGGCCGTCGGCGAGGCGGCACGCGCGGTCATCCGCGAGGCCAAGAATGCCGGCGTCTACGTGTTCGGCGGCGGGATCAATACGGACGCCGCACCGGTGATGGTCGCCGCCGACGGCACCGTCACACACGAGACCTACCCGCAGACCAGGGAGCTCGACGGCGGCTTCTGTGTCCTGGAGCTCCCGTCGCGTGAAGCCGCCGTCCAGTGGGCCGCGAAGATCGCCGGGGCCTGCCGCTGCTCGCAGGAGCTGCGCGAGTTCGGGTACGACCCCGAGAGCTGACCGGCAGGCGCGCGGCGTCGCGACGGGGTCGTATCCGGCGTCGAGACGAGCATCCCGTGACTTCGAGTGCGATAGGACGCTGGCGTTCGAGGTCGCACCGCCCATGTCGCATCCACCGACCGACGACCGTCCGCGCGCGTACCCGGGCCACGTGGCCGTCGTCGGCGCGGCCGGTGGCCTCGGGCAAGGCATCCTCGCCGTGTGCCGGGACGAAGGCATCGCCTTCACCGCCGTCGTTCGCTCGCGGCCGGAGCGGATCACGAGCGTTCCCCCGGGCTCGCGGGTCGCCGTCGTCACCTCGCTCGCCGACCGATCCGCGCTCGCGGCCGCGTTCCGCGGCGCAGACGCGATCCTCACTGCGCTCGGGGTCACCGCCACGAGCCATGATGCGTCGGCCTCGCTCGCTGCGAACATGGACACGGTGGAGCAGGCGATGATCGATGCCGGAGTCGAGCGGATCGTCGTCGTCAACACGCTGCTCAGCTCGCTGCCGGGTGCGCCCGCGAGCCGCGCGATGCGCTTCTTCTCGTGGCTGCCGGGAACCGTCGGTCGCGGAGCCAGAGAGCAGCAGGCGGTCGTCGACGCGCTCGCTCGCGGCGCCCTGTCGTCGCGTCGCTGGACCCTCGTCCGCGGCGGGCTGAACGCGCGAGGGAGCGACGAGCCTCCGGTGGCGTCTGCGGACTGGACCGGAGCGCAGAACTCCTGGATGCCGGTCTCGTATCGCGCGATGGGTCGATGGATGCTGCACGAGGCTGCGGCGAACGACTTCGTCCGCGCCGCGCCGCTCGTGTCGCGTCGCCGGCGATCGAGAGCATCGACGTGAGGCGACGACCGACATGACGCTCGAGCGCATCGACAACGTCCTCATCGTCGTCGACGACCTCGAAGCCGTGAAGGACTTCTTCCTCGCGCTCGGCCTCACGCGCGAGGGCGAGACGACGGTCGAAGGCCCGCTGGTCGGAAAGCTGATCGGCCTCGGCGACGTGCGCGCCACGCTCGCGATGCTGCGGGCTCCCGACGGACAGGGCATCGAGCTCGACAAGTTCCACACACCCGACGCGATCCGGTTCGGGCCGGTCGACGCACCGGTGAACACGCTCGGCATCCGCCGCATCATGTTCGCGGTCGAGGACATCGACGCGATGGTCCTCCGCGTGCGGCCCTCTCCTGTCACGGAAGGGCGATGCCAGACCCCGCCCGGGAAGTTGCGCCGTGGGCGAAGCTGCGCCACGAGGTCCTGCGTGAGGCGAAGGCCGCAGGCGTGTACGTGTTCGCGCGCGAAGCCGCCATCGTGTGGGCCGAAAGAGCGCCGGAGCGTGCCGCTGCTGTGACCCGATGGAGGCAAGTCACCGATGACCAGATACTTCCCCCCCGAAGATCAGCGCTGGCACCCCATCGACGTGCGGGGGATCACGATGCAGGCCTGCCGCCTGTGGGAGGGGAACTACAACGTCGAATCGGGGCTGTATCGAATGCCGCAAGGCATGACGATTCCATCCCATCATCATGCTCACTGGTGCCAGGTGTTCGTCGTCCGCGGGACGATGGAAGTGCAGGCTGATGCAGAGGAGCCGCACGTCGTCGCAGCGGGCGGCTATTACTTCGTGGAGCCCGGAGACACCCACCGAGAGACCGCCGTCGAGGACACGGTGCTGCTGGTGATCTGCGACGAGGAGCGGCCGGAGCTTCGCCGCTAGCCGCAGCGCAGCATCGGGACGACCTCGCCGGCCTCGGACGCCGCGCCGACCACCACGAGCGTTGCGCCGGCGTCGCTTGACGCCGCACGCACGGCGGGCCCGTGCTCGAGGCGGCCGCAGGCCGGCGGTTTGCTCTGCGATCGCCGATCGGGATAGCCAGCGGCGTCGCTGCCTCCTCCGTCCGCGACCCCGCGGGGTGTCTGCAGCGATGATCCGGGGTCGCACCGATCCGTCCGACTCTGGCCAAGCAGCCTGGAAGTCCAACCACCATCGCCAGCACCGGTCGTGCTCGAGAGCTCGAATGCACCGGGCGGAGAAGAAAGAGGCAACGCGCATGGCCAGGATCCTCATCACGGGGACGAGCAAAGGAATCGGCTACGACACCACGCTGCTCCTCGCGCGCGCGGGGCACGACGTGGTGGCCACCATGCGCAATCCCGGTGCGAGCGACCTCGAGAAGGTCGCCGGGGAGGCGCGGCTTCCCGTGACGGTCCTCCCGCTCGACGTCGATGACGACGCTTCGGTGGCGCGCGTGTTCGAGAAGGTCGGGGACTCGATCGACGTGCTGGTCAACAACGCCGGCATCCTCAGCATCAACGCCATCGAGGACGAGAGTCTCGAGCAGTTCCAGCGCGTGATGCAGACCAACTACTTCGGCGCGGTGCGGTGCACCAAGGCCGTCCTCCCGGCGATGCGGAAGCGCGGGTCGGGGACGATCGTCAACGTGTCGTCGGTCGCCGGGCGTCTCGCCGTCTTCGCCGAGAGCGCCTACGTCGCATCGAAGTTTGCCCTGGAAGGATTCACCGAGTGCCTGGCCCAGGAGGTGAAGGGCTGCGGGATCAGGGTGGCGCTGGTCGAGCCCGGCATCGTCGACACCCCGATGTCGTCCACGAGCCTGCCCGACTACGACCGGACCAGCGTCTATCCGCACGGGCGCCGGCTGCACGCCTTCTTCACCAATCCCGGCAAGCCCGAGGCGCCGCCGAACATCGTCGGCGAGATGATCCGCCACGTCATCGAGAGCGACGACGTGCGGCTGCGCTACCCGGTCGGCCCCGACGCACTCTCGTTCCTGGGCTGGCGCGCCTCCCTCAGCGACGAGAACTGGGTCGGCCTCGGCGGCCTCGAGCGCGACGCCGACTACTTCGAGCGCGTGTTCATGGACACCGGAGTCGATCTCCGGTCCAGTCGCTGAACGGAACGCCCGGAAGGGGCCCGTGGCTACGCGGCGATCCGCGCCTCGCGAGCTGCGGGCACCCCACTGACTCTGGCGCGAGCTGCCCCGTCGCCGCTACCCGGCTGACCGCCGGCGCGACGCGGGTTACTTCAGATCCGGCGCGTACGCTCCACGCGCATACGCCTCGCAGAACGCCGCCTCGTTGCCCGCGAACTCCGCGTCGCGCGCGACCAGCGCCGGCCGGAAGATGTTCCACAGCTCGCCGGCCGTCCCGATCGCGTCGAAGTCCTTGACGACCAGCACGAGGTCGAGCGCGCGCTGTCCGATCACGTACTGGCCGAAGAGCCCGGCCGCGTACCAGACGCCGAGGTCCCTCTCCTGCGCGCAGTTGGCGGGATCGGCGAAGCCGCAGTCGGGCGCTTCGGACAGCCCGTGCGGGAACTGGAAGTTCACCGACAGCGGCGCGCAGTCGAACGTGCGCTCGCTGCCGGAGTCGTTCTCGAGCGTGTTGAGCCACGTCAAGTAGCCGTAGGCGGGATTGGTGTCCTCGAACGACGGGTGCGTCATCGCGTAGATCCACTCCTCGTCGACGATGCGCTCTCCGCCCCACAGGCCGCCGTGCAGCACCAGGAGCCCGAGGCGCGCCATGTCGCGCACCGGCGACACCCAGGTGAACGCGAAGTTCTTGTCGGGCACGCCGCCGGACCACTGCGACTGCCGCATGCCGATGGGCTGGAACAGGTAGCGCTGCGTGAACTCCTCGAGGTTCGTGCCGAGGCGCTCGGGGTCCTGCGCGATCGCGGTCTCGATCACGTCGTTGAGACGGTTGATCTGGACCTTCCCGACGATGTCGTACTCGAAGCTGCGCTTCCCGTACGACAGGTCCGGGTTGTGCGCGATCATCGCGAGCACGTGCTCGATCTGCGCGTCGGGGTTGAAGGTGAACTCGTCGAGCCAGTGGTCGACGCGGTCGTCGGCGAGGATCGGACCGGTCTTGCGGCCGTCGCGCGGGATGTCGCGCGTCTGGTACGCGGCGATGCCGGTCACGAGCGCGCCGAGGGTCTTGGTCGCGGAGAAGTTCTCGGCGAGCTCGTCCACCTGCGCGGGGCCGTCGGGGTAGTACTCGTGGCAGAGCTTGCCGTAGCGGACGACGGCCCACGGCCGCCCGATCTGCGCGTCGGCCTGCGCCAGCAGCTCGGGGTCGAGGCCGCACTCGTCGACCACGCGCTCGGACGCGACGGGCTGCCAGTCGGCGGTGCCGGGGTCGCCCGACGTCGGGTACTGGACCGCGTCCGAGCTGCCGCTGGGGTTGCCGCCGACGCTCCCGGCGTCGCTGCAGGCGGCGGCGAAGGTGGTGACGGCGGCCAGCAGGGCCGTGCGGACGAGGACGCGGGCGAAGCACGCAGGTCGAAGCATCCGGGGCGGCTATCGTGAGGACGGGGCCCGAGTCCAGCGCGATTCGCCCGTCCGGTCGCACGCGCGAGCCGTGCCGTCGCCACGCTCGTCCTCGCAGGAGCCATGGCGACCCGCCCTCGACGGTGGTACGAAGCCGGGATTCTGGCGCGGTCGCCGCGGACACGGCGGCCCGAGGACGGAGACGGAGAGCTCATGGCGCGTTTGCAGCAGCGGAAGGCCACCCCCAAGACGGCGACCGGCAAGGTCGCGAAGCCCGCGGCGAAGCCGGCCGCGGTAGCGAGCAAGGCCTCCGCGAAGAGCGTCGCCGTGGTCAAGAGCAAGGTCGCGAAGGGCGACGCGAAGGCTGCCAAGCCGGCCGCCGGACGCGCCGGCAAGTACACCTACTCCTTCGGCGGCGGACGCGCCGACGGACGCGCCGAGATGAAGAACCTGCTCGGCGGCAAGGGCGCGAACCTCGCCGAGATGGCGGAGATCGGGCTGCCGGTTCCCCCGGGCTTCACGATCACCACCGAGGTCTGCACCTACTACTACGCGAACGGCCGCAAGTACCCCGCCACGCTCACCGACGAGGTGAAGAAGGCGATGGCGAAGGTCGAGTCGATCGTCGGCAAGAAGTTCGGCGACCCGAAGAACCCGCTGCTGGTGTCCGTCCGCTCGGGCGCGCGCGCCTCGATGCCGGGCATGATGGACACGATCCTGAACCTCGGTCTCAACGACCAGACCGCGGCCGGCATCGCGGCCGCGTCGAACAACGAGCGCTTCGCGTACGACTCGTACCGTCGCTTCGTGCAGATGTACGGCGACGTCGTGCTGGGTCTGAAGCCGGAGTCGGACAAGGAGCACGATCCCTTCGAGGTCGTGCTCGACGCGAAGAAGCACGCGCGCGGCGTCACCGGCGACCTCGAGCTGACGACCCAGGACCTGAAGGAGCTGGTGCAGGAGTTCAAGGCGCTGATCCTGAAGCGCACCGGCAAGCCGTTCCCGGAGAACCCGTGGGACCAGCTCTGGGGTGCGATCGGTGCGGTGTTCGGCTCGTGGATGAACCAGCGCGCGATCACCTACCGCAAGCTGTACGGCATCCCGGCCGACTGGGGCACCGCGGTCAACGTGCAGGCGATGGTGTTCGGCAACCTCGGC
Organism: Candidatus Binatia bacterium; assembly: GCA_019749875.1. Classification (GTDB taxonomy): domain Bacteria; phylum Desulfobacterota; class Binatia; order UBA12015; family UBA12015; genus VGTK01. Next base: position 8,660 of record JAIEPK010000212.1, on the reverse strand, counting down.
GACGACTGCGCGACCGGCGTGGCCTTCACGCGCGATCCGGCGAACGGCAACAAGAAGTTCTACGGCGAGTTCCTGGTCAACGCGCAGGGCGAGGACGTCGTCGCCGGCATCCGCGACCCGCAGAAGGTCACGAAAGAGGCCTCGCGCGAGGTCGCGACCGCGAAGGGCCAGAGCGAGGACGAGCGCAAGCGTGTCGCGCCGTCGCTCGAGGAGGTCATGCCCGCGGCCTACAAGCAGCTGCGCGGCGTCGCCGACACTCTCGAGCGTCACTACAAGGACATGCAGGACATCGAGTTCACCATCGAGCGCGGCACGCTCTACATGCTGCAGACGCGCAACGGGAAGCGGACGGCGCACGCCGCCGTCAAGATCGCGGTCGACATGGTGAGCGAGAAGCTGATCGATCGTGACACCGCGGTGAAGCGCGTCGAGCCGGGCTCGCTCGACACCCTGCTGCACCGCCAGGTCGACGCGAAGGCGCCGAAGACGATGATCGCGAAGGGTCTGCCGGCGTCGCCGGGTGCGGCCGCCGGTGAGGTCGTGTTCTCCGCCGACGACGCGGAGCGCCTGAAGGGCGAGGGCCGCAAGACGATTCTCGTCCGCGTCGAGACCTCGCCCGAGGACATCCACGGCATGCACGCCGCGGAGGGCATCTTGACGGCGCGCGGTGGTGCGACCTCGCACGCAGCCGTCGTCGGTCGCGGCATGGGCAAGCCCTGCGTCGTCGGCTGCAACGCGCTGCAGATCGACTACGCGAAGGGCGTGATGCAGGTCGGCGATCGCACCGTGAAGGCGGGTGAGTCGATCACCATCGACGGCGCGACCGGTGCGGTCTACCTCGGCCTCGTGCCGACGGTCGAGCCGACGGTGTCGGGCGACTTCTCGAAGCTCATGGGCTGGGCCGACAAGGTCCGCAAGCTCAAGGTTCGCGCCAACGCCGACACGCCGCACGACGCCAAGGTCGCGCGCGAGTTCGGCGCGGAAGGCATCGGCCTCTGCCGCACCGAGCACATGTTCTTCGAGGGCGACCGCATCGACGCGGTCCGCGAGATGATCCTCGCCGACGACACGCAGGGGCGCCGGCGCGCGCTCGCGAAGATCCTCCCGATGCAGAAGGAGGACTTCAAGGGCATCTTCCGCGCGATGAACGGCCTGCCGGTGACGATCCGGCTGCTCGATCCGCCGCTGCACGAGTTCATCCCGCACACCGACGAGGAGATCGCCGAGCTCGCGGTCAAGATCGGCATCAAGGCCGACAAGCTGCGCGCGAAGCGCGACAGCCTGCAGGAGCTGAACCCGATGCTCGGCCACCGCGGCTGCCGCCTCGGCGTGACGTTCCCCGAGATCTACGAGATCCAGGTGCGCGCCATCATGGAGGCGGCCTGCGAGCTGACGCGGGAAAAAGTGAAGGTCATCCCCGAGATCATGATCCCGCTGGTCGGCGTCCTGCCGGAGCTCGCGATCCTGCGCGAGCTGACGGTCAGCGTCGCGAAGGCGGTCATGACCGAGTACCGCGTCAAGGTCGCGTACACCGTCGGCACCATGATCGAGGTGCCGCGCGCCGCGATCGTCGCCAAGGACATCGCGGGCGAGGCCGAGTTCTTCTCCTTCGGCACCAACGACCTGACGCAGATGACCTTCGGCCTGTCGCGCGACGACGCCGGCAAGTTCTTGCCCGAGTACATCGACCGCAACGTGTACGCCGGCGACCCGTTCGTCTCGATCGACCAGAGCGGCGTCGGCTTCCTGATGGAGCGCGCCGTGACCGAAGGTCGTGCGGGCCGTCCGGGGCTCAAGTGCGGCATCTGCGGCGAGCACGGCGGCGACCCGGCGTCGGTGATCTTCTGCCACAAGGTCGGCCTCGACTACGTGTCGTGCTCGCCGTACCGCGTGCCGGTCGCGCGGCTCGCGGCGGCGCACGCGGCGCTGGGAGCCTGAGCGCGTGACCGCCGAGGACGAGCGCGGCGAGTCGGAGCGCCTGTCCGAGCAGTTCGCTCGCATCGCCCGGGAGCTTCCGCACCGGAAGCTCCCGGTGCACGAGCTGATCGAGCGCGTCGGCCAGTCCGGCATGCTGCTCGTCGCGGTGTTCTTGACGCTGCCGTTCCTCGTCCCGGTGTCGGTGCCGGGGGTCAGCACGGTGTTCGGCCTGCTGATCATCCTCATCGGCGTCGGCTTCGCGACAGGTCGCCTGCCGTGGCTGCCGTCGTTCGTGATGAACCGTCTCGTTCCGGCCGACGCGCTCGCGCACGCGCTCGAGCACGGTGCGAAGCTCGTCGCGCGCATCGAGGGCTTCCTGCACCCGCGCCTCGGCTTCCTCGTCTCCGGCCTCGGTGTGCACCGGCTGAACGGCTTCATGCTCGCGTTCGCCGGCGTGCTGCTCATGGCGCCGTTCGGCTTCGTGCCGTTCTCGAACACGATCCCGGGCCTCGCGATCCTGTTCCTCGCGCTCGGCATGCTCGAACGCGACGGCGTGTTCGTGATGGTGGGCTACTTCATGACCGCCGCGACCTGCGTGTACTTCGGCGCGCTGATCTGGGGCGCGTACGCGGCGGGCTCGCTGATGCTCGGCGGGGCGTCGTAACACGAGGGGCACGCGCCCCTCGCTCCACGCGGCAAAGCCGCGCGGAGCCTCACTCCCCGCGCTCGCTTCGCTCGGCCGCGCGCTGCGCGCGTGGCCGCTCGTCGCCGACTCAGAACGAGTAGCTGAGCCGCCCGAACAGCTCGCTGTTGCGGTTGAACTCGCCGATCAGCGACCGGGCGTCGCCCCACACGCCGAGCACGCCGAGCTGTGCCGCGATCGCGTCGGTGATCGCGTAGGTCGCCTCCGCGCGCACCATCTCGTAGCCGCTCTCGATGCCCCAGAGGCCGACGATCTTGGTCTCGAGGCTCTCGGCTTCGAGCCAGGTCTTGCGCAGGCTCGCCGTGATGCGCGTGTCGACGTTGCGGATCAAGAGCGGCGTGTCGTTGTGCAGCAGGATGATCTGGTACAGCTCGAGGAGCGGCAGCCAGCCGTCGATCAGGTAGTCGGCGCCGATGCCCCACTCGGCGGCGTCGCGCGGCTCGAAGGCGTTCAGCGTCACGGTCTTGCCGTCGAGCAGGGCAGCGACGCGCTGCTCGTCGCCGACGATCTCACCCGTCAAGCTGCTCACCTCGCGCGGGTACGGCCGGCGGAAACGCCACGCCGCCTCGAAGCGGGTGGTGAAGCCGCCGAACGCCGACGACGCGTCGGCGCCGATCGACTGGAAGCGCCGGTACGCGGGTCTCAGCTGCGTGAGCGCGGTCGCGCTGAGAACGCCGGGGATCGCGCCGGCGTTGGACAGGTCCAGGCGCACCGGCACGGAGAAGTTCGCCGCCGGGTCGTAGCCGTCGAAGAACATCGCCGACCAGTCGACGCCGCCGCTTCGACCCGCGACGCGCAGCGCGACGTTGCCGTTGTCGAACCGGCGCGCGGGTGCGGACGAGTTGCGGATCTCCTGATCGATGTCGACGACGCACGGGCAGATCTCGCGGTCGTTCACCGTCAAGCTGCCGATCTGCAGCGGTGGGCCGGTCTCCGCGGCCGGGGGAAACCAGCGCTCGTCCGCCTCGGGAAAGAGCCAGGGCACGGCGATCGGCTCCCACACCAGCGTCACGCGCGCGTCGTCGGGCAGGCGGTCGCGCCACGACGACGGGAAGTAGTACGAGCCCGACAGCGCCGGCACGGCGATCTTCTGGTCTTTCTCGCGGTCGACCAGCGGATCGTAGTAGCGCAGCGGGTTCAGCAGGTCGTTGGGCTTCGGCCCGTCGAGCTTGCCCCAGGTGAAGCGCTGGTTGCCGGCGCGCACGTCGAAGTCGTCGTCGACCCACTCGAGCCAGGCCTCGTCGAGCTGCAGCGACGGATCGATGTTCTGGAAGCTGTGCCCGAAGTCGATGAGCCCGGCACCGCTGGCGTTCTCGATGGTGCCGCCCCAGCGTCCGGTCGTGGCGAGCTTCCAGCGCAGCTCGCTGGTGACCTTCTGCTCGGCGAACAGGTCGATGCGCGCGAGCGGCCGCTGGCGCGGGCTCGACTGGTCGAAGCGCACGATGCCGGAGCCCTCGATGCGTCCGCCGATCGTCGGCAGCGCCGCGTGGGCACGGACGCCGGTCTGGAGCGCGACGAGCAGGCTGACGACGGTCGCGATCCAGCGGAGGAGACGTTCCATGGCGGGGACGTCGGCTTATCCTCGCCCGAACGAGGCTTCAATCCCCGAACGTGCGACGCCGCGGTGGAGCGAGCACGATCGGCGACCACGCGAGCGCGCGCGAATGCCTTGCGCGCCGATCGCTCGTCCCGATCTGCGATCGCGGCGAGAATCCGGCCTTGCCCGACGTGCGGTGCCCGTTGCAGAACCTCGACGATGCGCACCTCTCGACGAAGCCCTTCGCGGCGGAAGTTCCTCCAGATCGGCGGCGCCACGCTCGCCGCCGCGCTCTTCCCGCCGAGCATCCGTCGTGCGCTCGCGATCCCCGCCGCCACCAGGAGCGGCACCATCATGGACGTCGAGCACATCGTCATCCTGATGCAGGAGAACCGGGCATTCGATCATTACTTCGGGACGATGCCCGGCGTGCGCGGCTTCGGCGATCGCATCACGGTGCCGCTGCCGGACGGCCGCTCGGTGTGGGAGCAGCAGCTCGCGAACGGCACGACGGTCCTGCCGTACCACCTGGACGCGACGCTCGGGAACGCGCAGCGGGTGTTCGGCACGCCGCACTCCTACTCCGACGCGCAGAGCGCGTGGGCGAAGGGCTCGTTCGGGCACTGGCCGCAGTTCAAGGCACAGTGGTCGATGGGCTACTACGAGCAGGCCGAGCTGCCCTTCCAGTTCGCGCTCGCGAACGCGTTCACCGTCTGCGACGCGTACCACTGCTCGTTCCACGGCGGCACGAATCCGAATCGGCTGTTCATGTTCACCGGAACCAACGATCCGTTCGCGACCGGCGGCGGTCCGGCGATCACCAACCACAACGACTTCCTCGGCCCGCCGGAGGAGGGGTTCACCTGGACGACCTACGCCGAGCGGCTCGAAGCGGCCGGGGTGTCGTGGAAGGTCTACGAGGACCTGTTCGACAACTTCACCGACAACTCGCTGGCGGGCTTCCGCCAGTACCGTGAGCCGTTCTACGCGAACACCCCGTCTCCGCTGGTGCAGAAGGGCCTGTCGTCGACGCTGACCAACGGCAACCTGGACGGGCTGCGCAACGACGTGCTCGGCGGCACTCTGCCGCAGGTGTCGTGGATCGTCGCACCGGCGGGCTTCTCCGAGCACCCCGGTCCGTCGAGCCCCGTACAGGGCGGGTTCTACACGCAGGAGGTACTGAACGTCCTCACCGCCGACCCGGACGTGTTCGCGCGGACGGTCTTGCTGGTGATGTTCGACGAGAACGACGGCTTCTTCGACCACGTTCCGCCGCCGTGCGCGCCGTCGCTGCGGGCCGATCTCTCGACGGCCGGGGCCAGCACGGTCGACGACGCCGCCGAGCGCTACGTCGTCGACGGCGGCGTCTTCGGACCGGGACCGCGCGTGCCGATGACGATCGTGTCGCCGTGGAGCCGCGGCGGCTGGGTGGACTCGCAGGCCTTCGACCACACGTCGCTGATCCGCTTCATCGAGGAGCGCTTCGGCGTGAGCGAGCCGAACATCAGCCCGTGGCGTCGCGCGGTGATGGGCGACCTGACGTCGGCGTTCGATTTCCGTCATCCCAACCGCCGGCCGTTCTTCGTGTCGCCGCAGCTCACGCGACAGCAGGCCACGGCGATCGTGAGCGCACAGCAGGCGCTGCCGCAGGTGCCGATCCCGCTCGGCAGCGCGGGCACGCTGCCCGTGCAGGGGCAGGGAATCCGTCCGTCGCGCGCGCTGCCCTACGAGCTGCACGTCGACACGGAGGAGCTGCTCGATGGCGTCCGGCTGACGTTCCGCGTGACGGGCGCGCAGGCCGCGGTGTTCCACGTCTACGACCGTCTCGACCTCGCGGCCGTGCCGCGTCGCTACACGGTCGAGTCCGGCAAGTCTCTGGACGACACCTGGCCTGCAGACGGCGACGGCGTCTACGATCTGTGGGTGATGGGGCCGAACGGGTTTCTCCGGCACGTCCAGGGGACGGTCCCGACGAGCGGTATCGAGGTGCGCGTCGAGTCCGGCCGCATCGTCCGCGTGCACCTCGCGAACGGCGGCGTCGAGTCGCGCACGTTCGTCCTCACGCCGAACGCGTACCGGCCGCCGGTCGGGCGCGAGGTGCGCGTCAACGGCGGCGTCGAGCGTGCGCGCCGCTGGCCGCTGTCGGGCCGGCAACGCTGGTACGATTTCACCGTCACCTGCATGGAGGTCCCGGGCTTCTCGCGTCGCTTCGCCGGCCGCGCCGAGAACGGGCGGCCGAGCATCAGCGATCCGGCGATGGGAGCCTGAGCTCGGGAACGGGGGTGCAGCCGGTCATCGACGAGATGGTCTGCGGCCGGCCGATTCGCGTGATGCCAGCCGAGAACGGCGGCCGGGGGGCGCGGTCGAGCCAGCTCGGAGAGCACGTTGGTATCGACGAGATGCACGTCAACGCTTGCGCTCGAACGGCGAGGGGCGCGCTGTGCGTTCTGGAATCTCGAGATCGACGCCGTCTTCGCGTCGCAGAGCGGCGCTCTGGGCGAGGAAGCGCTTCGACTGGTTTGCCTTGCGCTGGCCCTCGGCCAAGCGCGCGTCGTCCTCGATCCCGAGCACGACGGCGATCGGTGTACCGCGCTTCTCGATGATCTGCGGAGCACGTCGGGCACGCTCGAGCACACGCGAGAGCTCGGCCTTGGCCGATGCGACGTTCCAGCGCGCCGTGGTCATCTCCGTAGTCCGGATGACCATGCCGATCACGCTGCCACATCGAGCGCGGTCGCCTCTGTTCGGCGTCCCGCCGTCAATCTCCGAAGCAGATGCCGAGCCCGCGCGCTGTCTTCAGCATGTTGTGATCCAGATTGACGGTGCGGTAGCGGCTGATCGCGTCCTTGATCGGGATCGCGACGATGTCGTCGCTCTTCAGCGCCACCATCGAGCCGAACTTGCCCTCGGCGATGAGGTCGACCGCGGCGACGCCGTAGCGCGTCGCGAGCAGACGATCCATCGCCGACGGGATGCCGCCGCGCTGCAGGTGGCCCAGCACGCAGACGCGCGTCTGGGAGAAGCCGCGCGCCTCGAGCTCCTCCGCGAGCCAGCCGCCGACGCCGCCCAGGATCGGGTTCGGCTGCCCGGGCTTGCGCTCCTTCATCGTCAGCGCAGTGCCGCCTTGCGGGAAGGCGCCTTCGGCGACCACGACGATCGCGAAGTGGCTGCCCTGCTTGCGGCGCCGCTTGATGTGCATCGCGACATTGTCGACCTCGAACGGGATCTCGGGAATCAGGATGGTGTCGGCGCCGCCGGCGATGCCGGAGCACAGCGCGATCCAGCCGGCGTCGCGGCCCATGACCTCGAGGATCATGACGCGGTCGTGGCTCTCGGCGGTGGTGTGCAGCTTGTCGATCGCGTCGGTCGCGGTCGCGACGGCGGTCTGGAAGCCGAAGGTCATCTCGGTCGAGTCGAGGTCGTTGTCGATCGTCTTCGGCACGCCGACGATCGGCAACCCCTTCTCGTACAGCGCCTGGGAGATGCGCTGCGAGCCGTCGCCGCCGATGCTGATCACGGCGTCGACGCCGATGCGGTGCAGGCGGCGGATCAGCTCGTCGGAGCGATCGACGATCTCGAAGGTGCCGTCGGGACGCCGCAGCGGGAACTCGAACGGTCCGCCGGCGTTGCTCGTACCGAGGATCGTGCCGCCGCGCATCAGGAGCCCGCGGACGGTGTCGAGGTCCAGCGGCACGATGCGCATCGGGTCGTCGAGGACGCCGTTGAACGCCTCGATGCTGCCGATGATCTGCCAGTCGTAGCCGGTGATGGCGCGCTTCACGGCGGCGCGGATGACGGCGTTGAGGCCCGGCGCGTCGCCGCCGCCGGTCATGATGAGGATCTTCTGGATTTCCACCCGAGCCCTGGCTCCTCGTCCCTCCGAGAACCGCTGTCACTATAGCCGCCCGCCGAGCACAGGAAACCGCGCGTCTCGCGGCGTTTGCGGCCCGCCGGCCGCGGCGTGTAGACGGCCCGCCATGGCGGTGCGGCGGGCTGCGAAGGGCATTTCGGCGCGCGTTGCCGGCAAGCGAGCGCAGGGGACGGCTCCGCGACGTCGCGCCGGGACGCGTGCGGCGATGACGGCGACCACCCGGATCGCGGCCGTGATCGGCGACCCGATCGCCCACTCGCGCTCGCCGCGGATGCACAACGCGGCCTTCGCGGCGCTGGGGCTCGACTTCGCCTACGGCGCGTTCCGCGTGCGTGCGGACGACGTCGGCGCCGCGGTCGCGGCGGTTCGCGCGCTCGGGCTCGCGGGGCTCAACGTGACCATCCCGCACAAGCAGGCGGTGATCCCGCACCTCGACGTGCTCACCCCCGTCGCGCGGCTCAGCGGTGCGGTCAACACGATCATCAACCGCGACGGAACGCTGCACGGCGACAACACCGACGTGCCCGGGCTGTCGCGCGCGCTCGACGAGGCGGGGCTGGCACCGCGCGTGAAGCTCGCGATCGTGCTCGGTGCCGGCGGCTCGGCGCGCGCGGCGGTGGTCGCGCTGGCAC
>JAIEPK010000026.1 GCA_019749875.1 Candidatus Binatia bacterium | reverse complement strand
GGCGCCGCGCGGTCGGTTAGTTTGACGGGATGTCGTCCGCTCCGCCGCGCGTGCTCGTGATCCGTCTGAGCGCGATCGGCGACGTCGTCAACACGCTTCCGCTCGTCACGTCGTTGCGGCGTGCGCTGCCGGACGCCACGCTGGGCTTCGTCGTCGAGGACCGGGCACGCGACGTGATCGTCGGTCATCCGTTGCTCGACCGGACGTACGTCTTCCCGCGCCGGCGCTGGCGCTCGATGCTGCGGCAGCCGGCCCGCTGGCGCGAGCTGGCGCGCGAGGTGCGTGCCTGGCGGCGCGAGCTGCGCACCGTGCCGTGGGATGTCGCGCTCGACGTGCAGAGCAACCTGAAGGGCGCGGCGTTCGCGTTCGCGAGCGGCGCGCCGCGGCGCATCGGCTTCGCGCGTGGCTACGACTACGAGCTCAACCACCTGCTGTCGACGGAGCAGGTGGTGCCGCCGGCGGATCGTCCGCATCGGGTCGACAAGTTCGCGTCGCTCGCCGGCGCGCTCGGGGTCGCGCGCAGCGCGCACGAGTACCTTCTGCCGGACGTCGACGCGGACGCACGCGGGCGCATCGCGAGCTGGTGTGCGAGTCGCGGGCTCGCGCCCCGGTCGTTCGTCGTGCTGCACCCGGGGACCAGCGACCACGGGGCCGAGAAGCGCTGGCCCGTGGAGAGCTTCGCGGCGCTCGCGCGAGCGATCCGCGCGGAGCTGCAGCGTCCGGTGGTGGTCACCTGGGGACCGGGCGAGGAATCGCTCGCCGACCGCGTGTGCGCGCTCGCCGACGGAGCCGCGCAGCCGGCTCCCGCGACGGGCTCGCTCCTGGAGCTCGCCGAGCTGGTCCGCCTTTGCGCGGTCTTCGTTTCCGCCGATACCGGGCCCATGCATCTCGCCGCAGCCGCGCGGGTTACGTGCATCGCGCTGTTCGGACCGAAGGATCCTGCGGTCTACGGCCCCTACGGCCCGGGACACGTGATCTTGCGTCCGCCGCACGGCAGCCGTGCCACCGCGGACATCGCCGTCGACGACGCCCTGGCCGCAGTGAGGCGCGTCGTGGGGGCGGCGTGATCGGCTGCGGCGTGCGCTGCCGCTGCCACGGCATCGCCTGCGACGCGTGCCGCGGCTGCGGCGCGATCGCTTCCGGCGGGTGCCGTCCGGCATGTGCCGCGGGCGTGCGCAGGAGGCATGCTTGACGGTCGCTGGCTTGCTCTCGAGCGCAGTCGACGACGTGCCGACGTCGGTGGGCGCTTCGACCGTGCCGCCGAGCAGCGTGCCGCGGTCGTCGCTCCTGCGCGACGGCACGCCGCGCACGCTCGCGCTGTTCGCCCTGCTGGCGCTCGCGCTCGCAGCGGTCACGCCCGCCCACAGCGTCTACGACGGTCCGGTGCGTCTCGCGCGCGAGCTCGCGCAGGGTCGTACGTACCTGCCGCAGTTCGTCCCGTGGATCGAGATGTACCGGCACGACGGGCGCGACTACCTGGCGTATCCGCCGATGGTCAGCATGCTGCTCGTGCCCTGGGCGCTGGTGACCGGCGGGCGCGGCGGACAGCCGCCGTTCAACTCGCTGCTGATCTTCGGCTCTGCGGTCTTGCTGTTCCGCCTGATGCGTCGGCTCGACGGCATGCGAGCGCTCGCTCCGTACGCGGCGATCGCCTACGTGCTCGGTACGCCCGTCCTCTACTCGGCGTATTCCGGCAACACGTGGCTGCTCATGCACAGCGAGGGCAACTTCTTCCTGCTGCTCGCGCTCGTGCTGGCGCTGGCGCGCGAGCGCTGGTTTCTCGCCGGCCTGAGCTTCATGACCGCCGTCCAGACCCGCTACGTGCTGGCGCTCGCGGGTCCGGTGTTCGCGTTGCTGCTGCTCTCGGGCGCGTGGCGTCGACGCTCCGTCGCGACCCTTCTGCGCGGCGGTGCCGCGTTCGCCGTCGGCATGATCCCGCCGCTCGCGGCGGCACTCGCGTTCCAGTGGTGGACGCTCGGAGACGCGCTCATGTCGCCGTACATGGCGGGCTGGAACCAGTGGGGGCTGCGCGGCCCCCAGTTCGGCACGCAGTACTTCGCGACCAACTGGCCGGTGTACACCTATCTCCATCCGGAGCTGACGCGCAGCTTTCCCTACCTGCGCTTCGATGCGGCCGGGCAATCACCCTTCGTGATGAGCCCGTTCTTCCTCGGTGTGCTGCTGCTCGACCTGCGCAAGAGCTTCGTGCGCATGCTGCTGCCGAGCCTGATCGCGATGCAGTGCTTCTATCTCGTGTACTTCGGGTCGGGCTATGCGCAGTACGGCGCCCGCTATGCCCAGGACTTCTACCCTCTCCTGCTGCCGGTCGCGTTCAGCGCATTCGCACGTCCCGGGCGCGGCTGGCGGATCGTGCTGACGGTGTTGCTGGTGTGGGCGGTGGTGCTGAACGTGTACGGCGTCTACGTGATGCACGCGACGTCCCCCATGCCTCGCTAACGGTTCTGCTTGCCGGCGCTGGCTCCGTCCAGCACCATGCGCCCCCTGGATCTCCTATGTCGTCGAAGACCGCCATCATCATCGGTGCAGGCCCGGCCGGCCTCACCGCCGCATACGAGCTGCTCGCGCAGACCGACTTCCGTCCGATCGTCCTGGAGGAGACCGACGACGTGGGCGGCATCGCGCGCACCGTCAATTACAAGGGAAATCGCATCGACATCGGCGGCCACCGCTTCTTCTCGAAGTCGGACCGCGTGATGGCATGGTGGGAGAGCATCCTGCCGTTCCAGGCGCCCGAGGATGGGGCCGGGGATCTGCGCATCACCTACCAGAACCAGTCGCGCACGGTGCAGCCGGCGCGCACGGTGACCGATCCCGACCAGACCGATCGCGTGATGCTGGTGCGGCCGCGCATCTCGCGCATCTTCTTCCAGCGGCAATTCTTCCCCTATCCGATCTCGCTGAGCGTCGGGACGCTGCGCAAGCTCGGGCTCGCGCAGACGATCCGCATCGGCCTCAGCTACCTGCGCGTGCGCGTGTCGCCGGTGCGCGAGGAGAAGTCGCTGGAGGACTTCTTCATCAACCGCTTCGGACGCGAGCTCTACCTGACGTTCTTCAAGGACTACACGGAGAAGGTCTGGGGCGTGCCGTGTCACGAGATCAAGCCCGAGTGGGGCGCGCAGCGCATCAAGGGCGTGTCGATCAGCAGCGCGATCTGGCATGCGCTGCGGTCGCTGGTGAAGCGCGACGACTCGATCGCGCAGAAGGACGCCGAGACCAGCCTGATCGAGCGCTTCCTCTACCCGAAGCTCGGTCCGGGGCAGATGTGGCAGGAGGTCGCGCGCCTCGTCGCCGAGCGCGGCGGCGAGGTGCGGCTCGGACGGCAAGTGGTGCGGATCCATGCCGACGGCACGCGCGTCACCGGCGTCGACGTGCGCGACGCCGCGACGGGCGCCGTCTCGCGCATCGACGGCGAGGCCGTGTTCTCGACCATGCCGGTTCGCGAGCTGGTGGCATCGCTGTCGGGCGTCGCCGTCCCCGACGAGGTGGGGCGGGTCGCGGCCGGCCTCGCGTACCGCGACTTCATCACCGTCGGGCTGCTGCTGCGCAAGCTCAAAGTCCGCGGTGAAGCCCGACCCGGCATGCCGGCGGGGCTCGTGCCCGACAACTGGATCTACGTCCAGGAGCGCGACGTGAAGATCGGGCGCCTGCAGATCTTCAACAACTGGAGCCCGTATCTGGTGCGCGATCCGAACACGGTGTGGGTGGGGCTCGAGTACTTCTGCAACGAAGGCGACGAGCTGTGGACCATGCCGGACGACGAGCTGAAGCGCTTCGCCGCCGGCGAGCTGCACCACATCGACGTGATCGACCAGGCCGACGTGCTCGATGCCGTGGTCATCCGCGTGCCGAAGACCTATCCGGCGTACACCGGCACCTACGAGGAGTTCGAGCGCGTGCGCGCATGGACCGATCGCTTCGAGAACCTGTTCCTGATCGGCCGCAACGGCATGCACCGCTACAACAACCAGGACCACTCGATGCTGACGGCGATGACCGCCGTCGAGAACCTGCGCGACGGCGTGACCGCGAAGGACAACATCTGGGCGGTCAACACGGAGGACGAGTACCACGAGGAGCGCTGACCGAGCGCACAGGTGCCGCCGGCGCAGCATGCGGAAGGGCCGGGAATTGCTGGCGGCTCGCGGCGATCTGCGCTAATCGGAGCCGCACCTGGTGGCCCATGAGCACGAGCGCCCACCGCACGCGGATCCTCCGGTGAAGAACGAGAAGACGAGCGCCCCGCTCTCGTCGGGTGCGCGCGGGCGCCGCCTCCGGGGAGCAGAAGCGACTTCACCGCGTGCCGGTGGTCGCCGCTCGAGCGGTCGCAAGGCCGGTCGCGGCGGAGCGCGCGGTGACCGTGTGGCCCGTCCGCCCGGTCGCGAGAGCTTGCTCGCCGCGGCCACCGCACTCTTCGCCGAGCACGGCTACGACGCCGTGACCACGCGCCAGATCCTCGAGCGCGCCGGCGTCGAGGCGCCGTCGCTCTACCATCACTTCGGCAGCAAGCTCGGGCTCTACCGAGCGGTCCTGTCCGACACGAGCGAGCCGTTCGTCGAGCGCTTCGTGCGCATCGGCACCAAGCTGCGGCGCAACGCCGGGGCCAGCGCGCAGTCGGTGCTCGAGGAGATGGTCTGGGCCTCGTTCCGCGGGGCGCTGTCGAATCCGGAGACGGTGCAGATCGCGCTCTTCGAGGCGACGCGTCCCGGTCCCAGGCGCTACGACGTGATCTCGGTGTGGGAGCAGCTGCGCAATGTCTTCAAGGCCGTGCTCGAGGACGCCGAGGCTTCGGGCGAGCTGGCGATGCCGCAGGGCGGAGCGGGCCTGGTGGCGAACAACTTCATCGGCAGCTTGACCGTCCACCTGCAGCTCGCGACCGTCAATCGCAGGATGCTCACCCGCCGCCTCGCGCGGCACATCACGCAGGCCATCGTCGACGGCCTGACGCCGCGCAGCCGTACCCGGTGACCCCGGCGCTGCCGCACGCGGTGGAGAACGGACGTCCGGCCTCGCTGCCGGATGCGCCCGAGATCGAGGTGCGCGACCCTGCACGCGGTACGCGCGTCGGCTCGGTGCCGCAGCAGTCGCGTGACTCCGTGGCGTCGGTGGTCGCGCGCGCGCGCGCCGCCCGTCCCGGCTGGTCGGAGCTCACGGTCCGTGCGCGCTGCGCTCTGCTCAAGGCCGCGCGGCGACGCTTCGTCGCCGCGCGCTCGGAGATCATCGACCTTCTCGCGCGCGAGACCGGCAAGACGCGCTTCGATGCGACCGGCGAGGCGGTGGCCGTGTGTCTCGACGTACGCGCGGCGTGTCGTCACGCGTCGCGTGCGCTCGCACCGGAGGTCGTGAGCCGCGGCTTTCCGTTCGGCAAGCGACGCCTCGTGCTGCGCAAGCCGCACGGCGTGGTCGGCGTCATCGGCCCTTGGAATGCGCCCTTGACGCTGACGCTCGGCGACGCGCTGTACGCTCTCGCGGCGGGCAACACCGTCGTGGTCAAGCCGTCGGAGGTCACGCCGCTCGCGGTGTCGCGGGCGGTGCGGGCGATGGCCGAGGCCTTGCCGGCAGACGTGCTGCAGGTGGTGAACGGCGCCGGCGAGGCCGGCGCTGCACTGGTCGACGAGGTCGACATGGTCGCGGTCACTGGGTCCCCGCAAACGGGTCGCCGGGTGATGGAGCGCGCCGCACGACGGCTGACGCCGGTGCTGCTCGAGCTCGGCGGCAAGGACCCCATGATCGTGCTCGAGGACGCCAATCTCGAGCGTGCCGCCAGCGCCGCCGTCTGGGGCGGATTCTTCATGGCGGGACAGGTCTGCATGTCGGTCGAGCGCGTGTTCGTCGTCGATGCGGTCGCCGACGATTTCACGCGGCTCGTGGTCGAGAAGACCTCCGCGCTCCGCGTCGGCCCGAACGACCGCGAGATGGACCTCGGCCCGCTGACCACGGCCGCGCAGCTCGCGATCGTCGAGCGCCATGTCGGCGATGCCGTGGCGAAAGGCGCGGTGGCGGCGGTCGGTGGGACGCGTCGGGAGGACCTCGGTGAGCTGTTCTATGCGCCCACCGTGCTGACTGGCGTGGGTCCTGGAATGGATGTAATGAGGGACGAAACGTTCGGCCCCGTTCTCCCGGTGTGCCGCGTACGTGATGAGGAAGAAGCACTCGCACTGGCCAACGACAGCCCGTTCGGGCTCAACGCCAGCATCTGGACGTCGGATCTGGCGCGTGGCGTGCGGCTTGCTCGCCGTCTCGAATCAGGATGTGTCTGCATCAACGATTGCATCTTGAACGCCGGCGATCCGGAGCTTCCGTTCGGTGGCGTCAAGCAGAGCGGGCTGGGCACGCGACACGGCGGCATCGACGGAATCCGCGCATTCACGCGCCCCTGCGCCGTTCGAATCGACCCCGGCCGGAGCCCGCGTGACCCGGCCTGGTTTCCGTACCGCCTCCGCACCAGCCGTTTCGTCGAGCGCGCGATGGGCTGGATCTGGGGGTAGCTTCTACGAATCTTCGTACTTGTCGGCGGCTTTGGCATCGTGCTAATGCCCGCCGATCCGTTGGTAAGGGGGCTGTGAAAGGCAGCCGTTTGCGAGAGCGAGCCGAAAGGAAGGTTTGTGTCGAAGACCGCGTTTGTGGGTAATTTGAGTTTCTCCGCCACGGAGGAAGAGCTGACCACGCTCTTTTCCCAGGTGGGTCCGGTCGTGAAGGCGAGGATCGGAACGGACCGCGAGACCGGGCGGTCGAGAGGTTTCGCTTTCGTAGAGTTCGCCAACGACGAAGCGTGCGCTGCCGCGATCGAACGGCTGAACGGCCACGAGATGGGCGGGCGTCGTCTGCGCGTCAACGACGCCGACGACAAGCCGCCGCCGCGTCCGGCCGGCGGACCGCCGCGCGAGGGAGGGTTCCGACCGAACGGTTTCGCGCCGCGCGGGCCGGGATCGTTCCAGCCGCGTCCGTTCGCGCCCGAGCCGCCGCCGCAGCAGTTCTTCGAGCCGCGCGGCGACGGCGGCGGCGGTGGTGGTGGTGGCGGCGGCGGCGAGGGCGATCGCCGGCGGCCGAACACCAAGGGCAGCCGCCGTGGTTTGCGTGCCCGAAAGCGCAGCCTCTGGACCTGATCTTCCTCGCGTGAAGCGGCGCAACGCGACGTTGCGCCGCTTCAGCACAGCTTGACGCCCGGTTGCAGCCGCAGCGGCACCGGGCCACGGATCCGCTCTCGCCACGGGAGGGGGCGTCGGCTTGACCGGCGACCCCCCGCCCGGCACGGGCCATGCTCGTCGCCGCTGCGATGGACGCTGCGTGCAATCCGTCCCGCATGCGGACGAGCGCGAGCGCGCTGCTCCTCGCAGCTGCCGCCCTCGGCGCCGCGGACGCTTCGATCGCCGCCTGGGGTGCCGCCGGCATCGCACCGAGCCGGACGTTGCCGCTATGCTTGACGGCACCGTTTCCGATCGCGCTCGTCGTGCTTTTCCCGGTGGCGGCGCTTCGTGCGGTGTTCGCCGCGCAGCCGGGCCCGACGCTGCGCTCGGCAACGTCGCTTCTCCTTGCCACCGCCGGCGGCCTCGCGGTCGTGCGCGGTGCCGCGGCCACTCCCCTCGTCGTCGCGCCCGGGATCGGCGCGCTGCTCGCGCTCGGTGGCGTCGTGTGCGCCGCGTTCCTTCTCGTGCATCGGCTTGCCGCTGCCGCGCTGGCACGCGCATCCCGGCGACGCCTCGCGACCCTCGTCACGCTGGCGGCGCTGATCCAGCTCGCGGCGGTCGCCGGCGTCGCCTGGCAGTGGTGCCGCGAGGGGAGGGGGTTGGAGCGCGACCTGCTCACCTGGAGCACGGCCCCGTGGTCGACCGACGGCCAGGCACGTGGCGGCACGCGTACGGAGCCGCTCGCTGCGGCCGTCGCAACCGCGATGTTGCCGCGTGCCCCGGAGAACCTCGTCCTGCTCACCATCGACACGCTGCGCGCCGATCACCTCGACGACGCGCACATGCCGCGCACTGCGGCGCTCGCAACGGAGGGGACGCTCTTCGCGCACGCCTTTGCGTCGTCGTCGTGGACGCTGCCGTCGGTCGCGTCGCTGATGACCGGCCTGCCTGCCGCGCGACATGGAGCGGGCGTGGCGCGCGGCCCGGATCCGCTGTCACGCGCACCGCTCGACGCGGACGATCCGACCCTCGCCGAGGTGCTGCGTCGTGCGGGCTTCGCGACGCGTGCGATCGTCACCAACCCCTACCTCGGCCTCGGATACGGGCTCGGCCGCGGCTTCGATGCCTACGAGAACGTGACGCTCGAGAGCGAGGCCGTTCTCACGCTCGCGCCGACCGTCGGCTTCGCAACGCTCGCCTGGCTCGTGCCCGGGCTCGCGGTGGTCGATCGCGGCGACGCGGTGACGTCGCGTGCCGCACGCTTCCTTCGGGCGCCGCTCGGCGGCCGATTCTTCCTGTGGCTGCACTACGTCGACCCGCATGCGCCGTACGACGGTGCGACGCGCAGCTTCCGCGACGAGCTGCTCGCCGGCGGCGGTGCGACGACGCGCCTGCCGCGCATGGCGCAGCTGCGTGCCGGCGAGATCCGTCCCGGGGTGCCTGAGCGCACAGCGCTGCGCGACGCCTACGCGCGCGCGGTTCGCTTCGCCGACCAGCAGGTCGGGGCGGTCGTCGATCTGCTCGAGGAAACCGGGATGGCCTCGCGAACGCTGCTGGTGGTGACGGCGGATCACGGCGAAGAGCTCTGGGATCACGGCGGGGTCGAGCACGGACACACGCTGTACGACGAGGTGGTCCACGTTCCGCTCGTGATCCGCGGCCCGGGCACACCGCGTACGACGGCCGTCGATGCGCCGGTCGCGACGGCTGCCCTCGCCCCGACGCTGCTCGACCTGCTCGGCGTCGCGCCCGACGCCGACACTGCCGGTCGCAGCGGAGCCTTCGCGCCGGCGCATGGATTCGCTGCGCTGCTGCGCGGGGATCCGTGGCAGGCATCGCCGATCGTGAGCGAGAATCTGCTCTTCGCGGAGGAGCGAACGGCGCTGCGCACGCCGCGCTACACGTACGTCCTCTGGCCGAACGGGAAGCAGGAGCTGTACGACCGCGCGCGTGATCCGGGGGAGCTGCGCGATCTCGCCGCACGCAGCGCGCTCGTGCGCCGGCACCGCGAGCTGCTCGATGCAACGCGCGAGCAGGCGAAGCCGTCGCCGGGCGCGATCGAGCGCAACGAGCTCGAGACGACCGTCGATGCGGTGCGGCTGCGGCGCGCGCTCGCGTCGCTGGGGTATGTCCAGTGACGAGCGCTCAGCCGACGCGTCCGACGGTCGATTCGAGCCGCTTGCCGATCGTGTCCTCGTTCACCGGCACCTGCAGCTTCTGCATCATCACCGGGTAGGAATCGAGCGGCGGCACCGGATCGAGCTGCGCGATCGGCGGCACCTTCGCCAGGGCGCGCTCGATCGCCGGCGCGAGCCGCTCGGCCTTGCGAGCCGCGTGCGCGTCGTGGCGCGCCTTGAAGTCGGGCAGGATGCGGCTCGCGAACAGCTCCAGCGACTCGCAGATGTGCTCGTGCCGGTTGTTGCCGCCCTGCTGGATGAAGATCACCTGATCCACGCCCATGGCCTCGAACTTCTCGAGGTTGTCGCGCACCTGCGCGACGTTGCCGATGCCGCCGGTCGGCGCGTAGATCCGGTTGCCCTGCTTCTTGAAGTCCGCCCAGACGTCGAAGCGACCCGGCACGTGTGTGCCGGTGATGTAGTAGTGCGCGAGCGCGTAGCCGAAGAACTGGAAGCCCTCGAGACCGCGCTGCAAGGCCGTGTCCGAGTCCTCGTGGCACATGAATCCGGTCACCATCGCGACGTTGGGATTGACGTTCTGGCCGATCGGCTCGCACTCGTTGGCGAAGATCTCGTAGTACTCCTCGACCCAGTACTTGGCCTCGCTCGGGTCGATGAAGGCGAACGTGAGCGCACCCATGCCGAGCTTCGCCGCGAGGCGGATGGTCGCGCGGTTCGAGCAGGCGACCCAGAGCGGCGGATGCGGGCGCTGCACCGGCTTGGGCACGACGTTGCGATGCGGCATCGAGAAGAACTCGCCCGCGAAGCCGGGATACGGGCTCGCCGCCATCATCTTGGCGCACTCGCGGACGGCTTCCTGCCAGGCCTGACGCTTCTTCAGCGGGTCGACGCCGTAGCCCTCGAGCTCGATGCGTGCGCTCGACTCGCCGGTGCCCCATTCGACCCGACCACGGCTCACGAGGTCGAGCGTCGCGATGCGCTCCGCGACCCTTGCCGGGTGGTTGTAGCCCGGCGGCATCAGGGTGATGCCGTGCCCGAGGCGGATGTTCTTCGTGCGCTGACTGCAGGCCGCGAGAAAGACCTCCGGCGCCGAGGAGTGCGAGTACTCCTCGAGGAAGTGGTGCTCGACCTCCCACGCGTAGTCGATGCCGAGACGGTCGGCGAGCTCCACCTGGTCGAGGGCGTGCTGGAAGAGCTGCAGCTCGTCGCCGTCGCGCCACGGGCGCGGGATCTGGTGCTCGTAGAAGATGCCGAACTTCATGGCCGGCGTGTTCCTTTCGTGCGTGCGGCGTCGGGCGACGCATCCGGCTGCGCAGCCGGATTCACCAGCGCCAGCAGACCGCCGATGGTGAAGCGAACCAGGCCGTCGATCAGCGGAGCGCGGTGGCGCGCGCGCTCTCGCGCGGACATGTCCAGGTAGCGCAGCACGGTGGCGAGCGTCGTCGCGGTGACGAGCTCCGCGCCGAGCAGCAGCGCCTCGTCGCTGGCGACGCTGCCGAGGCCGGCGCGCCGGTAGTCGTCGGCGAGCGTCTCGATCCAGCGCCGGTGGTTGTCGCGCAGGTAGCCGCGGACGCGCGGGTCTTCGCTCTCGCGCTCGCGTACCGCGATGCGGAACAGATCGTCGTCCTGCTCGGCGATGCGGAACACGGTCTCGAAGGAGTGTCGCGCGATCTCGCCGGGCTCGCTCTCCGGCCGCGGCTGGTGGGCTTCCTGAACCATGGCGCGAAAGGTCTGCGAGTGGTCCTCGAGGATCGCCAGCAGCAGCTCCGTCTTGTCGCGGAACTGGTGGTAGAACGAGCCCACCGACACCCGCGCCGGAACGAGGATGTCCTCCTTCAGGTTCGCGCCGGCGTGACCTTTGCGCGCGAACACGCGGCGTCCGACGGCGAGCAGGCGGGCGCGCGTCTGCTCGCGCGAGGTGGCTCGAGCGGTCGGGGCGAGCCGGACCGGGCTGGCTGCGTGCATGCTTCGTAGAATGAAGATTCTAGAACTGTACGTCTAGAGTGCGGCGCGCATCCGGTCGTGCCGGACGGGCGAACGGTCGTGCAAACGCGGTCGAAACCCCGGGACCTCTCTGCTAGCGTCGAGAGAGATGACCGGAGCCGACATCCGCCAGGGATTTCTCGAGTTCTTTCGCGCACATGACCACCTGATCGTCCCCAGCGCGCGCATCGTGCCGGAGAGCGATCCGTCGCTCATGTTCACCAACGCGGGCATGGTCCCGTTCAAGAACTGCTTCCTCGGCGCCGAGAAGCCGCGCGCCCCGCGCATCGCCGACGTCCAGAAGTGCCTGCGCATCTCCGGCAAGCACAACGACCTCGAGGACGTCGGGCGCGACGTCTACCACCAGACGTTCTTCGAGATGCTCGGCAACTGGTCCTTCGGCGACTACTACAAGGCCGAGGCGATCGAGTGGGCGTGGGAGCTCCTGACCAAGGTCTGGAAGCTCGACAAGAGCCGCCTCTACGCGACGGTCTACGAGACCGACGACGAGGCCGAGAAGCTCTGGCCGAAGGTGACGGATCTCCCCGCGTCACGCGTGCTGCGCTTCGGCGCGAAGGACAACTTCTGGGAGATGGGCGAGACCGGCCCGTGCGGCCCGTGCTCCGAGATCCACTATGACCGCGGCGAGGGCATGTGCGATCTGCCCCCCGGCCACACGTGCGGCGTCAACTCCGGCTGCGCGCGCTACATGGAGATCTGGAACCTCGTCTTCATCCAGAACAACCGTGAGGCCGACGGCCGCCTGTCCGACCTGCCGGCGAAGCACGTCGACACCGGCATGGGTCTCGAGCGCGTCACCGCGATCCTGCAGGGCACGAACGGCAACTACGACACGGATCTCCTGCGCGGCATGATCGCCGTCGCCGAGGATCGCGCGAGCAAGCGCTACACCGGCGGCATGAGCGACGCCGACGTCGCCTTCCGCGTCATCGCCGACCACGGACGCGCGGTCGCCGTGATGATCGCCGACGGCCTGCTGCCGTCGAACGAGGGCCGCGGCTACGTGCTGCGCCGCCTGCTGCGCCGCGCGGCGCGCCAGGGGCGCGTCCTTGGCTTGACGGATCCGTTTCTCGGCGCGGTCACGGAGCGCGTGTGCGAGGTGCTCGGTGCGGGCTACCCCGACCTGAAGGAGCAGAGCGCACGCATCGCCGCCGCGGTCACCGCGGAGGAGGAGCGCTTCGGCGAGACGCTGGAAAAGGGCCTCGGTCTCCTCGAGGACGAGGTGGCGAAGCTCCGCAAGGCGAATACGCCGACCTTGCCCGGCGAGGTCGCGTTCAAGCTGTACGACACCTACGGCTTCCCGCTCGACTTGACGCAGGACATCCTGCGCAACGAGAAGATGTCGGTCGACCAGGCGGGCTTCGACTCGGCGATGGAGGCGCAGCGCACGCGCGCGCGCGAGGGCGCGCGCTTCGTGACCGCGACCGCCGGCGCCTTCGCGGAGCTGACGTCGCGCTTCGCGGGCGACCGCGTCGATCAGGCGGACTCGCGGGTGGTTGCGATCGCGGCGGGCGGCGAGTCGCGCGACGAGGCGCGCGAAGGCGACGAGGTCGAGATCGTCACCGAGATCACGCCGTTCTACGGCGAGTCCGGCGGCCAGACCGGCGACACCGGCACGATCAAGCTGCCGGGTGGCGGCCTGATCGAGATCGTCGACACGCAGAAGCCGCGTCCCGACCTCATCGTGCACCGCGGCCGCGTGGTGAAGGGCGGCGTCGCGCGCGGCGATCTCGTCACGCTGGCGATCGACGCGAAGCGCCGCGAGGCGATCCGGCTCAACCATTCGGCGACGCACCTGCTGCACGCGGCGCTGCGCAACCAGGTCGGCAAGCACGTCCGTCAGGCGGGATCGCTGGTCACACCCGATCGCCTGCGCTTCGACTTCACGCAGGACGCGCGCCTCTCCGAGGAGCGCCTCGCGGCGCTGGAGGACGAGGTCAACGACCACATCCGGCAGAACCTCGAGGTCTTCGTCGACGAGATGTCGTTCGACGAGGCACAGAAGGCCGGCGCGCTGGCGTTCTTCGGCGACAAGTACGGCGACCGCGTGCGCGTGCTGCGCATGGGCGACTACTCGGTCGAGCTGTGCGGCGGCACGCACGTCGCGCGCACTGGCGACATCGGCGTGTTCAAGCTGCGCGGCGAGTCCGCGGTCGGCGCCGGCGTACGCCGCATGGAGGCGCTCACCGGCGAGGGCGCGCTCGACGCGGTGCGGAAGCGCGAGCGCGAGCTGCGCCAGATCGCGGAGCTGCTGCACGGCACGGAAGAGGACGCGCCCGCGAAGATCGAGAAGCTGCTCGCGGCGCAAAAGGACCTCGAACGCCGCCTCGCCGAGAGCCAGGCGAAGCTCGTCTCGGGCGCGTCGCGCGACCTGCTCGACGGCGTGCGCGAGGTGAACGGCGTCAAGGTGCTCGCGACGCAAGTCGAGCAGGTGGACGCGAAGGTCCTGCGCGAGCTCGCCGACAAGCTGCGCGACCGTATGCAGTCCGGGGTCGTCGTCCTCGGCGGAACCGACGGCGAAAAGGTCATGCTGCTCGCCGCGGTGACCAAGGACCTCGTCAAGCGCGTCAATGCCGGCAACCTGATCAAGGACATCGCGCCGATCGTCGGCGGCGCGGGCGGCGGCCGTCCCGACTTCGCGCAAGCCGGCGGCAAGGATCCGTCGAGGCTCGCGCAGGCGCTCGAGCGCGTCTACGAGCTGATCCCGGCATGAACGAGCCCGACGCGGAGTTGCCGGCCCCCGTGGCCGCTCCGGAAGGTGGGACTGCTCTGCGCGTGGAAGTCCCGGACCCGGCCCACCTGCACGCTCTGCTCGGCCAACACGACGAGAACCTGAAGACCATCGAGCGCGCGACCGGCGCGCGCGTGCACGTCAGCGGCAGCGCCTTCGAGGTGCGCGGCGACGACGTGCAGGCGGAGCTCGCGGCGCGCGCGCTGCGCCAGCTGCGCGAGCTGCTCGAGGGCGGCTATCCGCTGTACGGCTCCGACGTCGAGCACGCGGTGCGCATCCTCGCGTCCGACCGCAATGCGCGCCTGCGCGAGATCTTCCTCGACACGGTCTACATCTCGGCGCACAAGCGGACGATCGCGCCCAAGTCAGTCAATCAGAAGATCTACATCGACTCGATCCGCAAGTTCGACATCGTCTTCGGCATCGGTCCCGCCGGCACCGGCAAGACGTATCTCGCGATGGCGATGGCGGTGGCGGCGCTCTTGAAGAACGAGGTGACGCGCATCGTGCTGACGCGTCCCGCGGTCGAGGCGGGCGAGCGCCTCGGGTTCCTGCCGGGCGATCTCGCGGAGAAGGTCAATCCGTACTTGCGTCCGCTGTACGACGCGCTCAACGACATGGTCGATCCGGATCGGGCGCGCCGCTACATGGACCGCGGCACCATCGAGGTCGCACCGCTGGCCTTCATGCGTGGCCGCACGCTCAACGACTCGTTCGTCATCCTCGACGAGGCGCAGAACACCACGCGCGAGCAGATGAAGATGTTCTTGACGCGCCTCGGCTTCGGCTCGAAGGCCGTGATCACCGGCGACGTCACGCAGATCGACCTGCCGCTCGGGAAGGCCTCGGGCCTCATCGACGCGCGTGAGATCCTGCAGGACGTCGAGGACATCCGCTTCGTGCGCTTCGACGAGCGCGACGTCGTGCGGCATCGGCTCGTGCAGCGCATCATCACGGCCTACGACCGTGTCCCGGAGCGCTGAGTCGCCGCCGCGCACGATCGTCGAGGTGACGGCGGCGCGCGGGCTCGCCCGGCACGCACCGCTGGTGAAGCGTACGGCGCGCGCGGCGCTCGAACAGATGGGTGAGCGCGGTAGCGAGCTCTCGGTGGCGCTGGTGCGTGACGACGAGATGCACCGCCTGAACCGGGACTACCGCGGCAAGGATCGCACGACCGACGTGCTCGCCTTCGCGCTCCGCGAGGGGGAAGCCACCGGCACGCAGCAGCCCGGCCTGCTCGGCGACGTGGTGATCTCGGTGCCGACCGCCGAGCGTCAAGCGCGCGAGCGCGGTCACGCGACCGAGCGCGAGCTCGCCGAGCTGTTGCTGCACGGCATCCTGCATCTCCTCGGCTACGATCACGAGCGCACGCCGGCCGAGGCGCGACGCATGTTCGCCAAGCAGCGCGCGCTGCTCGCGGTGATCGCTCCCGCCGAGGTCGCGACGACGACGGGTCGCCCTCCGGGCGATTCGCACAGACGCCGAACCTCGTCTTCGGATCGCGTGCGTTGACGCGTCGGCTGTTCGCCGATCACGCCGGCGATGCGCGCCGCCGATGCGCAGCTCCTCTGCTACCAAGTGCGGCTCGCGGAGAGTCCGACCGCCCCGCCGCTCGCATCACGGCCGGAGGCGGTGCGCGAAGAAGGCGAGGATCTCGTCGCGCGCGGCGATCGTCGGCTGGCCCGCCTCGTCGATCAGGTGGACCGTGACGACGCTGTGCGGGCTCGTCACGACCTTCGCAAAGAACGGCGGGCAGCCGGTGGTGTTCGCGGCGTCGTCGGGCAGCACCCGGGCGACGAAACGCTCGCCGAGAGCCTCCTGATAGGCGGCGAAGCGCTGCGCCGTGCAGAAGCGGTCGCCCGCGAAACGGTAGGCCATGACGCTGAGCTCGTCACGCTCCAGGCGCGATCGCACCGCGCGCAGCTCGTCGGGCGAGATCTCGAGCCCGGCGGGATCGTCGAGCGGTAGCGACGGCTGCGACAGCACGGGCGCCAGCAGCGCGGGCTCGAGCATCATGGTGAGCGCGAAGTTGCCCGTGAAGCACATGCCGATCGCGCCGACACCGGGTCCGCCGCACTCCGCGTGCGCGCGACGCGCGAGCGCACGCAGCCAGCCGGTCACCGGGCTCGACGCGCCCGCGCCGAGCGCACGGAACTCGGCGCTGACGCAGGCGCGCTGGAACACGGCGATGCCCTCCTCCGCGCTCGGGATCGCACCGTCGCTCCCGAAGAGCGACGGCATGTAGACGGTGAAGCCGGCGTCGCGCACCCAGCGCGCGAAGCGCGCGACGTGCGGGCTGATGCCGGGCATCTCGGTCATCACGATCACGGCCGGTCCGCTGCCGGCGACGTGGACCACCTTGGTCACGTCGTCGAGCGTGATCCGGCGCGGCTCGAAGTCGTCGAGCGGATCGTCTTGCTGCAGGCTGCGGTTCGGCATCGGCTGCTCCTTGTCGTCGAGGCGGTGGACCGGACGCCGTGCAGGATCGGTCAGGCGGGCTCGCCCCACCAGTGGCGAAAAAGACTCGTTTCGTGCAGAATTCGCCAGTGCCGATCCACGTCGTCGTGGCACTCCTGCCGCAGATGGATGCGACCAGCGTCAGCGTCACCGTGCAGGCGCTGGAGACCGCGAATCGTCTCGGCGCGCGTGTGCTCGGGCGGTCGCGGCCGTTTCGCGTCACGCTCGGCTCGGTCGACGGCAACCCGGTCTCCTGCGGCCCGGGGCCGTTCCAGCTGCCGACGGTGCGTCTCGCGGGTCTCCGGCCGGACCTCGTCGTCGTTCCGGGCGCCGGCGCGGATACCGAGGCGGCGCTGCGCGACGTGCTCGCGAGCCGCGCGGCGGAGGATCTCTGCGCGTGGCTGCGGCGCCAGGCGCGGCGCAAGGTCGCCGCTTCGTGCACCGGCGTGTTCCTGCTCGCCAAGGCCGGGCTGCTCGACGGCTTCGCGGCGACCACGACCTGGTGGCTCGCCGGTACGCTCGCGACGCTCCACCCGCGGGTGCGCGTCGAGCGCGACGCGATGGTGGTCGAGGACAGCGAGCGCATCACCGCCGGCGCGTCGCTCGCGCAGCTGGACCTGATGCTGCGCCTGGTCGCGCGCGAGGCCTCGCCGGCGCTCGCGAGCCTGGTCGCGCGCTACCTCGTGGTTGACGAGCGACCGAGCCAGGCGCGCTACATCGTGCCGTCCCACCTCGCACGCTCCTCGACCGAGGTCACCGCCGCGGAGCGCTGGGTGCGCGAGCATCTCGGCAAGCCGTTCGGCATCCCCGATCTCGCGCGCAGCGTCGGAACGAGCCCGCGTACGCTGGCGCGGCGGATTGCCGAGGCCACCGGCAGCGGACCGCTCGCGTTCGTCCGCCGCATCCGGGTGGACGCCGCGCGACATCTGCTCGCGACCACCCGGCTTCCGGTCGATGCGATCGCCGCGCGCGTCGGCTACGACGACCCGGCGTCGCTCCGCCGTGCCTTCGCGCGTTTTGGCGAGCGTCCGACCGACGCGCGCCGGGCGCATGACCGGTCTAGGGTCGCGACGTCGCGACCGAAGCGCCGTCCGGTACGGAAGCCGCGTGCTTCTCGCCGGGTGACGTGATGGTCGCCGCTCCTCGCGCACCCGAGCGCTCGCCGGCCGATCGCGCCCCGTGCGGCCACGGCGGGTCCTGCGAGGCTCTCGGGCCGTCCCGCGAGCGTACTCGTACACCCGCGGCAGTCGTGCACCTCGGGCCGTGGGTGGCCGACCGGCGGGGACGGAAGGGCCCTTGCAGATCCGGCTGAATCCCGCGGTCTGCGCCTGCAGATTCCGGCAGCATGTCTGCCTTAAGCCGCCCCTCTCGTCAGCCGAAGAATCACCAGAACGAGGGGGAACGATTGCGGTGGGATGGTGCGCTCGTGCAGCCGCAACCCATTCCGGGACGTCTCCTCTCCATCTGGGGGATTTGCCATGAACAGATGGTCGGCAACGTCATCTCTCCTCGGCGCGCTCTTCCTTTCGGGGTTGGCCGCGTGCGGCGGCAGCTCGGGCTCGAAGTCGATCGACTACACGACGCTGAACTACCCGGGGGCGGGCTCGACGACCCCGACCGGGCTCACCGGCATTCGTGGCGTCGCGGACTCGGACGACGTGTACATCACCGGCAGCTACTTCGACGGCGCGGCCAACCAGGGCACGCTCTACGTCGGGTCGATCACGGGCGGCGGCACCTACTACCAGTACTCCTACCCCGGATCCTCCGGATCGAACGTCTACAGCGCGGACAACGGCAACGCCGGCAACGTCAAGCTCACGGGGACGTACGCCCTCGCCTCGACCGGCATGCGAGCGTACGGCTTCTACTACAACGGTCCCATTCCGGTCGGCGGCTCAGAGCTCTGGCACCAGATCGATTTCCCGGAATCGCAGGCCGCGGGCGAGGTGCTGAATACCTACCCGCACAGCATCATGGGTGATCTGATCGTCGGCAACTACAACACGCCGATCACCGCCGGCAACGCGTTCGTGTACCAGATCTCGACCGGAACGTACTCGACGCTGGTGGCTCCGGGTTCGCGTTACACCACCGCGTACGGCGTCTGGTGGAACGGCGGCACGAGCTACACCATCGTCGGCGGCTTCAGCGACGTCGAGCTGAACACGTCGTCGGAGGACGTCCAGGCCAGCATCGGCTTCATCGTCGACTACGACGCGGCGACCGGCGCGTACAGCAACTGGACGACGCTGCTGGCTCCCGGCGCGCAGCTCACGCACTTCGAGGGCATCACGAGCGACGGCAACGGCGGCTACAACCTCGCCGCGACGTACGACGTCGACAACATTCCCGCAGCGGGCTTCGTCAACGTGCCGCGCAACTCGTCGGGCGGCTTCAGCCAGAACGACACGACGTGGATTCAGGTCGCCTATCCCGACGCATCGACCACGACGAGCGACACCGTCTTCGAGAACTACCTGCTCGGCATCTACCTCGACCCCGGCTCCCAGGCCACGAACGGCTACTCCGCCCGGATCCCGACCAGCTGGTACTGATCAAGGCTGCCTCGCTGCCGCGGTCGGACGCGCCTCGCTGCGTCGGCCGCGGCGGCTCCCCTCTTGTTGCAGAACCGAAGCAACGATCGCTACAGAACCGGCATGCTTCTCGCCGAAGGCCGTGACCGTCAAGCGAAGCTCGAGGAACGCATCGACGTCCTCGGGAGGTATCTTTGACGTCGCTCGACTGAGCGAACGTCTCGCCGAGCTCGACGAGATCGCCTCGCGCGAGGACCTCTGGAACAACGCGGAGAAGGCTCAGACCCTGCTCCGCGAGCGCTCGTCGGTCCAGTCGAAGCTGGGCGGGCTCAGCAAGCTCCGGGAGGGCGCCGAGGAGATCAAGCTCTACCTCGAGATGGCCGCCGACGGCGAGGAGGAAGCGCTCGCCGAGGCCGAGTCGCGGCTCGCGCAGGTGGACCAGGAGGTCGCGAAGCTCGAGCTGCAACGCATGCTCGGCGGTGAGCACGACCTCTCGAACGCGATCGTGAACGTCCATCCGGGCGCGGGCGGCACCGAGTCGCAGGACTGGGCTGAGATGCTGCTCCGCATGCTGCTGCGATGGGCAGAGCGCCACGGCTACAAGGTCCAGATGCTCGACCACCAGCCCGGTGAGGGCGCCGGCATCAAGAACGCGACCTTCACCGTCGAGGGCGAGTACGCCTATGGGTATCTGCGCGCCGAGGCCGGCGTGCACCGCCTGGTGCGCATCTCGCCGTTCGACGCCAACGCGCGTCGTCACACCTCGTTCGCCGCGGTCCTGGTCACGCCGGAGATCGACGAGGACATCGAGATCGAGATTCGCGACGAGGACCTGCGCGTCGACACTTACCGCTCGTCGGGCGCGGGCGGTCAGCACGTCAACAAGACGGACTCGGCCGTGCGCTTGACGCACCTCGCGACCGGCATCGTCGTCGCGTGCCAGAACGAGCGCTCGCAGCACAAGAACAAGGCGATGGCGATGAAGATCCTGCGCTCGCGCCTGTACGAGCTCGAGCTCCAGAAGCAGCGCGAGAAGAAGGAGCAGATCACCGGCGAGAAGCGCGAGATCAACTTCGGCAGTCAGATCCGCAGCTACGTCCTGCACCCGTACCGCATGGTCAAGGACCACCGGACCGGCGTCGAAACCGGTAACACCGACGCCGTTCTCGACGGCGACCTGGATCCGTTCATCGAAGCCGAGCTGCTGCGCCAGGCGGGGACCAAGGACGGCGCACCCGCGGACGGCGCGGCCGCGGTGTGAGCACGGTGCGGACGTTGGTCACCGCGCTCGCGCTGTCGGCGCTCACGCTCGGCTGCGGCCCGAGCAGCGACCCCGCGCAGCCCTCGCCCACGCCGACCCCGACCGTCCCCGGCGAAGAAGAGACCGCGTTCGACCTGGATCTCGCGACCCGGCTGGGCGCGCTGTGCCTCCAGTCGTACCAGATGCTCGCCGACGATCAGGCCGGCACCAGCTTCTCGCTGCCGGCGCCGTACACGCTGCGGCAGCAGTTCCTCACGTCGGAAGCGTTTCCGGGCGAGAGCTTCGCGAGCGAGGTGCCGATCGCCTTCGTCGCGACCGCGGGCGACGCGATCTACGTGGTGTTCCGCGGCACGAAGACGATCTCGGAGTGGATCTCGGACGCGGAGTTCGCGCAGGTTCCGTACGCGGTGGTGCGCGGCGGCGGCATGACCGAGCAGGGCTTCAGCGCGGTCTACGCGACCATCGGCAGGGCGATCGTCGACGAGGTGAACGCGCTCGCCGCGTCCGGCAGCTTCACGACGCTGTACGTGACCGGCCACAGCCTCGGTGCGTCGCTCGCGACGCTCGCCGCGCCCGATCTCGCGCGCGCCACGCGGTTCGCGGCGCCGGTGCTGTACAACTTCGCGAGCCCGCGCACCGGCGACCCGACGTTCGCCGCTCTGGTCGACGCGCTGCCGACCAGCTGGCGAGTGGTCAATACCAACGACGAGGTGCCGAAGCTGCCGCCCGCGGTCACGTTCGTGATCGAGAACGGCCGGCAGAAGCTCTTCTTCTACGAGCACATCGACAGCGAGTACGAGGTGACGTTCGGCGAGCCGATCCGCTCTCTGCAGGACCTCGAGGACGATCACGCGATGTGCAACTACTTCGCGACCCTGTGCGCGCAGACGAGCGACCCGACGCGCTGCTTCGCGATGGCGGACGGCGCGGACGGCTGCGATCCCAGCTGAACGACGTGACGACCGAGGTGCGTGGATGACGGCACGGCCCGACGGTGCGCCGTCAGGCGTTCGGAGGGGCGTGGCCGTCGATGCGCGCGGAGCATTCACCGGCATCGAGGGGCGGCAGACCGTCGACTACGCGCTGCTGAGCATCCAGCAGAACCAGAGCCAGCTGTCGTCGATGGCCGACACCAAGGCCAGCATCCTGATCACCGTCTGCTCGATCGTCCTGACCGCGGGCCTGTCCGGGTTCGCGACGCCGTCCTTGCGCTGGCCCTTCCTGCTGCTCGCGGCGAGCGTCCTGCTGTCGCTGATCTTCGCGGTGCTCGCCGTGCTGCCGTCGGTCTCGGTGCCGCGGCGGTCGGACGGTACGGTCGACCTCGCCGCGCCGTCGTTCAACGTGACCTTCTTCGGACACTTTGCGGCGCTGTCGCGCGAGCGCTTCGAGGAGCTCTTCGCCGACGTCGCGCGCGACGACGCCCAGCTGTACGCGATGCTGGCGCGCGACATCTACGGCCAGGGCATCGTGCTCGACCGCAAGTACCGCATGCTGCGCCGCAGCTACTTGACGTTCATCGTGGGAATCCTCGCCGCCGCAGTGCACGCGGTCGGGGTGCTGCTGCTGGTCTGAGCGCCGGCGCGCCCGCTGCCGGCCGTGGAGTGGGTGTCAGCGCGTCGCTGGCGGCTCCTCGAGGGCGGCGGTGATCCCCTGCAGTGCGTCCTCGAGGTCGTCGTCGCCGATCCCGAGCGGTGGTGCGAGCCGAACCACCCGATCGTGGTGCAGCGTCCAGCCGAGCAGCACGCCGCGCGCGAAGCACGCGGCGACGAAGCGCTGCGTCGCCGCTGCGTCGGTGAACTCCAGCCCGAGCAGCAT
>JAIEPK010000263.1 GCA_019749875.1 Candidatus Binatia bacterium | reverse complement strand
CGCGCGCACGATCGCGCCCGCCCGGCGGACGGACCGGCGCCGGCAGGGCCCCGCCATCGCGCCCGCGTCCTCGAGCGCGACCGAGCACACCCACACCCAGGCACCGTTTCAGACCTTCGGCACGCGTGCCGCGCTGCTGCTTCCCGTCCGCGTCTCCGCGCCGATCGCGGCTCCTGCCGCGACGACGCGCCCCGTCGCGCGCGCCCTCCCCGCGCTGCGCGCGCGCGCACCACCGCTCCCCGCTCAGGCCTGATCCGAAACTTCGATCACCTGAACCGGTCGCGGCAGCCCGTGCGCCGCGACGGCGGAGACGTGCCATGCGCAGAAGAAGAGTTCTGCCGGTGGCCGTGGTCGCGGCGATCTGCCTCGCGACCGCGGCACCTGCAGAGGAGACCACGTCCGTTCTCGCCGAGAGTCGCCCGGCACAGGGCGGCGAAGAGACGAGCGGCGAAGAGAAGGCCAGCGGCGGCGACCGCGTCAAGCTCTTCGACGACGGCGGCCACGGCGCCCTGTCCGAGATCGTCGTCGAGGCGAAGAAGCCGATGTCGGCCGCGTCCTCGGACGAGATCCGCGCGCGCGACTTCGACCTGCGCCCGCACTCGACCCTGATCGAGATCCTCAACAACGTGCCCGGCCTCGTCGTCGCGCAGCATCAGGGCGGCTCGAAGGCCGCGCAGTACCTGATCCGCGGCTTCGACTCGGATCACGGCACCGACTTCGCCCTGTTCGTCGACGGCACGCCGGTGAACCTGGTGTCGCACGCACACGGCCAGGGCTACGCGGACCTGAACTTCGTCATCCCCGAGACCATCGATCGCCTGCGGCTCTTCAAAGGCCCCTACTTCGTGCAGTTCGGCGACTTCATGAACGCGGGCGCGCTCGATCTGGTGACAAAGGACCGCGTCGCCGAGACGTCGTTCCTCGCCGAGGGCGGCTCGTTCGACACGCAGCGCTACCTCGCGCAGGCGTCGCCCCAGCTCGGCAACGCGACGCTCTACCTCGCGGCCCAGGCGCGCTACACCAACGGGCCGTTCGAGAGTCCGCAGAACCTCGCCGCGTACAACTGGTTCGGCAAGCTCACCGTCGAGCCGACGCCGGACTCGATCCTGCGCGTGTCGACCTTCCTCTACGACTCCGACTGGGACAGCTCGGGACAGATCCCGCTGCGCGCGGTGACGGGCAAGTATCCGAACGGCGAGCCTTTCACCGGGCCGCGCCTCTCGCAATTCGGCTCGATCGATCCGACCGAGGGCGGCAAGACCGACAAGGAGCAGCTCAACGTCGACTATCAGCTGCACGCGACGGCGGCCGACGACGTCAAGATCACGGCGTACGGCTTTCGCTACCGGCTGAAGCTGTTCTCCGACTTCACCTTCTTCCGCTTCACCGGCGACCGCTTCATCCGGCCGCCCGGCGGCGGCATCATCGACACGGGCTTCGCGCCGGATCCGATCCCCGGCGCCGACGACATTCCCGGCGACGAGATCGAACAGGACGACACGCGCTGGACGTACGGCCTGAAGGCCCGCTGGGAGCACGACGCGGACCTCTGGGGCATCCCCGGCCAAACCCGCGTCGGGCTCGAGAACCGCAACGACGACATCGACCTCGGGCTCCTGCGCAGCGTGCGCCGAAACCGCTTCTTCGCGGTCAACAAGCTCAGGATCCAGGAGAGCTCGGTGAGCGGCTACGTCGAGCAGCAGCTCTTCCCGACCGACTGGATCCGCCTCGAGGTGGGCCTGCGCGGCGACGTCTACTTCATGGACGTCCGCGACCGGCTGCCGGACCAGGAGGAAGATCCGAACTTCGACGCCAACCTCATCCAGGGGTCGAAGACGCAGGGCCTGCCGAGCCCGAAGGCCAACGCGGTCTTCACCGTCGCTCCCGAGACCGACGTCTACCTGAACTTCGGCACGGGCTTTCACTCCAACGACGCGCGCGTCGCGGTGCCGCAGGGCAAGGTCACGTACGCACCCGGATCTACGGTCACGCTGCATCCGGCCAGCAACGAGCCGCTGACGCAGTCGATCGGCACCGAGATCGGCACGCGCACGAGCATCCTCGAAGGTCTCGATGCTGCCGCAGCGTTCTGGTATCTTCATCTTGACAGCGAGCTCGTGTTCTCGGGGGACGCCGGCACGGTGGATGCCGAGATCGACGACACCACCGGCAACTTCGTTCCGGGGCCGCCGAGCAATCGCTACGGCATCGACCTCGAGCTGCGCTACCAGATCAACGACTGGCTGTGGGCCGACTACGACCTCAACTGGGCGCACGCGCGCTTCACCAACGGCGGCTACGTGCCGCTCGCACCGACCTTGCTGATGAACGGGGGGCTCACCGCGCGCTGGCCGAACGGTCTCTCGGTCGGCTTGCGCGGCCGCTTCCTCGGCGACCGGCCCGCCGACGAAACGGACTCGCTGACCGCGCAGGGCTGGTTCCTGATGGACCTGCTCGCCTCGTATCGCTGGCAGAGCGTGCAGCTGAACCTCGCGCTGCAGAACCTGACCAACACCGACTGGCGCGAGGCGCAGTTCGCCGACGACACGTGCCTCGCCAACGAGCTCGGCACGCAGCCCGGCTGCTTGACGAAGCCCGGGAAGAGCCCGGGCGACGGCGTGCACGACATCCACTTCACGCCCGGCAACCCGATCGCCGTCCTGGCCGGCGTCCAGGTCTACTTCTGAGCGGCGTGCGCGGCACCGGCGTCGTCGCGCACGCCGCGACGCGCGCACGTCCGGCACTCCCTCGCGGCGCGCTCAGATCTGGTAGTACAGCGCCGGCGCCCCGCCCTTGCGCGCACGGCAGATCGCGCACGGACGCCGCACGAGCCGCTGCGCGTGCTCGACGGCGAGCATGGTGCTGGTCTGCCGTACCGGCTGCTCGAGGAAGACGTTGTCGCGGCCGATCTCGTCGATGACACCGCTCTTCTCGAAGCAGACGAACATGCCGTGCCGCACGCCGCACACGACGAGCTGGACGCCGCGCGCCTTCATGCGCTCGACGAAGTGCGCCAGCAGCGACACGCCGACCGCATCGGGATTGCGCGCGCGCTTGAGCCGCAGCACGACCACCTGCGTCTCGGGACCGACCTTGTCCTCGATGGTCTCGAGGTGCTGCTCGAGGCTCACGCCGGAGCCGAAGTACATCTCGCCCTCGAGCCCGAAGATGCGCAGGCAGTCGCACACCTCGTCGTCGCGCAGGCGCTCGAGGATGCGCCCGTCGTGCGCGACGAAGAACTCCGTCAAGTGCATCTGCCCGGTGCGCGGCACCGCGAGCATGAACGACAGGAACACGCCGATCAGGACGCAGAACTCGATCGAGATCGCGAACGCGCCGATCGCGGTCGCGGCGACGATCGCGGCGTCGAAGTTCGACGTCCGCCAGTGGAAGCGCAGGTCGTGGAAGTTGACCATGCGCGCCGCGGTCAGCATCAGGAGCCCGGCCAGCGCCGAGCGCGGGATGAAGCGCGCGTAGGGCGCGAATGCGAGCATGATGAGCGCGACGGCCGCCGCCGAGACGACACCGGACCACTGCGTCTGCGCGCCGGCCTGCTGGTTGATCGCGGAGCGCGTCAGCGAGCCCGAGCCGGGCATGCACTGGAAGAAGCTGCCGGTGAAGTTGGCGACGCCCTCGCTCAGGCACTGCTGGTTGAGATCGAGCTTCTGGCGCGTCACCGCGGCGATCGCCTTCGCCATCGAGATCGCCTCGAGGAGCCCGAGCAGCGCGATCGCGAGCGCGCTGCTCGCCATGTCCTGGATCTTGACCGCGTCGAGGTGCGGCAGCTGGAACGACGGCAGCTTCGCCGGGATGTCGCCGACGACCTTCACGCCCTGCTGGTCCCAGCCCCATGCCGCGGTCGCGGCCGCCATGACGATGACGACGACGAGAAACTCGGGAAGGAGCGGCCAGTCGAGCTTGCGCTTGACCCAGCGCAGCGCGAGCACCAGCGCGATCGACGCGAGCCCGATCTCCACCGTCAGCGGATGGATCCGCCCGCCCTGCGTCATGCTGAGCCAGAAGCGGTAGAGGAAGTGGTCGTGCACGTCGCCCATCTGCTTGAGCCCGAGCAGGTTCTTCATCTGGTCGAGCACGAGCAGCAGCGACGCGCCGGCGGTGAAGCCGACGATCACCGAGTGCGAGATGTAGCGCGTCAGGTCGCCGAGGCGCGCGAAGCTGATGACGAGCTGGATCGAGCCGATCAGCAGCGCCATCAGCACCGCCGCCTGCACGCGCTCGTCGGGGCTCGCGATGCCGCCGACCGCGCTCAGCAGCGCGATCGAGATCGCGTTGGTCGGACCGTTGATGAGCTGGCGCGACGAGTCGAGGACGGCGCCCACGGCGGTCATGACGATCGCGGTGTAGAGCCCGTACTCTGCGGGCAGGCCGGCGATCATCGCGTACGCCATCGCCTGCGGAACCGCGACCGCCGCGACCGACAGGCCGGCGAGCAGGTCCGCTTGCGCCGCACCGCGACCGTAGGTCCGCAGCGAGTCGAGGGCCGGGATCCAGCGAAAGATCCCGGAGGCGGGGCGTGCGCGTGCGGCGGTCGTGGGCGTCAAGCGACCTCCCGTCGTTCGGGTCGGTGCGATGAAGCGGCGGGCGGCTCGGATCAGACGAGCGTGCGGATCGCCTTCGCGATTCCCTCCGGATCGAGGCCCTGCCAGCCCATCTGCTGCCACAGCCCGCCGACGCCCTCGCGGTGCGTGCCGATGTGGCGGTAGCGGCCCTTGAAGCCGCGCTCGAGGAGCGCGCTGCCGAAGCGGCTGCCGAGACCGGTCTTCACGTTGAACGCCTCGGCGACCAGCACGAACGGAGCGCCGGCGAGACGCTTCATCGTGTCCTCGTCCCAGACGTTCAGCGTCGCCTTGTTGATCAGCCCGACCTTCACGCCGTCGCGCTGCAGACGGATCACCGCGTCGAGCGCGCGATAGACGGTCTCGCCGAACGCGACCACGTAGCCGCCGCCCTGCGCGTCGCGGACCACGTCGTCCTTGCCGGGCGCGAACGCCTTGCCCTGGAACAGCGGCTTGCTGTCCTCGCCGAGGATGTCGGGCACGGGCGCGCGCGTGCTGAACACGAAACGCAGGCCAGGATCGTCGAACACGCGCTCGATGCAGGCCGCGAACTGGTACTGGTCGACCGGGAAGTAGAGCCGCGTCTCGTCCTCGCCGTGGCCCGGCGTCAGGCCACCGTCGGCGAACATCGAGTTGATGCCGAAGTGGCACGTGTTGTCCGCCATGTCGTCGACGCCGCTGTGGCTGAAGTGCGCGAGCACGTTCGAGAAGTTGAGCCGCGCCATGGTGATCTCGCTGACGCACATCTCGAGGAATGCCGAGAACGTCGCGAAGATGCCCTGCTTGCCCTTCTCACTGCCGAAGCCGGCCGCGGCCGAGAAGTTGCCGCGCTCCATGATGCCGCCGCGCACGAAGACTTCCGGATGGGCCTTGCGGATGTGGTGCAGGCCGCACGAGCCCTCGAGGTCGTTGTCGAACACGCGCACGCGCGCCACGCGCTCCTCGGGCGACATCTTGTCGAGAAGCGCGTTCACGATCTTGCCGAAGTCGTCGCGGTTCTTGCCGACGCCCGAGCTGCCCTCGTACGAGAGCGGGCTCTTGTCGCCCTTCGCGGACTTCAGCAGCTCGGCCGCGCCCGCCTGGCCGCGCTTCTCGAGGTACTTGACCGCGACCTCGGTCTTCAGGACCTCGTGCGCGTGCGGGCTGCCCTCGGCGCCCTCGATGCCGGGCGCCATGTGGCGCTTGATGATCAGCGCGTGCGGCTTCGCCTCGCGGAACGCGCGCGCGAGCACGACGTAGAGCTCGTCGAGGTCCTCGCCCATGACGGTCTCGGGGTTGAGCCCGTGCCCGGTGAGCGTGCGCGTCAGATCGTAGCCCGGCATGTACTCCTGCGGGTGCCCGGCGATGGTCACGTTGTTGTCGTCGACCAGGATCTTGACGTTGAGCTGCTGCGACACCGCGAGGCGCGCGGCCTCGGCGTCGTCGCCCTCCATCTGGCTGCCGTCCGAGCCGAGCAGGACGACGGCCTTCCCTGGATTCGCCATCGCGACGCCGTTCACGAACGCCCACATGTGGCCGAGGCGTCCCGAGCTGAAGTGCACGCCGGGCGTCAGCAGCTTCTCCGGATGGCCCGGCAGCCCGCTGTCGAACTCGCGGTAGTGCATCAGCTTCTCGGCCGGCATCGCGCCCTCGAGGACGCTCAGCAGGTACTGCGTCGCGACGCGGTGCCCGGCCTCGTCGAAGAAGATCGGCACGATCGGCGCACCACCGGCGATGAAGCCGCGGATGATCGTCACCTCCGGCACCGTGTCGTAGGCGCCGCCGGTGTGTCCCGACAGACCCTTCGCGCCGGCGAGCGCGGTGAAGAACACGATCGCGTCGCGGCAGAGCTGGATGTTGTGCGTCAGCGCGGCCCGCTGGTCGTCGGTGAGCGTGTCGACCTTGGGGTCGAGCTTCACCGTCTTCAGCGCACCGAGGTCGATGGGGAACTTTTCCGAGGGCATGGCCCTACTTAGTCGAAGTCGTTCCCCTGTCGCCAGAGAAGCGCCGTGCGATTCTTCGCAAGGCTTCCCGGACGGCGATCAGCGCGAGCTGCCGGTACGGCCGTCGAAGCGCACCACGGCGAAGTCGGCAAAGCCGTCGCGGTTCCGGAGGGCGCCGGCCGCGACCACGTTCCCTGCGTCGTCGAGCGCCAGGGCCTGTGCGCGATCGTTCCCGCGCCCGCCACCATCGATGTTGCGGCGCCAGCGCAGGCGCCCGTCGCTCCCGCGCAGCTTCCGCACCGCGAAGTCCTCGCCGTGGCCCGGTATCGCCGCGGCCCCGCCGACGACCACGTCACCCGCCGGATCCAGGGCGAGCGTGAGGCCGCGCACCGGTCCGTGCGCCGGGATGATGCGCTCCCACCGGACGACGCCGCTCGCACCGTCGATTCTCACCACCGCGAGCCGCTCCACACCGGCGTGCTGCATTGCGCCGGCGACGAAGACGTCCCCCGCCGCATCGAGCCGGACGGCGAGCGCGCGGCCGGCGCCGCGGCTCACGGTCCACAGCGATGCTCCGGTCGAAGCGCTCAGCTTCTCGACGCCGAAGCCGACCTCGCTCTGTCCGACCACGACCACGTCTCCCGTCCGGTCGACCGCGAGATCCGTGACCGCAACCGCGAGCGGCTTCGGTCCCCACGTCGCGACGCCGCTCGTGCCACGGATGCGTGCTGCGACGTCGCGCACGGCGGCGACCACGTCGCCCGTCGGTTCGACCCCGACGTGAACCGCGTGCGGGCTCGGGCCGAACGCTTCGACGCCGAGCGCGCAACGCCAGCGCTCCGCTCCCGTGACACCGTCGATGCGCGCGATCGCCGCGATGCTCTCGTAGAGCCTGCCGCCGCCCCAGCCGGCGAGGATCGGATCGTCCTGCACCAGAGCGAGGCGGTCCGCGCGTACGAACCCTTGGGTGGCGGACGAGCTGCGCCACTTCTCGGATCCCGTCGCACCGTCGAGCTTGACCACGCGCAAGCTGACGACGGGCGGCAGCTCGGGGAACCAGGGGTTGTCCAGCAGCACCGGAGGCTCCTCCAGCGTTGCCGCACCGACGAGAACGTCGCCGGCACCGTCGACCGCCACCGGTCCGCCCCAGTCATCGTCGTGCTGCGGACCATCGATCCGCGTCCGCCAGAGCTCGGCGCCGCTCGCTCCGCCGAGCTTGACGACGGTGACGTCGTCGGCCGTGGCGGGGTCCGACGTGACACCCGCGACGACGGCATCGCCGGCGGCGTCGACCGCGACCGCGGTCGCCTCGCCGTCGGCGCGGCGGATGACGTTGAGGTTGCGCTCCCACCGCACGGCGCCGCTCGCGGCGTCCACGGCGAGGACGAGCCCATCGCCCTGCGTACCGAGATTCGCGAGCGCGCCGCCGATCAGGACCCCGCCGTCCGAGGCGGCGACGGCGAAGACTGCCTCGTCGCGCCCGTCGGCGTCACCATCCCGGGTGAGACGCCACGTCTCGGCACCGGTCGCACCGTCGAGGCCTAGCGCCGCGAAGCGCCCGTCGTCGTAGCTCGTGCCGTCGATCGCCCCCGCCAGCACCACGCGATCACCGACCAGCGACACGGCCGCTCCCGAATCGTAGCGCGCCGTCCCACCGTCGATGTCGCGTCGCCACCGCTCCGAGCCGTCCGGCCCGAGCCGCAGCACCAGCACGTCGTGTCCCGACCCTGTGTTCACCACCCCGCCCACGGCGACGACGTCACCCGATGCGGAGACGGTGAGCTGCGCACCGAAGTCGAAGTCGTGCGCGCTGCCGTCCACGTAGCGATGCCAGCGCTCGGCGCCGGTCGCACCGTCGAGCTTGACCACGGCGACGTCGAAGCCGGTCGCCGCGAAGGCGATCGAGCCCACGACGACGAGATCGCCCGCCGCATCGAACGCGGCGCCGGACGCCTGACCGTTGTCGTCGGGGCCGGCGGCGAAGGCACGCCACAGCAGCTCGCCATCCGTGCCGCGCAGCTTGATCGCGGCGAAGCGGTCGACGGGTCCCGCGGTGGTCGCATCGCCCACCACCGCGACGTCGCCGTGCGCATCGATCGCGACCGCGAGCCCCTGGTCCTGTCCCGCCACCGGTCCCGGCACGACCGCGTGCCACTTCTCGAGGCCGGTCTCGCCGTCGATCTTGATCGCCAGCATGTCCTCCGCGATCAGGTGCGACACGCCGCCCACGATCACGTCGCCGCTCGCGTCGACGGCGACGTCGGTGGCGTAGTCCGCGTCTCGCCCCGGGCCGTCGAAGCGGAACCGCCACAGCTCTCGACCATCCGCGCCCGACAGCTTCCACACGACGGCGTCGTTCGCGGCGCCGGGGTCGCTGGTGCCGCCGATCACGACCACGTCACCGGACGCGTCCGTGGCCAGGCTCACGACGTAGTCGAGCGTCCCCTCGCGGTCGACGAGCCGTGTGCGCCACAGCGGCGCCCCGTCAACGCGCGCGTGCTTCGTGACGGTATCCTCGGAGAGCGTGACGACGTCGCCGGACGGGTCGCGCGCGACGTCGTGCAGTCGATCGTCGAGGCTCGCGGCGCCGGAGATGCGCGCGGTCCATGCACCGGCGTCGCTGGCGCTGCAGAGCCCGAGGAGGAGGAGAACGGCGACGACGGCGATTCCTCGACGACGCATGGCACGTCGCTACGCCCGTCGCGGCGTCGAGTCAAAAGTTTTCGTCGGCGCGAGCACCGCCGCACCGCATCGTGACGCGGCGCCGGCAGCCGCCGCGCTCAGGACGCGGCAGCGGTTGGCGTCGGCTTCGGGATCTCGGCGAGGCTCACGAGCGCGTAGCGGGCGCCCTCCACCAGCAGCACGCCCTCGACCCGGTCCCCCGGCTCGACCCCCTCGAGCAAATCGCGGTTCGCGACCGGGAACGGCATCGTCATGCCCTGCATGAAGCCCGCAATCGCCTCGTGGTGCAGCACGATCTCGTTGCGCGCCGCAGCGATCGACACCACCTCGCCGCGGATCGGATACAGCTTGCCGCTCGGCATGCCCGAGCAGCCGGGCGCACCGCCCAGCACGAGCAGCAGCGCGACCGCGGCGACGATGCGCGCGAGCTCAACCCGCATTGGCCGGCAGCACCGTCAGCGCGAAGCCGCGGAAGGCATAGTCGCCGTCGTCGTAGTCCACGACGCCGATGGTGAACGTGTACACGCCCGGTAGCTGCGGCGTGCCGGTCAGCTTGCCACCGTTCGACAGCGCGATGCCGGGCGGCAGGATGCCCTCGTCGATGAACCACTGGTCGCCGCCGCAGTCGGAATCGAGCTGCACGAAGTAGTCTTCGCCGACGATGCCGTCGGGCAGCGCGCTGGTCGAGATCGAAGTGCTGCAGCCGTCGCAGCCGAGCGGCCCGCCGAGCGGCAGCGCGACGACGAGCAGACCGACGACGACGGCCGGAGCCGCGAGCCAGCGGAGGACGCGCCGAACGAGCATGGCGCGCACGATACTCGCTGATGGCGAGGGACACCAGCCGCGAAACGCAGCGCCGGCGTCCGCGCATCACCGTGCGCGTCCGCGGGACGTCGCGGAAGGTGCAAACGCCGCGCGCGCCCCCCCGACGCGGACGTCCCGCGCACGCGTCCGAAGGCGACACGCGCCCGTTCGACGCGCGTCCGGGGCCGAGCGAAGCCGCCGGCGGAAGGGCTCAGTGCGTCCGTGCCGCGCCCACGCGCTCGACGAACAGGAAGAACGCGGCGCACGCGACGTAGCCGACCGCCCAGCGCCAGCCCGTCGCCCAGCCGATCTCGTACGTGCCGCCCGCCGGGGTCAGCGCCCCCGCGTGCACGAAGCCGAAGAACGCGATCACCGCACCGATCAGCGCCCACACCGCCGCGATCCGGAACTGACGGTCGATGAGCCGCGCGCTGATCGCCGACCAGATC
The DNA here is from genome assembly GCA_019749875.1 of Candidatus Binatia bacterium. Lineage (GTDB taxonomy): Bacteria > Desulfobacterota > Binatia > UBA12015 > UBA12015 > VGTK01. The sequence continues at coordinate 11,577 of JAIEPK010000263.1, read as the reverse complement.
ATGCAGGTGAGCATGAAGCCCTGCGACAGCGCGACCAGCCCGTGCAGGTCGAGCCCCGCCATCGCGAACGCCTTCGGATCGGCGAGCACGCGCGCCGCGAGCCCCGGATCGCCGGTCGCGTTGCCGGCGGCACCGAGCGCCTGCGTGAGGACCAGCGCGCCCCACGCCGCGATCGCCGGGAAGAGCCCGACCGCGACCGCCGGCGCGTGCTCCGACGGCGTCGCTTGAAACGCCTGCGCGGTGATGATCACGCCGATCCACAGCACGATCGCCATGCCGGCCTCCATCGGCACCAGCGTGTTGATGAAGTACGTCAAGCCAAAGAGAGCCAGCACCGCGAAGAACAGGCCGTTCAGGATCGAGTAGCCCGAGCGCGCGCCGAGCGCCTTCCAGCCGGGATGCCCGATGTAGATCGTGGTCGGGAAGCACGAGCCGAACAGCGCCGCCGCGATCGAGCCGATGCCGTTCACCGCGAGGCTCGGCATGGTCGGGTACGCGTCGCCGGCGGCCTCGGCCGACTCGATGTTCTGCAGCGAGCCGAGCACGTTGAAGAGGCCCATCGGCAGGATCACCGGGATCAGGTACTGCGCGAACAGCGGGTGCGTGAGCCCCGCGATCAGGTCCGACGCGAGCGGCACCGGAAAGTAGAAGCCGACCGTCTTCATCGCGCCGGGAATGCGCGCCGCGTCGACCGGCGTCGGATCCCCCATCGCCCAGAGCAGCCACGCGGCGAGGGTGCCGAGCCCGAGCGCCCACGCGCCGCCCGGCACGCGCAGCGGCAGGTGCGTGCCGGAGAAGTACGTGACCAGGATCACGCCGAGCGGCAGGATCGCGACCAGCGGCGCGCCGAACGTCTTCATCGCGAAGTCGATCGCGATGAAGCTGATCGCGATGCCGGCGAGCGTCGAGAGCAGCGCCGCACGCGGCGTCCAGCGCCGGATCTGCTCCGCGACCAGCGCCCCCGCGAGCTCGATCAGCGCCGACACGAAGCACGCCGCGATGCCGATCCGCCACGCGGTGCGCGACGCGTCCGCCTCGCTCATGCCGTCGCCGAGCGCCGCCAGCTTGACGGGCAGCATGACCAGCATGACGAACGCGAACAGCGACACGGTGTTGATGCCGTAGGGCAGTGCCGTGACGTCGGTGCGACCCGTGCGCGCCGAGAGCTGCTGCGCCTGCCAGGCGTAGAAGAAGTTGCCGATCACGATCGACAGCGCAGCCGCCGGCAGGATCGTGTGCAGCAGCAGGTCGATCGGGAAGCCGAGCACGCCGGTGCAAAGCCCGAGGATCAGCAGGAACTGGATCAGGTTGTCGATCGCGAGTCCGAAGAAGCCGTCGACGTCGCCCGCCTGGAAGAGCGGCTGCGGCGTGGCGGCGGGCGCGGGGCGTGCGGCGGTCGGCATCGGGCGTCTCCCAGAGCAGAATCGTCCCGACGCGGCAACGACCTTAGCCGCGCTCGCGAATCGGGTGTCAAGCGCCTGCGAGCGTCTGCTGCGACGTCACAGATCGAGCACCACGTCGCCGCGCGGCCGTGCACAGCAGATGAGCACGTCGCCTGCGGCGGGTGGCTCGACGGGAGCAGGATCGTACGCGACGGCTCCCGACATCAGCGCGGTCTCGCAGTTGTGGCAGACGCCCGTCCGGCACGACCAGCGCGTCGGTACGTCGCACGCCTCGGCGAGCTCGAGCAGACTGGTGGCGTCCGGGTGCCAGCGCACCGTGAGCCCGCTGCGCGAGAACGACACCTGCGGGCCGGTGCCTTCACCGGCGTCCGGCGGATGCGGCGCGCGCAGCGCGACGCGCGTGCGGACGCCGGGCGCGAGCGCCGGGGCCGCGCCGAAGATCTCGGTGTGCACGGCCGACGGATCGAGGCCTGCCGCGAGCAGGCCTGCGCTCGCGTCCTGCATGAAGGCCGACGGTCCGCAGACGTACGCCTCGGAATCGCGCGGCGGGGCGAGCTCGACGAGCAGGTCCGCGGTGATGCGGCCGGTCGCGGTGTAGCCGACGCCGAGCGCATCCGACGCGACCGGCCTGCTGAAGCCCACGTGCGCGCGCGCTCTCGGCAGGAGCGCGATCATCTCGCGCACCTCGGCAGCGAAGGCGTGCTCGCGGCCGTCGCGCGCGCCGTGCAGCCACCACACCTCGCGCGACGAGCGCTGCGCCGCGAGTGCGTGCAGCATCGCCAGCACCGGTGTCGCCCCGACCCCCGCCGAGACGAGCAGCACGGGGGTGGTGGCCGCGCGGAGCACGAAGCTGCCGCGCGGCGCCGCCGCCTCGAGAGTGTCGCCGGCGTGGACGCGATCGTGCAGGTACCCGCTGCCCGCGCCCGACGGCTCACGCTTGACGCTGATCCGGTATCCGGCCGCACCGGGCGGCCCCGACAGCGAGTAGCTGCGGATCAACGCCGGCCCTCGCGCCACCGCCGGAAGACGGAAGGCGAGGAACTGACCCGGCAGAGCCGCCGGCAGCGGCGTGCGGTCGGGGGCCGCGAGGTGGAACGAGGTGATGCTCGCGCTCTCGCGCACGACCCGCTCGACGGACAGCGAGCGGAAGCCCTGCCACGCCGGCGGCGACACCGTCGCGGCGGCGTTGAGGCCTGGATTGCCCGACGGAGCGTCGCCGTCCGGGCGCTCGAGGAACGCCTGCAGCGAGCGCGTCCAGCCCGGGCTCAAAGCCGGAATGCGCAGCGCCCGCGCGATACGATCGCGCGGATGGCCGGGCAGGTAGAGCAGCGCGTCGATCTCTGCGACGCTGATCTTCTCCGGCCCCGTCTCGAGCTTGACGATCGCGTCGCCGGCCTGGACGTGCCCCTCGGTGAGCACGCGCAGGTAGAAGCCCGGCCTCCGGTGCTGGACGAGAAGCGCAGCCATGCGCGGCTCACCGAGACGGAGGCCGACGCGGTAGCAGGTGACGCGCGGCTGCGTGACCTCGAACACCGCCTCACCGATCTTGTACTTGTCGCCGATGCAGACCTCGTCGTCGGGCAGCCCGTCGACGGTGAAGTTCTCGCCGAACGCGCCGTGCTCGAGATCGTCGCGGCCGAGCTCGCGTCGCCAGTGGCGGTACGAGTCGAGCTGATAGACCAGCACCGCACGATGCTCGCCTCCGTGCCCGCCGAGGTCGCCCTGCCCGTCGCCGTCGACGTTCAGCCGGCGCACCATGCGCGGCCCCGCGACGGGAGCCTTCCAGACCCCCGTATGCACCGTCCGGCCGCCCCAGCTCACGTCCCGGGGCAGGCCGACGTTCACGGCGACCAACGTTGCCACGCGACACCTCCGGCGCGACACGAAGCCGATCTCGACGCGCGCTGCTCGATCGAACCGTCGCGAGTATGCGCCTGTCACGCGGCCAAGGAAGCACCATCAGGCCGCGCCACGCTCGTCGCCGGCTGGCGCCGGCGCTAGTTGAACGCCCGGCGCATCTCGAGGATCGGCGTGACTCTGGTCAGGCAGCCCCCGAAGGACGCCGACGCGAGCCCGACGATCACGACGACGGTCCACCAGCGACGGTACGCCACGCACGCTGCATGCAGGAGGAGCATCGCCCCACAGTATGCCGCGACCGTCGCGGTGAGCACGGGAGTGCCCGGTGACGTCGCGCCCGTCAAGCAAAGCAGCCCGTACGGCAGCAGAAGGGGGCCGTCCACGAGCACGAGGAGCAGCACGATCGGCTGAACGGACCCGAAGATGCACGCCGTGAGCAGGACCAGGATCGCCCACCACGCGACGAGCACCCGCAGCAGCGTGCGTCGCGTCGGCCGCTCGCCGTTCGCGGCCTGCACGGGCGCCACCGGATCCAGCGCCGACCGCACGTCCCCGCCCCTCACGACGGACTCTGCATCGGGCGCGATGCCGGCTCCGTGCGGCTCACACTGTCCGCCTTCGCGGGATGCCTCTTCGTCGGGCGCGTCTGCTGGTGGTCCTGGCGGTGATTCTCGCCATGAGCACAAGATCGGCCGGCCCCGGACTTCCGGTGAGCCGCCGGGGCCGAGGCCACGTTCAAGCGCCCGATTGACAGCGATCCCACGGCGTGGAACGTCCCCGCCATGCCCATCCACTACGCGAAGGACGGACACGTCGTCACCATCACCATCGACCGCCCCGAGGCGAGGAACTCCCTCGACCTCGAGCACTTCGGCCAGCTCGCCGACTGCTGGGTGCGCTATCGCGACGACGACGACGCGTTCGTCGCCATCCTGACCGGCGTCGGCGACGTGTACTGCGTCGGCGCGGACCTGAAGAAGTTCATCACCATCGTCACCGAGCAGGCCGACAAGCTGCGCGACGGCGGCTCGAAGAACAAGGTCGAGGGTGAGAACTACACGATGGCGCACAGCCTGATCGCCGTGCTGCGCGACGGCGCGACCTTGCCCGACGGCACCGAGTTCACGCTCTACAAGCCGGTCATCGCGGCGATCAACGGCATCTGTGCCGCGGGCGGCATGGAGATGATGTGGAACACCGATCTGCGCGTCGTCGCGGACGATACGTTCTTCCAGCTCTCCGAGCCGCGACGCGGCCTGTTTCCCGGCGGAGGCTCGACCGTCCACAGCGCGCGCCAGCTGTCGTGGTGCAACGCGATGGAGGTCCTGCTGCTCGCCGAGCGCATCACGCCGCAGCGCGCGCTCGAGATGGGTCTGGTGAACGCCGTGGTGCCGAAGGACCAGGTGATGGCCAAGGCGCGCGAGTGGGCGGACACCATCTGCCTCAACGGCCCGCTCGCCGTCCGCGCGTGCAAGGAGTCGGCGAAGAAGAGCACGTTCCTCGACCTCAAGGCCGCGCTCGCGAACGAGATGAGCTACTCGGCGGGCGTGTTCATGAGCGACGACGCGAAGGAAGGCATCGCGGCGTTCAAAGAGAAGCGTCCGCCGGTCTGGAAGGGACGCTGACGGGTCGAGGTCGACCAGGCGCGTCGAGAGACCTCCGACCCCACGAGCGGGGGGCCGCCCACGTCAAGCACGGCTTCTCGACGACGCTCGGCGACGGAGCCGCGCGGAGCCGTCAGGCGCGCGCGATCGCGGCGGTCTGCGCGCCGCAGAGACGCAGCAGGTCGGCCGGCGCGAGCGCGATCTCGAGCCCGCGCCGCCCGGCGCTGACGTGCACCGTGGCGAGCTCGAGCACGCTCTCGTCGACCACCGTGGGCAGCCGCTTCTTCTGTCCGAGCGGGCTGATGCCGCCGACGACGTAGCCGGTCGCGCGCTCCGCCGCCGCGGGATCCGCCATCGCGACACGCTTCGCCCCGATCGCCGCCGCGAGCGCCTTCAGATCGAGCGTGCACGCGACCGGCACCAGCGCCACGACCAGCGCTCCGCCGTCCCGCTCGACGAGCAGCGTCTTGAACACGCTCGCCGGGTCGAGGTCGAGCGCATCGGCGGCCTCGAGCCCGTACGAAGCAGCACCCGGATCGTGCGCGTACTCGAGCAGCCGGAACGTGATCCCGGCGCGCTTCGCCGCCATCACCGCGGGTGTCACGCCGGGAGCGATAGCGTGTCCGACGACGCTCTGCCCGTCGCCCCCCGCGGCGCGTGACGGCGGCGCCGCGACACAGTAGAGACGGCGCATGATCGATTACGAGAAGCAGGGCAACGTCGGCATCATCACCATCAACCGGCCCGACGCGCGGAATGCCGTGAACACCGCGGTCGCGCAGGGCATCGAGAAGGCGATCGATGCGATCGAGGGCGACGACGAGGTGTGGGTCGGCATCCTGACCGGCGCACGGACGGAGAAGGGCTTCATCTTCTGCGCCGGCGCGGACCTGAAGCAGATGAGCACCGATCCCGGCGGCATGAGCACCAAGCGCGGCGGCTTCGGCGGCCTCGTGACGCGCGAGCGCACCAAGCCGCTGATCGCGGCGGTCGACGGTCCCGCGCTCGCCGGCGGCACCGAGTTGGCGCTGTCCTGCGACCTGCTGGTCGCGTCGCGCACCGCGGTGTTCGGCATTCCCGAGGTCAAGCGCAACCTGGTCGCCGGAGCGGGCGGGCTGTTCCGCCTGCCGCGCAAGCTGCCGCGCAACGTCGCGATGGAGCTGGCGCTCACCGGGCGCCTCGATTTCCCCGCCGAGCGCGCTTACCACTTCGGCTGGGTGAACGTCCTCTGCGAGGAGGGCGAGGCGATCGCCGCCGCGAAGAAGCTCGCCGCCCAGATCTGCGAGAACGCGCCGCTCGCCGTGCGCGAGAGCCGGCGCATCATGCTCGCCGCGACCGACCAGCCGGATGACATCGGCTGGAAGCTGTCGGGCGAGGGCATGCTGAAGATGTTCCAGGCCGAGGACTTCAAGGAAGGCCTCGCCGCGTTCGTCGAGAAGCGCGCGCCGCGCTGGAAGGGCCGCTGAGTTGCTTCAAACGAGGGGGCACGCGCCCCCTCGCCCCGTCAAGCGAAGATTGACGGGGCCCCACTCCCCGCGCTCGCTGACGCTCGGCCCGCGCTGCGCGCGGGATCACTGTTGAGCCACGCTTCTCGCTCGCCCGCCGATCCCGCGGACGTCGCCGACGTCGCGGTGATCGGCGCCGGCGCGGCCGGGCTCGCGGCCGCGATCTTCGCCGGCGAGGAAGCGGCGCGCTCCGACGAGCGTCCCGCACGCATCGTCGTGCTCGAGGGCGCGAACCGGATCGGCGCGAAGATCCTGGTGTCCGGCGGCGGTCGCTGCAACGTCACGCACGAGCGCGTGTCCGCCGACGACTTCGCGGGCGCGCGCAACCCGATCCGCAACGTGCTCGCCGCGTTCGACGCGGACGCGACCAAGCGATGGTTCGCGTCGCTCGGTGTCGCACTGAAGCGCGAGGAGACCGGCAAGCTCTTCCCGGTCTCCGACAGCGCGCGCACGGTCGTCGATGCGCTGCTCGCGCGCTGCCGCGCGCTCGGGATCGAGCTGCACACGGGAGCGCGGGTCGTCGCACTGGAGCGCGCGCCGGGCGGAAGCGGAGACGATGCCGCGAGCGGCGGCGGCGACGCGGGAGCGCACCTCGGCGTCACGTACGAGCGTGGCGGACGCACGCACGAGCTGCACGTGCGTCGCGTGATCGTCACCACCGGCGGGCGCTCGCTGCCACGCACCGGCAGCGACGGCAGCGGCTACGTGCTGGTGCGCGCGCTCGGCCACACGGTCACCGACACGCACCCCGCTCTCGTGCCGCTGGTGCTGCGACGCGGCTTCTTCCATGCCGACCTGCGCGGCATCTCGCACGACGCCGAGCTGACCACGCTCGCGAACGCCAGGCGCATCGACCGTCGCAGCGGCAGCCTGCTCTGGACGCACTTCGGCGTCAGCGGACCGGTGGTGCTCGACGCGAGCCGCCACTGGGTGCTCGCGCACGCGCGCGGCGACGCGACCCAGCTGCGCCTGAGCGTGCTTCCCGGCAAGACGCCGGACGACGCGGACGCGCTGCTTCAGTCGCTCGCGCGCGAGCGTCCGCGCGCGTCGCTGGGCCGTGTCCTCGCCGGCCTCCTGCCCGAGCGTCTCGCGGACGCACTGCTGCATGCGGCCGACGTCGACCCCGCAACTCCGGCCGCACAGCTCGCGCGCGACCCGCGGCGCCGCCTCGCACGATGCTTGACGGAGCTCGTACTGCCGGTCGAGCGCGACCGCGGCTGGGACTTCGCCGAAGTCACCGCCGGCGGCGTGCCGCTCGCCGAAGTCGACTACCGGACCATGGCGTCGCGCAAGTCCGCCGGCCTCTTGCTCGCCGGCGAGATCCTCGACTGCGACGGCCGCATCGGCGGCTTCAACTTCCAGTGGGCCTGGGCGACGGGGTTCCTCGCCGGGCGCGCGGCGGTACGGTCACTCCGAGGCATGCAGTCCTCGTCGTCGTTGACACCGAGATGAACACTTTCTGAGGTCACCGAAGTCCGTGAACGCGCTCGAGCTCCGGCAGTCGCTCGGACGAGTTCTTCGCACGCTCGAGCGTGATGGCGGTCCGATTCTGGTCGAGCGCGCCGCCCTTCCGCTGTCCTGATCTCGCTCGAGAACTACGACGAGCGCTTCGTCGACCACGCTGCGGACGAAGAGCGGCGCGCCATCGTGCGACGCATCGAGGAGATCGAGCTTCGTGCTCCACGCGGCCATCTCCCTCGTCGAAGCCCTCGGGTTGCACCGCGCCGCGAACGGCCACGAGCTTCTCGCCACCGCCGCAAAGCTGGCGGTCGACTGGGGGCTGTCGGGCTCCGACGCAACCTACGTCGCGCTCGCCCGCCTGGTTGGCGGAGCCTGGCTGACTGCCGATCGTCGCGCGGCGGTCCGCGTCCGGGAGCGCAAGCTGGTCCGCATTCTCGGTTGACACCCTCTCCCGTCGCACCCTAACGTCGCGCGATTCGGGACGGTCCCGAACCCGCATCCGGAGCGCTGGCGACATGGCACCTCTCTACCGACGCAGGACGTTTCTCCAGCTCCTCGCCGCCGGCGGCACCGTGGTCACGGTGCCGTGGCTGCCCGGCTGCAGCGACCGCGGCGGCTCCGGCGGTGCGCAGGCCGCACACTTCTTCACCGCAGACGAGCGCGCGACCTTCGACCAGCTCGCGGCGGCGATCGTGCCCGAGGACCAGACCGTCGGCGCTCTCGGCACCGACGCGGTCGAGTACATCGATCGCTTCCTCGCGGCGTTCGACGCGAGCGTCCCGACGCTCTACCGGAGCGGGCCGTTCAGCGGCCGCACGCCCTACCCCGATCCCGCGACCGGCGATCCGGGCGACGACTACCCGCACGACGCCTTCCTCGAGATCCTGCCGCCGACGCGCATGCAGGAGCTCGCGTTCCGCATCGAGCTGCTCGGCTCGGGCTCGGTCCCGAACGGCGACGTCAATGACGGAATCGTGCCGCCGACGCCCGGCTTGCAGGCGCTCTATCGCGACGCGGTGCCGGCGCTGAACGCGTTCGCTGCATCGCGCGGTGCCGCCGACTTCGCGTCGCTCGACGACGACGGCAAGCTCGCGGCGTTCGCCGCGGCCGACGCGCGCTTCCAGGACGCGTTCCTGCAGAACCTCGCCGAAGGGATGTTCTGCGCGCCCGAGTACGGCGGCAATCGCGACGGCGTCGGCTGGCGCGATTACTCCTACGACGGCGACAGCCAGCCGCTCGGCCACACGCTCTACGACGCGAGCGGCACGCCGCGCGACCGTCCCGACCAGCCGAACCAGACCATCGACCCGCGCCGTCCGAACGACGGTCTCGAGCCGATGGTCGAAGGCTTCGTCACCGCCGTCGCGCTGTCGCAGGGCGGCAAGCGCTTCTTCTGAGCTCCGAGGTCTCTGCGATGGCATCGCTTCCCAGCAAGGTTCCCAACGTCCTCGGCGACACCAGCCTCGACCGCTTCGACGCCGTCGTGATCGGCAGCGGCGCCGGCGGCAGCGCCGCGATCCGCGTGCTCGCCACCAACGGCATGAAGGTCTGCGTGCTGGAGGCGGGCAACAACTACTGGCTCGGCCTCGACGACCCGAAGGACGGCATGCCGATCTCGCTGTTCTCGAGCGACGAGATCAAGCTCAGCGCGCGCTCGCTGATCCAGCAGCAGACGCGCATCGAGCCGCGCACGTTCCGCTCGAGCGCGGCCGACGGCGACCGGACGTACGTCGGCGACGTCAACAACCTGCCGAAGAACGTCGGCGGTGCATGGGTGCACGCCGACATGAAGGCGCCGCGCTTCGCCGCGTTCGACTTCCGGCTCGGGACGTTGCTCGGCGACGTGCCCGGCGCGAGCTTCGCCGACTGGCCGCTCACGTACGACGAGCTGGAGCCGTTCTACGCGGCCGCGGAGCGCCTGATCGGCGTGCAGGGCGAGGCCGGCGCCGATCCGTTCGCCGAGCCGCGCTCCGGCCCGTACCCGATGCGCTCGGGCGTGCCGATGTACGTCGCGAACGTGCTCTCGGAGGGCGCGCGCAAGCTCGGGCTGCACCCGTTTCCGTACCCCGCGGCGGTGACATCACAGACCTACCGCGGCCGTCAAGCATGCAACGACTGCGGCTTCTGCTCCGGCTACGGCTGCCCGATCAACGCCAAGGGCTCGGTGGCGCTGCTGCGCGACGCGCTGCTCACGGGCAACGTGCAGATCCGCCACAACGCGATCGCGACGCGCCTCGTGACCGACGCGTCCGGGCGCCGCGTGACCTCGATCGAGTACCTCGATCCCGACGGCAAGCCCGCGTCGGTGAGCGGCGACCGCGTGCTGCTCGCCGCGAGCCCGATCGAGTCGGCGCGACTTCTGCTCTTGTCGGACCTCGACGGGCCCGGCCTCGGCAACTCGTCGGGCTACGTCGGGCGGAACGTCATGTTCCACCACCAGACGCTCGGCGTCGGCATCTACCCGCAGGACCTGCACGGCGAGCGCGGCAAGTCGGTGAGCACCGGCTTCTCCGACTTCCGCGGCGTGCCCAACGATCCGTCGCGGCCGCTCGGCGGCATCGTCGAGTTCGGCACCAACTCGGAGAAGATCTCCGACGCCGTGCAGTACATGACGCTCGGCTTCCGCGGCGCGACCTTGAAGAGCTACCTGCGCTCGAGCCCGTTCGGACGGCACATCGCCGTGCTGATCATGCAGGGCGAGGACGCACCGCAGCTCACCAACCGCATGGATCTCGACCCCGCCGTCAAGGACATCAACGGCCTGCCGGTGCCGCGCGTGACCTACGCCGCGCACCCGTTCGAGCTCACGGCACGTGCGTTCTACGGACCGAAGCTGATCGAGCTGCACGGGGCCTCGGGCGCGCAGTTCGCGTTCGTGGCACCGGTCAACGACGGCGGCGTCACGCCGGCGTCGCGGCACGTGCTCGGCACGCTGCGCATGGGCAACGACCCGAAGACGTCGGTGACCGATGCGTTCGGCAAGCTGCACGACCTCGACAACGTGTGGAGCGCCGACGGCGCACCGTTCCCGACCGGCTCGGGCTACAACCCGACGCTGACGATCCAGGCGATGGCGCTGCGCACGGCGGGAGCGATCGTCGATCCGCAGCGGCCGGATGCGGTGATCGAGCGCTAGTGTCGGCGAGCGATGCGGCGCTCGCGCCGGGTCGCGGGCGCCACGCGCTGCGCGCGGGCGCCGCTGCGGTCGCGCTCGTGGCCCTGCTCCTCGCGACGACGGCGCGCGGCAACCTCTGGCTGCCGGCAGTTCTCGGTGATCACATGGTCCTGCAGCAAGGCCGCGCCGTGCTGTGGGGCGCCGCGACACCGGGCCGCACGATCACCGCCGAGATCGCCGGCGTGACGGCGTCCGGGGTCGCCGACCCGCACGGCGCGTGGCGGATCGAGCTGCGCGACCTCGTCGCTGGTGGCCCGCACGACTTGACGGTCGCCGGCGACGGCACGCTGGTGCTGCACGACGTGCTGATCGGCGACGTGTGGCTCGGTGCGGGGCAGTCCAACATGGCGCTCGCCGTCCGAACCGCGAGCGACGGCGAGCCGCCCGCGAGCGCCGACGCGTGCCGGCGCCTGCGCTTCTTCACCATCGAGCGCGCCGCCGCCGCGACACCGCTGCGCGACGTGCGCGGACGATGGCGCGTCTGCACGCCGGAGACCGCGGCGAGCTTCTCCGCCGTGGCCTACTTCTTCGGGCACGACCTCGCCGCGGCGCTCGACGTCCCGATCGGC
>JAIEPK010000282.1 GCA_019749875.1 Candidatus Binatia bacterium | reverse complement strand
GTCGAGGGCGATGCGACCGAGCGCCGTCGCGGCGCGCAGCGCGACCCCGCCCTCGCCCGTGATCCGGCTTCCGCTCGTCACGCGGGCGCAGGCTACGCCCGACGATCGCGCCGGGAAAGGGCCGGGCCCGGCGTGAGCGCGCTTCGTTCGCGCTGCCACGACGCAGGGCGCCGTGGCAGCGCAGCCGCGGAACCTGCTAGCGACCGAGCTTCACGCCGAACTTCGGGGGCCAGCGGATGAAGACTCTCCTGTCGCACGTGCGGGTGCTCGATCTCACCCGTCTCTATCCCGGCGCGTTCTGCACGCAGCTGCTCGCCGACCTCGGCGCCGACGTTCTGAAGATCGAGGCGCCGCGCTTCGGCGACGGCATGCGCATGACCTACGGCGGCGGGTCGGTCGCGCCCGGGCACGTCGCCCTGAACCGCGGCAAGCGCTCGCTGACGCTCGATCTCAAGAAGCCCGGCGCCGCCGCGGTGCTGCGCCGCCTCGCGAAGGACGTCGACGTGATCGTCGAGGCGCAGCGTCCGGGCGCGCTCGACCAGATGGGCGTCGGCTACGAGGCCCTGCGCAAGGACAACCCGCGCCTGGTGTGGTGCACGCTCACGAGCTTCGGCCAGGACGGCCCGCTCGCCGACGCCGCCGGACACGACTTGACGTTCCTCGGCTACAGCGGGCTCTTGTCGCGGCTCGCGGGCAGCGGCCCTCTGCCGGTGCCCGACACGACGGTCGCGGTGCCGCTCGCGGGCGCGCTCGGCGCGGTCGGGATTCTCGCCGCCCTCGCGGCGCGTGATCGGACCGGCGAAGGCTCGCGCGTCGACACCTGCATGGCCGAGGCGGCGCTGTGGCTCGTGTCCGAGGACGTCACGCGCAGCGCGGTCGCGCCGGGCAAGGGCTGGGGGGCGATGGCCGCGCGCCAGCACTACCGCTGCGCCGACGATCGCTGGGTGACGGTCGCCGCGACGGAGCCGAAGCCGTGGGGCGCCCTGTGTGCGGCGCTCGGCCTTCCCGACCTCGCCGAGCACCGGCACGGCGTCGACGAGCCGGCGACGATCGCGCGATTCGCGGCGGCGTTCGCGACCAGGCCCGCCGCGCACTGGGCGCAGACGCCGGGGCTCGCCGGCGGCGTCGCGCCGGTCAACGAGCCGGGGGATCTGCGGAACGATCCGCACCAGGCGGCGCGGCACGGCATCGTCGAGCTGCACGGCGGCAGTGCGACGGCGCCGGTGGTCGCGAACCCGATCCGCGTCGACGGCGCCGACGGCAAGAGCTCGTCGGCGGGGCTGCGCTGGCCGCCGGACCTTGGCGCGGACACCGACGCGGCGCTCGCCGCGGCGGGCTACTCCGCGGACGAGATCGCGGCGCTGCGCGCCGACGGCGTGGTCTGAAGCGGGCGCGGCCGCCGCCGCAGCAGCGTCTTCGTCGAGCAGGATCGAGCGTCAAGCCAACGAACGAAACGGAACGGAGCGACGATGGGACTCGCGATCGAGCTGAACGGCCTCAAAGCGCTGGTGACCGGAAGCGGGCAGGGGGTCGGGCTCGGCATCGCACGCACCCTCGCGTCGGCGGGCGCCGAGGTCGTGGTGAACGACCTCAGCGAGGAGCGCGCGTCCGCCGCGGCCGAGTCGATCCGCGCCGTCGGGGGCACGGCCGTCGTGTCGTGCTTCGACGTCACGCGCTACGACGCCGTGACGGCGGCGCTCGCGCAGCTCGGCGGCGTCGACGTGCTGGTGAACAACGCCGGCAACGCGGGCGGCGTCGGCTGGCCCGGCATGAAGCCGTTCGCGGAGACCGATCCCGCCGACTGGGAGCCTTTCCTGCGCGTCAACCTCTACGGCGTGATGAACTGCGTGCGCGCGGCGCTGCCGCACATGATCGCGAAGGGCTACGGTCGCATCGTGACCATCGTGTCCGATGCCGGCCGCATCGGCGAGTCGCACATGGGCGCGTACTGCGCTGCCAAGGCCGGCGCCGCGGGGCTCACGCGCGGTGTCGCGCGCGAGGTCGGACGGCACGGCATCACCGTCAACAACATCTCGCTCGGCACGATGCGCACGCCGGTGTCCGAGGCGATGTGGTCGAACCCGGACAATCCGCAGGCGAAGGCGCTGCTGCGGCAGTACATGATCCGGCGTCCGGGTGATCCGTCGGATCCGGCGGGGCTGACGGCGTATCTCGCGAGCCCGATGGCGTCGTGGATCACGGGGCAGACGTTCCCGGTGAACGGGGGGTTCTCGGTCGGACAGTGAGCGCGGGGCGGGGGCTCGCCGGCGGCCCCGCTGGCACTGTCACCGTAGATCCAGCGCTTCGGTTCGGCCGCGCTTGCTCAGCCGCTTCCACTCGCTCGTCGTTCAGCGCGTGTTCGACGGCGAGGCGCGTGCCTCGTGCAGCTGCCGCCATCGGACCAGGATGTCTGGCGCGTGCTCGCGATGGTGCGCCGCCGCGGCGTGCGCCTCGCGCCGCGCCACTCGTCGACCTCGGAGACGTAAGCTGGCGACGCGTGGGAGGCGACCTGGCCTCGCGCGCGCGGCCGGTGCGCTCGGCGGCCCGACGACTTCGCGCACGGAGTCTCGGTGCCGCGCCGGTGGACGCGTCCCCGGCCTTAAGCCGTGGCGCCCGCACGCCGAAGAACCCGCGCCACGTTGCAAGCGGAGGAACGATCATGACGGGATGCCGACACCTCGCGGCCGGGGTCGCGCTCGCGGCGCTGGCCGCCGTGAGCGCATGCGGCGGCGACCACGGCCAGAGCCGGCCCGCGGTCGACTACGAGCTGGTTTCCGTAGGCGATCCCGGCAACGCGAGCGACAGCACCGGCTTCGGCAGCGTCCCGTACGCCTACCGCATCGGCAAGCTCGACGTGACGATCGGGCAGTACACGGCGTTTCTGAATGCCGTCGCCGCGTCGGACACGCACGCGCTCTACAGCCCGAGCATGGCGACCGATCTCAACTCCGCCGGGATCAGCCGCGCGGGCTCGGCAGGTAGCTACACCTACGACGCGATGGACAACGAGGGCAGCAGCGCCAACCGGCCAATCACCTACGTCTCGTGGCTCGATGCCGCGCGGTTCGCGAACTGGATGTCGAACGGCCAGCCCCGCGGCGCACAAGACGCCAGCACGACCGAGAACGGCGCCTACGACCTGAGCGGGAGCTCGGGGATTGCCGCGGTCGCGAGAAACGCCGTCAATCCGAACACGGGCGCGGCCCCGACGTTCTTCATTCCCCTGGAGAACGAATGGTACAAGGCGGCGTACTTCGATCCGACGCTGAGCGGCGGCGCCGGTGGCTACCACCTCTACGCCACGCGCAGCAGCACGGGTCCGGGCAACGTGATCGGCGACGGCGCGAACCAGGCCAACAGCGTCGCCGCCGGCCTGCTCTGCGTGACGCAATCCCCGAACTACTCGACGACCCAGAACTACTTGACCGACGTCGGCGCGTTCAGCGACAGCGCCAGCTTCTACGGCACCTTCGACCAGAGCGGTAACGTCTGGGAGTGGAACGATCTCGACGGCGCCCCCTCGGCGTCGCGCGGTCTTCGCGGCGGCTACTGGTTCGCCGCCGCGATCCCCATGCAGTCGGTGCTCTACAGCAGCGACACCGTGACGCGCGAGGACAACGGCGCCGGCTTCCGGCTCGCGAGCCCGGCTGCACCGTGATCGTGCGCACGCGCTTTCGCCTCGAGCGAGGAGAGTCGACCGTGAAGAGATTCGCCCGTCCCGCGATCCGTGCGCTGACGGCCGCCGGCGTGATCGGCCTGCTGGCGGGCGCGCTCGAAGCCGCGCCCGCACACGCCATCACCTACGAGCTCGTGTCGATCGGCGACCCGGGCAACGCGAACGACGTGTACGGCTACGGCGGCGTCGACCACCCGTACCAGATCGGCAAGTTCGAGGTCACGATCGGACAGTACACCGCGTTCCTCAACGCCGTCGCCGCGGCCGACACCTACGCGCTCTACAGCACCGGCATGGGGGCGGTCGCCAACGTCGCCGGCATCAGCCGGGAAGGTGAGCCCGGTAGCTACACGTACGCCGCGATGAGCAACGACGGCAGCAGCGCAAACCGCCCGATCTCGAGCGTGACCTGGTTCAATGCCGCCCGCTTCGCGAACTGGATGGCGAACGGGCAGCCGACCGGAGCACAAAGCGACGCGACGACCGAGAACGGCGCCTACGCGCTGAACGGCGCCACCACCGGCAACGCGGTTGCGCGGAACGCCGTCAACCCGAACACCGGCGCGGCCCCGACCTTCTTCATCCCGCTCGAGAACGAGTGGTACAAGGCGGCCTACTACGATCCCACGCTCGGCGGCGGCAGCGGCGGGTACACCGCGTTCGCCACGCGGAGCGACTCGGCGCCGGACAACGTGGTCGGCGGCGCCGCGAATCAGGCGAACTACCTCACGGCGAACGGCGACTACGCGGTCACGCAGTCCGGCAACTACTCGTCGAGCCAGAACTACTTGACGGACGTCGGCACGTTCACCGGCAGCGCGAGCTACTACGGGACGTTCGACCAGAACGGCAGCCTCTGGGAGTGGAACGACCTGGACGGCAGCGCCGCGCCGAACCGCGGTCTCCGGGGTGGTGCCTACACCTCGACGCCGCCCTATCTGCAGTCCTCGTACCGCATGGGCTACGTGCCGAGCGGCGCGAACGCCAACGGCGGCTTTCGCCTCGCCGGCCCGGAGCGCTAGAGGCGCCGCAGCGCGGCCCGTCTGCCGGGGTCGTTCGGCGCCTGTCGAGTGGCGGCGTTGGGCGAGCCGACGTCGATTCCCGCTACTTCCGACCTTCCCGCTGGACGCGTTCACGGAACGCGGCAGTGACGCGCGACAGTCGACCACGTCGACCTACCGCCGCACGTACGATCACCGCTGAGCGCTGCCTCGTCGTTGTGTTGCTGCACCCGCACGTGGTGTCCGAATTGTGTGCGAATTCTGTGGCCGGCGTGGGGACACGCGACCTTGCGGCCGCTTAGCTTCCGGGCGTGAACGCACGCCGCTCCGACCTCGGTACCGATCCTGAAGCCGACATCGCGCAGCGATCGTCCGCTCGGAACGGCCGCTCGACCGCCAGCTCGCGGATCGCGAGTCGCGCGGAAGAGCCCGTGTCGCACCGAGCTGCCGCTCGCACGGAGATCGCTCACGCGGCGCGATGCGCACCGAGCTGGTCGGATCCACGAACACAGTTCGCCGGGAGGCGCGCGCGGCGGCGACTCCACGGCCCGCCAAGATTTCGAAGAGCGAGGAGGAACGATCGATGAATCACGAAACCACGACGTCCGGGCGCGAGCGGGGACGGCGACGAAGGGCTCTCGTCCTGGGCGCGACCGTCTTTGCGGTTGCCTTCGGGGCGCTCGCCGTGCTCGCCCACGCTGCGAAGGATCCCGGAGTCGTCTGCTCGGCGGTCAAGAAGAAGGCCGCGGTCAAGCGCTACGACGGCGAGCTCAAGTGCTACGTCTCGGCGATGCAGAAGGGCGTGGCCGTCGACGCCAAGTGCCTGGCGAAGGCGCAGGACCAGTTCGGCGATGCGTTCGCGAAGGCAGAGTCGAAGGGCGGCTGCGCGACCGTGGGAGATGCGGCCGGCATCGCAGCGCTGATCGACGGCCAGCTCGCGGCGCTCAACGCCGCACTGCCGTTCGCCAACGCGCTCGTCTGCGACGTCGGCTCCGCCGGCGAGAGCGAATGCAATACCTGCCTCAACTGCTCGCTCGAGGCGGGCAAGCCCTGCAACGCCGCGTACGACGCCTGCCAGGGGGACGCGGAGTGCGTCGCCTTCTGGAATTGCGTCACGCCGTGCGCCGACGAGGCTTGCGTCCAGACCTGCGTCGTCAATCATACGGACGGCGCGCGGCTCTACAATGCGATGCTCAGCTGCGCCATCGGCAGCTGCCCGGTGACGTGCAGCAACTGAGGCGACCGCTGGCCCGCACGCGCACGCTCGCGAAGGACGCCTGATCGCATGGTGGGCGGCCGGCCGGCGCAGGATGGCCGGTCGCCCGCGCGCGCGGTTCGGGTGCCCGGTGTACGCGCGCCGAAGACGAAGATCCGGACGGTCTCGGCGATTCGCAAGCGTGCACGTTGCCTGCCGCGAAGTGCAGCGAGCGCTTCCTTGAGCACGGCTGAGCCGTCGGTGTACGTCACGAGGATGCACATCTTTCTCCTCGTTCTGTCTCTGCTCACGTCGCTCGCCGCGCCGGCTCATGCGGATTCCGCGAGAGACACGTTGCGCGGTCTCGAAGGGGTTTCGGTCGTCGCAAAGGTCGACGAGGCGGCGAAGCAGGCGGGCCTGACCAAGGAGGTGGTCGAGACGTCGACGGAGCAGAGGCTGCGAGAGAAGGGCATCGCCGTCTTCGAGAGCGCTGCGACGCCTGCTCAGCGAGCCGTTCTCACGGTGCGGGTTGCGGCTCGACAGATCCCGTCCTCCACGCTGTGCATGTTCTCGTTCTCGCTCGAGGTCGTGCAGGTGGCGAAGATGGTGCGCGACGAGAAGATCGTCGGTCTGGCCACCACTTGGAACGTCGGATCCATGGGAGTCGGAGAGCAGGCGGAGATGCGCAAGGCTCTCGACGCCGGGCTCGATCGGCTTTCCAGCGACTGGCTCGCGGTGAACCCGAGCGAGAAGAGCGCGCCGAAGGCGCCCTGACGTGGGCGCGACCGCCGCCGCGGCGCACGACGCTTGACGATCGGCGTCTCTCGCTGAGGCGAGAGATGCCAGAACGGTCGCGTAGGAGAGCGATCGCTGAGCACGATCGGCTCCGATCGCGCCCGACGTCGCTGCGGGGCGCATCGGCGAGTCGCCATGGGCGCGCACTGTGCGGCGAAGGCCGGTGCCGCGCCTCTCACGCGCCGCGTCGAGCGCGAGGTCGGACGGGAGGGCGTCACCGTCGAGACCATCTCGCTCGGCACGACGCGTACGCCGGTGTCCGAGGCGATGTGGTCGACCCAGACAGGGACTCGGCCCGGCAGTGAGGAGGTGGTTCGCCGACGCCGCGAAGATCCTCGGAGGCCGTGCCCCGGACCTTCGGGGACGACGGCGAGCGTCGCCAGCCGTTGACTCTCGTCGTGCAGCCGGCGGACGCGGGCTGATGCAGAGACGCGCGATCCGTGCCGATACGGTTCCGTCGCTGCGATGCGTCGAGCGATTCGTACGTTGACTTCGCGGCGCCACGCTTCTACGACTGCGCGCCACTCAGCTCACTCACCACCAGGGGGAACCGCGAATGGGCGACGCCAGCACGACGCTGTCCGTGAGCGACGTGAAGCACGTCATGCGTCGAACCGGCTTCGGCGCTCATCCGAAGGATCTGAAGAAGCTCCTCAAGCGGCTCGGCAGCAACCCGACGCGCGGCGCCCTCGCCGATCTGCTGCTCGCCGAGAGGCCGCTCTTCTACGAGCTCAAGCCGAACACCGGCAACGCGTCGGAGAAGAACAACCAGCTCGTCGCGCACAACAACTGGATCCACGAGCTGACCAAGAACAAGACGCCGCTGCGCTCGAAGCTGGTGCTCTTCTTTCACGACCACTTCGCGACGCAGAACTCCGTCGTCGAGCTCATGCCCGTCATGAGCGCCCAGATCCGGCGCCTGCACGAGCAGGTCTTCGGCAACTTCAAGACGTTCCTCGGCGAGATGAACCGGGATCCGGCGCTGATGGCGATGCTCGACACGCCGTCCAACACGAGCTTCACGCCGAACGAGAACTACGGTCGCGAGCTCCTGGAGCTGTTCTCGCTCGGCGAGAAGGATCTCGCGGGAAATCCCAACTACACCCAGAACGACGTCATCCAGATCGCGCGCGCCTTCTCCGGCTGGGGCTACGTCTCAAGTACCGTGAACTTTCACGGGCCCGTGTTCAGCACGCATCTTCACGACACGGATACGGAACACCCCGAGCGCGGACCCAAGATCGTGTTTCAGTCGACCGGCGGGTTCGGTCCGCAGGGCCGAAGCTTGAAGTCCCTGGGCGAGGGCGCGCAGGAGATCGACCGGGTCACCGAGATCCTCTTCCAGCACCGCGACAGCGACGGACAGAGCACCGTCGCGCGGCGGCTCACGCGCAAGCTGCTGCGCTACTTCTGTCACGACGCCTACGCGACCCCCGGCCCCGCCGAGATCGCGGTCATCGACGAGATCATCGCGCAATCGGGCTTCGCGGCGACATGGGAGCTCGCGCCGCTCTACCGCGCGATCTTCACGCACGACGTCTTCTTCGAGACCGCAGCGCTCCCGCCGTTCAGCTCCACGACCAGAAAGGCCGTGAAGTGGCCGGTCGATTACTTCGTGACGATGCTCCGTCTGACCGGGGTTTCGCTCCGGACCTCGCATCGGATCGTCATCGGCGGCAGCAACTCCGACGCCCATTCGCACCTCGCGCTGGCCGGGCAGTCCCTGCTCGAGCCGCCGAGCGTCTTCGGCTGGGACTGGGATACCGCGTGGCTCGCGAGCTCGATGCTGCTCGCGCGCTACCGGATGGCGCGCGACGTCATCGCCGCGCGCTCCGGCGGCTTCCGGCCGAAGAAGCTGATCGATACGAGCCTCACCGATCCGGGCGCGATCGTCGACGCGGTCGCACGCTCGCTCGGCATCGACGATCAGGTGTCGGCCGCGGACCGTCAAGTCTACGTCGACTATCTGACCGACGACGGAGCGCGTACCACCATCGATCTCAAGGACAAGGACGTACTGAGCACCAAGCTGCACGGCTTGTACGGCCTCGTCATGCAATCACCGGCATTCCTCCTGCACTGAGCGCGACGAGGCGACCATGACGATCTCACGTCGAAGGTTCCTGCAAGGCACCGCGGCCGGAGCGCTGCTCGGGCCGACGGTCTTCAACCACCTGCTGGTGCGCCGCGCGCTCGCGAGCCCCGGCGACGATCGCTACCTCGTCGTGATCTACCTCGACGGCGGCAACGACGGCCTGAACACGATCACGCCGCTCGACGACGGCGGCGCGACGCTCCGGCAGGCGTATGATGCTCTGCGCCCGGCCGGCGTCGGCAACATCGCTTTGCCGGTCGACGTGCTGCTGCCGATCGGCGCCGACCCCGGCACGGGAGCGAACCTCGGCCTCCATCCGGCGCTGCGCGGGATCCACGACCTGCACACCGAGAAAGGCTGCGTCGCGTTCGTCCAGGGCTGCGGCTACCCGAACTACAGCCTGTCGCACAGCACGGCGAAACGGACCTGGCAGCTGGGCCGCCCGGCCTCCGCGAACCAGGTGACCGGCTGGCTCGGCCGGCACCTCGCCGCGGCCTATGGCCCGTCCGACGTGCCCGGCGTCACCGTCGACGTCAGCCTGGCGCCGGAGATGCGCCAGTTCACGACCAACGTCCTCTCGATGCGGGGCGTCGCCGACATGTCGTTCCCGTACGACGCGGCTGCGCCCGGCGACGTCGCGGCGAAGCGCGCGGCATTCCAGGCGACCTGTCTCGGCGCGGTGGCGGACGCACAAGCTCAGGCCGCGTTCGCGGCGCGCGGCGGCCTCGTGACCCTGACCTCCGGCGAGTCGTATGCCGCGGTCGGCGAGCTCTACGAGAGCGCGCGCCCGAGCTGGAACGACCGTTACGACGCGGTGAACCGGCGCCTCGGCGACGATCTGCGCGAGGTGGCGAAGGTCATCTACGGTGTCGAGCAGGGGGTGCCGAACGTCACTGCGCGCTACTTCCAGTGCCGCAGCCCCGGCTACGACACGCATGCGGATCAGGGCGGAGCGTCGCTCAACGGACGGCATGGTTCGCTTCTCGCCGAGCTCGGCGACTCGTTGAAGGTCTTCTACGAGGACCTCGAGGACATCGGTGCGGCGGATCGCGTCCTGGTCATGGTGTGGAGCGAATTCAGCCGCCGTCCGAACGCTCGAACCGGCAGCGACCACGGCTCGCAGGGGCCGATGCTGCTGATCGGCGGCGGCGTCGCGGGCGGCGTCTACGGGAACCATCCCAACATCGCGCCGATCTCGCTCGCCAGCGACGGCAACACGCCATACTCGCAAGCGACCGGTGATCCGTTCCGCTCGACCGACTTCCGAGACGTGTACGGGAGCGTGCTGAAGCAGTGGCTGGGCGTTGCGCACCAGGACGTTCTCGGCCTGCTGCCGGTGGACGCCGGTCCGGCGTCGAGCTACTGGACCGTCGAGAACTTCGATCTGCCGCTGTTCTCGGCGTGAGCGGGCGGACGCGCGTCGCGCGAGCCCGCGGCGGCGACGCGGGCTACCCGACGCGCGGATCGATCAGCCGCACTTCCAGCGCGCCGCGCAGCCGGCGCGCCAGCACGTCGGCGATCATCGGACGCAGCGCCTCGCCCGGCATGACACACGCGCCGGTGGCGCACGTCTCGTCACCGACGTCGAGCCGCAGCACCACACGCGCCGTCGCCGCGTCGGCCTCGACGAGGATCAGGTCCGCGCCATCGCTGCGCACCAGCGCGCGGGCTTCATCGAGCGCCGCGTCGAGCAGATCGGCCGTCCACGTCGCACCGTGCACCGCCGCGCTCTGCATCTCGCTCTGACACCAGCTCGGCAGGAACATCGCGTGCAGCGAGCCGAGCCCGCCCGCGACGACGGGGACGAGCTGCTCGGGACGATTGACGAGGTAGACGCGGCCTCGCGTGTCGACGCGATTCTTCTTGCGCAGGACCTCCTGGTTCGCCGGACGCCACAGCTCGATCGGCTGCCATGCGTGCTCCCGCAGGTACTCCTGGAACGACTCCACGCGGCCGAACGCCTTGCCGAAGCGTGCGGCCCACATCGGATTGATCACCACGACGATCTGTCCGCAGTCGCCGGTCAGCTCGAGGTAGTAGTTGCTGAGCGGGTAGGCGATGCACTTCGCGAGCATGTAGGCGAGGTCGCGCGCGTCGTCGTTGTTGGTGTCGGCGACCGGGAAGTTGCCCTTGCTGCCGTGCAGCGTGACGACGTCCTGCTCGCGCGTGAAGCCCTGCCGCTCGGCGAGCGTCGGCCACGGCGAACGCTCCTCCCACTCGGCGAAGCACTGCCCGAAGCGCGCGGGCTGTCCGAACACGCTGCGCGACGTCGCTCCGGTCCGCTGCCCGCCGACGTTGCGCAGGCACAGCGACACGGCACGGCCGATGGTCATCGAGCCGCGTCCGGCGGCGCCGCCGAGGCAGCCCGCACCGTAGTCGATTCTCAGCTTGTCGCGCGACGGTCCATTGACGATCAGCGCCGGGTGCACGCTCGAGGTCGTCGTCGTGAGCGCGATCGCGTTGAGCTCGGGGCGCACCAGCGCTTCGAGCGCTGCGACCACCAGGGGGAACGCCGCCGGCTCGACGCCCGCCATCGCGGCGTTGATCGCGACCAGCTCGACGGTCGCCGCGCCGTGACGCGGCGGCAGCTTGCCGATCACGTGCGACGGCGCGAGTGCAGTCGCCTCGAGCAGCGCTTCGACGCGCTCGTCGGTCGGCGGCAGCAGCGGTGCGCCGTCGCCCCAGCCTTCGGCCAGCGACAGCTCGAAGAAGGCCTCGGGGTCGTCGTCGATCTCGAGCGTTGGGCTGGTGAGCGCGTCGCTCACCGCGCGGCCCCGATGAGGGCGAGGAACTTCGGGTAGTGCTCTTCGGCGATCGGCAGGAGCTCCGCCTCGGAAAGCGTCTCGAGCGGGTAGGGCAGCACGAGGACCTTCAGCTCGGGGTGCCCGAGGAACGACGCCGTGGTGCGCGCGTGGCCGACGAACTCCTCGCAGATCGCGGCGGCGACGGGCTTGCCCTTGGCCTCGACGCCGATCGCGTCGCGCACGCTCCACATGGTGCACGAGCCGCACGTGCCGAGCCCGGACACGGCGCAGTCGATCTCGCCGTGCCATGCCTCGAGGTCGGCGCGCGTCTTCTCGCCCTCGGGGCCGGTGCGCTCACCGGTCTGCAGCAGGACCGGGATCGCGCCGTCGCGACGCAGCAGCTCGGCCCACACGCGTGCGACGTACTGCCAGGAGCGCCACGTGCCGTCGTGCCGGATGCCGACGCGGACACCGGCGATCTTCCGCCCCAGCTCGAACGACGGCGCGCCGCGGTCTTGCGCGAAGTCCGCGGTCGGGCGGCGGATCGTGATGCGGCGCTTTGGCGTGGCGGGGGCGTTCATGGCGATTTCCCGAGATACGACGCGGCGCAAGGTCGGGTCAACGTCGTCCGGCGCGTCGCTCCCGGTCGCCGGCCACGGCCTGCCGCCAGTGTGCCCCCGAATTCTTGATTGCGTGCAGCGTGACGGCGCAGGCAGGGTCGAGCCGTTCCAGTCGCCCACCTGGCGGAGGGGCGAGACCGGAGGGTGCCATCGTGAAGTGTCTGGTCACGGCGTTCGTGCTCGTCCTTGCCGCGGCGTGTGAAGCGGGTGCAGTGGTTCCGATCACCACGTGCGACGCGGTCGTTCCACCCGGGGAAACCGGGGTCCTGCAGAACGACCTCGACTGCGAGTACCGCTGCAGCGGCGACCGGTCGATGCTCTGCGATTACGACGCCGGCATCTACTGTCCGGAGGGCAGCGTGTGCACGATCGACGGGCTGATTCTCGAGCGCGACGCCGTACTCGACCTGAACGGGCACCGCGTGTCGGGCGCGTATCGCACGTGGGCGGTGATCTGCGATGCGCCGAAGGAGAGTCCGGGACGCTGCGTGGTTCGTGGACCGGGAACGATCCTCGCAGACACCCGCGCCATCTACAGCCTCGGGCCGGACGTGTTCGTCAGGGACGTCGATCTGCTGGGCGGCTACTACGCGGTGTACGGTACGGGGCGCGTCGTGATCCGCGGCTCGCGCCTGTTGCCCAACTTCGACAACGATGTCTTTGGCGGGAAGGGCGTCAAGCTGATCGACGTGGTGAGCGACGCCGACGTGATCGATTCCGGTCGCGACATCGTGCTGCGCGACGTGGAGCTTCGCTCGGAGACCGACCGGGTGGAGGCCGTCGGCTCGCTCCGTGCCCGCGACGTCGTGATGGTCGGGTCGGTCTCGCTGTCGGGCAATGACGTCAGGCTGCGCCGCACGACGTCGCAAGGCTACCCGGGCTTCGACGCCGAGGGATGGGCGGGGGCGCACAGGCGGCTGCGATTGGTCGACTCGAAGGTCGAGTACGTCGTGTCCGGACGGCCACCGGTGCTCGTCCGATCGACCTGCATGCAGAGCTCCGACTGGTCCAGTGCGAGCTGGGACGTGTGCTCGAACGACTGACGCTTCAGGTGGTGGACGTCGGCCGCTGCAGGAAGCGCACCGACAGCACCGTCAGCGTGCTCTCGAGCACCAGCGCGCCGATGGTGTAGCCCGACAGCCCGCCGTCGCGGAATGCGCCGAACAGCCGCCCCGTGAAGAGCCCCAGCGCGAGGAACGCGAGCGCGGTGAGCGCCGTGCGCTCGAGATCGCGACGCAGCACCGCGGCGAGCGCGAGCAGCCCGATCGCGGCCTGCAGGCCGCCGTACATCGCGCGCAGCTCGGTGGCGCCGGTCGGCGTGGTCGCGGCGACCCCGGCCGCCGCGGCGAGGAAGCCGGGTGCCACGAGGCAGTAGATCCCGTACGGCAGCCACAGCAGCACGTTGACGGCGAGGAAGAGGCGCGTGCGATCCATCGACGGTCGATAGTGCGGCCGCGTCGGCTCCGTCAAACGGACGGTGAGCGTTGCTCCGCGTTGCCCGCGCCCGCGCCGGATGGGAAGGTGTGCGATCGGACCGCGCGCCGCGAGCGACGTGAGCCCGCGAAAGGACGCGCATCTGGACATTCGGGAGATCGGCGACCGCCTCGAGGTCATGGAGCTGCTGGCGCGTTGCGCACGCGGCGTGGACACGCAGGACTGGGCGCTGTGGCGCGACGCCTTCACGGAAGATGCGCACGTGGACCATCGCTCCGCGGGCGGCGTGGAGGGCGACCGCGAGACCGTCGCGCAGTGGCGCGAGGCGAGCCTCGCGCCGTTCCCGATGACGCAGCACTGCATCACCAGCGTCGAGATCGAGCTCGACTGGGATCCTGCTCGCGTGCGCGCGATGTTCTACAACCCGATGCGCTCTCCCGGCGCGGCTGCCGCGCACGCTCGTGCACGGCGACATGCACGCCGGCAACACCGATCGGCTGCCCGACGGCACCGGCGGACTCGTACATGCGGCGATCGCGGATCTGCCGTGACGACGCACGAAGGACGCTCACAGTGATCTCGACGCTCTCGCACCTGAACTTCCGCGACCTCGGCGGCCTGCCGCTCGCCGACGGCCGTCGCGTCAAGCAGCACGTGCTCTTTCGCGGCCCCGGCCCGGCCCGCCTCGACGACACGCACCGCGACACGCTGCGCGCGCTCGGCATCCGCCTCGTCTGCGACCTGCGCTCGGAGCCCGAGCGGGTGGACGGACTGCACGACTGCGTCGACGCGGAGATGCTGCGCCTCGATCTCGCCAACGACTTCGCCGACGAGGCGAGCCGCGGCTTCCGCCTGCTGAAGGAGCGCCCCGACGCGGAGGGCGCGAAGGCTGCGATGCGCGCGATCTATGCGGCGATGCCGGCCGCGCTGCGCACGCACTGGCCGCCGCTGCTCGACGCGATCTCGGCCGGTCACGTGCCGGTGCTCGTGCACTGCACCGCCGGCAAGGACCGCACCGGCGTACTGCTCGCCATGCTGCTGCTGTTCCTGGGCGCGCCCGAGGACGCGGTCCGCGACGACTATCTGCTGTCCGCCTACGAGGGCGCCGCACCGCACGGCTATCGCCGCGAGTCGTCATCTCCGATCGCACAGCTGCTCGCGTCGGCGCCGGATCCGGGCATCATCGCAGCGCTGAAGGGCGTCGACGCGTCGTACCTGGCGACCGCGCTCGACGTGGTGCAGCGCGAGTGGCGCTCGATCGACGGCTACTTCGCGAGCATCGACGTGGGGCCGTCGCGCCGCAAGCGGCTGCTCGAGGTGCTCGCCGAGCCGGCCGCCGGGCGCTGAGGGCGCTCATTCGGGTGCGGCCAGCCGGAAGCCTCCGTTCGGGTTCGAGCGGTCCGCGGCGTGGCCCATCCGGTACGACGAGCGCAGGTACGGCTCGGTCGACGTGTAGGCGCCGCCGCGCAGTCCGCGCGACGGGCCCGCCGTGCCGTCGAGGTCGTTCCATTGCCAGACGTTGCCGGTCTGATCGAACGTCGAGCCAGCTGACGTAGGTCACGGGCCGGTTCGCGCTGCTGCCCTCGTTGTCCATCACGGCATGGCGATAGCCGCCCTGCGAGCCGCTGCGGCTGATGCCGGCCGAGTTCAGGTCGCTCGCCATGCGCGGGTCGAAGAGCGCGTAGGTGTCGGTCGTGGCCACCGGCGTTCAGGAAGGCCGTGTACTGGGCGATCGTCACGGCGTACTTGCCGATGCGAAACACGCACGCGACGCGCCCGAAGCCGGTGCTGTCGCTCGGATTGCCGGGGTCGCCGACGCGCACCAGCTGGTACGCGACCGGGTGATCACCGCCACCGCCACCGCCACACCCGAGCAGCGCGAGCGCTGCCGCGAGCATCAGCCATCCGGCGGGTCGCCGTTGTCGTCGCAGCATCGTCGTCGCTCGGATGCGCGCGCGCCGCACGTTGCGGCCGGCGTGTACCGAGCGTTCATCGAGAGGAGCGACCCGGCGAGTTTAGTCGGCTGGTGCGGTCCGTCAGCGCGGCACGATGCGGTACAGCTCGCCGTCGCGGTCGACGACGTACAGCTCGCCGCGCGCGTCCTCGCCGAACGACACCACGTTGTCGAGCGTGCGCGCACCCGCAGGCTCGAGGTCCGACGAGCGGTCGCGCTGCTCCTGCGCGACGCCGCCCGCGACGCCACGAAACGTCCGCACGAAGGAGCTGCAGTAGTCGGAGTAGAAGTACGTCCCGTGCAGGTCGGGCAGCGCGCAGCCGCGGTAGACGTAGCCGCCGGTGACCGAGCAGCCCTGGCCGTGGTCGTACTCGAGGACCGGGAACGTGAACGGCGTCCGGTCGGGACAGCTCACCGCGGGCGGTGTCGGCTCGTAGCACGACGAGCCCTCGAAGACGTCCCAGCCGTAGTTCTCGCCGCCGCTGCTCGACGCCGGCTGCACGTCGATCTCTTCGATGCTGCCCTGGCCGACGTCGGCGACGTAGAGGTCGCCGGTGCCGCGGTCGAAGCCGAAGCGCCACGGGTTGCGGAGTCCGGTCGCCCAGATCAGGCCGAGCTTGGCGCCCGCGCCGGCGTTCGGATTGTCGGGCGGCACGGCGCGCCACGGCCGCCGCGCCACGTCGACGTCGATGCGCAGCAGCTTGCCGAGCAGGTGCGCCGGGTCCTGCGCGTTCTCGTCCGGGTCGCCGCCGCCGCCGCCGTCGCCGAAGCCGGCATAGAGGTAGCCGTCGGAGCCGAACGCGAGCTGCCCGCCGTTGTGGTTGCCGTAGGTCGGATGCGGCACCACGAGCAGCACGCGCTTCGACGCCGGGTCGGCGACGTCCGGATCGCTCGTCGCCTGATAGCGCGCGATCACGAGGCTGCCGTCGTCGTCGGTGTAGTAGACGAAGAAGCGCCGGTTGGTCGCGTAGTCCGGGTGGAACGCGACGCTGAACAGGCCGCGCTCGCCGCAGCACTGCACGTCGTCGGTGATCGACAGGAACGGATCGGGCAGCAGCACGCCGTCGCGAATGACGCGGATGCGCCCGGCCTGCTCGGTGACGAACAGGCGGTGCGGATCGAGCGGCGGTGCGGTCACGAAGGTCGGGGTGTCGAGCTGGTCGGTGACGAGCTCGGTCGCGATCGCGTCGCCGAACGCACTCGACGTGCCCTCGCACGCGGCCTGAGGCGACGTGAGGTCGCACGCGGTGCAGCCGTCCGTGGACGACGCGTTGCCGTCGTCGCAGTCCTCCGCGCCCTCGAGCACCCGGTTGCCGCAGCGCACGGTGCGCGCCGCGCACGCCGGCGGGGCTGCGGCATCGGACGCGACGACGCGATGGCCGCCGTTCGCCGAGAACGACGTGAGGCGCGCACAGTACACGTCGTCGCCGACCGTCAAGCGCACGTCGATCGCCGTCTGCGCTTGCGAGATCAGGTACGGCAGCTTCTGTCCGCCTCCGACGATCAGGATGCTGCCCGGGGTGCCGGTGCGCACGACGATGCGGCGAATGCCCGAGCCCCGCTCCGGATCGGCGAACTCGTAGCCGGTCGGCGCACCGACCGGTCCGAGCGGCGACCACAGCGCGGGCGGCAGCGGGATCACGCCGGTCGCGCCGTCCCCGTCGCCGTCGCCGACGATCTCGAGCCGGCCGCCGGCCACGCGCGGATCGTCGAGCGCGCCCGGCGCGAGTGCCGGGACGGCATCGGCGGCGAAGCGCACCTTGGGGCCCTGCGGATGGGCGACGTCGCGCAGCAGCAGCTTGTCGGCGGGAATCGGCCGATCCGCGGCGGGCGCCGCGGCGGCGAGCAGCAGAAGGGCTGCGACGAGCAGCAGCGCGTTCAGGGGCGTCCTTGGCATGGTCGGCACGGGTTCCGCTGTCGAGCAACGATCGGGCCGCTCGGGGCCCTGTTGCATCGTGCTGCGACCCGCACGGCACGTCAATTCGTGTCGTCGCACGACGCGCGTGCGTCACCTCGTGTCGCGGGGTGACGCCCGTGCGTCACCCCGCGTCGATGCGCGACGCCCG
Source organism: Candidatus Binatia bacterium (assembly GCA_019749875.1). Classification (GTDB taxonomy): domain Bacteria; phylum Desulfobacterota; class Binatia; order UBA12015; family UBA12015; genus VGTK01. The sequence continues at coordinate 4,319 of JAIEPK010000282.1, read as the reverse complement.
TGCGTCGTCCCGTGCCGTTGCGCGACGCCCGTGCGTCGTCCCGTGCCGTTGCGCGACGCCGCGGCACTGACCTCGTCATCCACCTCGTCGCGTCGACCGGGGACGTGATGCTCCTGCGTCCTCGCGTTCCTCTCGACCGTCGATCGACCGCGCGTCAGCGGCGCCACCAGCTGTCGACGGGCTTCGCCTTCGGCGGCGTGGTCAGCGGCAGCTCGGCGACGAGGTTCTCGATCGGCCTCGGCGACGGTGCGGCGAGCCGTGCCGTCGCGGACGCTCCCAGGGCACGCTCGACCGTCGAGCGTGCGTCGGCGTCGAGCCCCACCAGCTCCGTGCGCAGGCGGTCGCGACACCAGACGCGGTAGGGCTTGACGGGCTCGGTGATGGTCGTGCCGCGCACAGGATACGACACGCGCGTGTCGCCCTTCGCGAACGCCGCGGCGTTCGCGTCGAGATACGGCAGGTACACCTCGCCGATCGTCGCGAGCAGAGCGCCGAGATCGTCGGGGATGCGCTCCGGCATCGGCATGCCGGCGATCCGCTCGGGGCGAAGGTTCCACATCCGGGCGACCCACTCGTGCACCGCCGGGGCGCGCTCGCGCATGATGCGCGCCGGGGCGGGATCGGAGAAGAAGTGCCGGAAGAGCGGTCCCATGAAGCCGAAGTCGGCCGCGGTCGGGCGCTCGCCGAGGACGAACGGCCGGATCGCGAACACGGCTTCGAGCGTCGCCAGCGTGTCGAGATAGGCCGATTCGATCGCGATGCGCGTCGCGGGAGCGACGCCGTCGCCGGCGACGAACGTGCCGTGCTGGCGGCGCCGCCAGTAGAGCCGCTTCAGCCACTCCGGAACGCGCCGGTCGCGGACGTGCTCCGCGAGCCAGGCGCTCATCAGTGCCGCGGTCGTCGGGAACGACCAGCGGTAGTGCATCGCCGGTCGCCACAGCCACTCGTCGGCGTAGTCCTCGACCAGACGACTCACGAATGCCGTCGCGGGATCGACCGGCGTGAACGACGGCTCGCGACGGGTGCGCTCGAAGTGCGCGATGATGAGGGTCGTGTCGACGAGCCAGCTGCCGTCCGGGCACTCGACCTGCGGGATCTGCACGACGCCGGTGTGGCGCGCCGCGCGCCGCATGTTCTCTTCGCCGAACGGCACCAGCCGGTACGCGATGCCCTTCGCACGCAGGTACGTCTCCAGCTTGCCGGTGTAGTAGGAGCAGTCGGTTCCGTAGACGAGGAGGGGTGCGCTCGCATGCTGGTCCGTCACGGGGCTCCCCGAACCAGAGCGAACGTTGCACGGCAAACGCACGGAGCACGTCGCAGCCGCTCGGCGTGACGGCGCGCTCTCGCCGTGCTCCGTGTGCGCGCGAGCGGAACGCCGAACGTCGCGCACGCATCGCGTCGGGGCTCGTCTTGCGCGCGCACGAGATCGGTGGCCATTACACGCGACGATGCGCTTCCCGAGCTCGGTGTGGACCGGTCTTCTCGGGCTCGTCGTCGCGCTGGGGATCGCCGGCTGGCTGCGCGCCGCGTCGCGCACGGACGTCGAAGACCTGGGCCCGCGGCCGGATGCGCTCGAGTACGAGGAGGGCGCGCGCAATCTGCTCGCGGGCGACGGCTACTCGTTGATCGTCAACGGTGCGGTGTATCCGCCGCGCTACCCGCCGGGGTTCTCGCTGCTCCTCGTGCCGGTGCTCGCCGTAGCGGACGACGGTCCCGGAACCGGGATCGTCGTGGTGCAGGGGTGCGCGCTGCTCACCATCGTCGCAGCGTTCCTGATCGGCCGGAGAGTCGCCGGTCCGCTCGGCGGAGCGGCCGCAGCGGTGCTGCTGGCGGTCGCCCCGGCGCACGTCGTCTGGTCGCGTGCCGTGATGAGCGACGTCCCGGCGGCCTGCATGGTCACGTGGATCCTGCTGGGGGCAATGGTCGTCGCCGCCGGCGGTAGTCCGTCGCAGTGGGCGCTGCTCGGTCTGGCGACGGGGCTCGCCGGCGCGCTCCGCATGACCAACCTCGCGGTGGCCGTGCCCCTGCTGGTCGCGGCGCTGCGCTCGCCGCGCGATCGTGCGCGGGCGGCGGCGACGTGCGCGGCCGGGGTCGCCGTCGGGCTGGCGCCGCTCCTCGCGTACGACCTCGTCCGCTTCGGATCGCCGCTGCGCACGGGCTACGACGTGTGGTCCCCGGGGACCTTCTTCGCGTGGCGCTACGTGTCGGGAGCGCCCGCGGGCGGCGGGACGGAGCCGAATCTTTCGTTTTATGCGCGCGCCCTGCTGGGCTTCGGCGATCTCTATTCGTGGCCGATCGCGGCGCTGGTGCTGCTCGGCGCTGCTGTCGGAATCGGCCAGGGCGGCCGGCGGCGCGAGCTCGTGATCCTGGCCGTGGCGCTGGTCGTGCCGCTGCTCGGCGCGCAGCTGGCCTTCTTCTGGCAGGGCACGCGCTTTCTGTTGCCGATCGTTCCCGCGTTGCTCTGCGTCGCGGTCGTCCCGCTCGGTGTCGCGGCGCCGCGCTGGCTCCGCGTCGCGGCAGCGCTGCTCGTCGTCGCCGGGATCGCGCAGCTCTCGTCCCAGGCTCTGCTCTACCGGTCGGCTCTCCGCACCGGCGAGCCGAGCGCACTCGCGAAGTTCGATGCCGTCGTGCCACCCGATGCAGCCCTGCTGCTGCACGCGAGCGAGCCGATGGTTCGTCGCTTCCTGCGACGGCCAGGTACCGATCGACTGTGGATCCGCCTGGCAGCGGATCCGCATCAGCTCACCGTCAAGATGAACCGTCTGGTCCCGGAGAGCGGACCGACGGAGCCGCCCGACTGGATCCGGCCCGTCGTCGGCCCCGAAACCGTCGTCGCTCGCGTCGACGCACTCCTCGACGCGGGGCGGCCCGTCTATCTCTCCACGCTGCTCACGCACAAGGACAAGAGCTTCCCGCAGCTGGTCACGGTGCTCGCGCGGACCTTCGACCGGGAGCTGGTCGCGCGGACCGACGACGGCACGGAGCTCTACGCGCTTCACCGGCGCGGCGCGCCAGCGCGGTGACAACGGTGCCGCAATCGGGAAAGATGCGGCTCGCATGAGCGGCTCCGCACGCACCGAGTGGCACCCGCGCATCGTCGTCAACTCCGCGTCGATGATCGCCTGGCCGTTGGCGCGCGACGTCGCCCTGCTGTCCGAGCTCGGCCTGCGGCGCATCGCGCTGCTGACGCGCAAGCTCGACGCGCTCGCCGACGACGATGCGGCCGAGCGGCTGGTGCGCGACGCCGGGCTCGAGGCCGACAGCCTGATGGTCGGGCCGCTGCTCGATCTCGCGCGCCCCGCGCAGTGGGAGGAGGGACGCGCATCGATCCGACGGGCCCTCGCGCGCGCGCGTCGCTTCGGTGCCAATGCAGCGGTGATCACCAGCGGGCCGGCGATCGGGCTCACGTGGGAGGAGGCCGCGGACGCGTTCGTGGCCGCGGTGCGGCCGGTCGTCGACGCGGCGCGCGCCGACGGCATGACGCTCGTCGTCGAGCACACCAACGGCCTGCGCTTCGATCTCGGCTTCCTGCACAACCTGCGCGACACGATCGAGGTCGCGCGCCGCGCCGGCGTGAGCGTCTGCCTCGAGGTGAACACGGTCTGGGGCGAGCGCGCGCTGCGCGACACGATCCGTGACGGCGTGGACCGCATCCGCATCGTGCAGGTCAACGACTTCCTCGTACCGACGACGTCCACGCCCGATCGCGGCGTTCCCGGCGACGGCGTGATCCCGCTCGAGCGCCTCTTGCGCGACCTGGAAGAGGCCGGCTACCGCGGACCGTACGAGCTCGAGATCGTCGGCCCGCGCATCGAGGCCGAGGGGTACGAGAGCGCGGTGCGGCGCAGCGTCGCGCACGTCGACGAGCTGCTGCGCCGGGTGTCCGCCGCAGCGTAGAGACCGCTCGCGCCGCGGGCCGATTCGACGCCGGTGCGCCGCACGGCTATGGAACCCGCGGCGCGCAGCCGCATCGGCCGCGCCTCGGGAGAGAGCGAGTGAGCAAGACCGTCGTCGTGATGCTCGGAGTGCTGTGCCTGGTCGTCGGCGGGGCTTCGTATGCGCTCGTCCAGGTCGGGAGCCGGCTGGCGGCGGACCTGCACCACAGCGCGGTCGCGCTGGACGCGCTGGTGACGCGCGTCACGACGGTCGAGGAAGATCTCGCCAACATCTCCGACGACGTCTACGCGATGGCGGACGATCTCGCCGCGATCGCCGACGGTCTCGCCCTCGACGAGGAGGACGACGGCGAGGGGGGCGAGTCGGTCGCCCTGCGCCGTCCGACGGCGCGTGCCGCGGCGCGCGCACTGGCGGTGCGCCTC
>JAIEPK010000049.1 GCA_019749875.1 Candidatus Binatia bacterium | reverse complement strand
CGCAGGATGGTGGTGCGCCCCTCCGCATGCGGTCGGGTGCGCACTCCGCGCGCGATGGGGGCGGCCGACCGAAGGGAGCGCGGGGAGTGAGGCTCCGCGCGGCTTCGCCGCGTGGAGCGAGGGGGCGCGTGCCCCCTCGTCTCAAGGACGGGGCGCGTGCCCCCGTCAAACACTCGCACGCCCCGCACGACGGCTCGTGAGCCCCTCAGCAAGAGGTCACGAGCGCATCCGCGCGCGAAGCGCGCGGCCGACCGAAGGGAGCGCGGGAAGTGAGGCTCCGCGCGGCTCCGCCGCGTGGAGCGAGGGGGCGCGTGCCCCCTCGTCTAAACGAGATCCCAGGGGTTCGCGGCCTCGACGCCGATCCGGCGCAGCAGGCGATCTTTCACCCGCACGGCGATCTTCTCGCGCTCGAGGCCGTTGCCGTCGATGCGGATCTTGCCGCCCGCGATCATGTCGTGGCCGCCCGCCGAGCGGCTGCCGAGGACCTTCTGCAGGATCTCGCCGGCGTTCGCCTCGCGGTCGGTGGTGCGCAGCGAGACGTGCAGGTTCTTCTTGTAACAGCCCATGGCGAGCGCCCACTCGACCTCGTCGAGGCGCAGCAGGAAGTCCGCGACCTCGGCGACCATGTCGGGATAGAGCACGTCGCCCAGGTCCGAGATGACCACCTTGTCGTAGACGACCGCTTCCTCGATGGCGTCGCGGAACGTGCGGAAGTACTCGCGCGGCACGCGCGCGTTCTCGATCTTCCCGAGCCGTCGCTTGTTCGCGTACGGGTACAGGAAGTGGCTCGCCGCGAAGTCGGCGGGCGTCGACTCGCGCCCCAGGTCCTGCGTCTCGGCAGCGATGCCGTAGAACAGCGCCGTCGCGATCTTGCTCTCGACGGTGAGGTGCGAGTCGCGCAGGTACTCGGTCAGGATGGTCGAGGTCGCGCCGTACTGATCGCGCAGATCGACGAACGGAATGCTCTCGGTCTGCACGTACGCGGGGTGGTGATCGATCACCACGGTCGGCCGGACGTCGGGCGGCAGCGAGTTGTTGCTGCGCCCGGGCTGGGTGTCGACCAGCGCGATCTTGGTCTCGGGGCCGAACTCGATTTCCTTCACCGGCACCAGGTTGATGTTCAAGTACTTGACCATCGCCCGGTTTTCGGCGCGCCCGATGATGCCGCCGAGCGCGATCATCGAGTCCTTCTCCGCCAGCTCGCGCACGATGTACTGGAGCGCCGCCGCGCTCGCGAGAGCGTCGGGGTCGGGATTGTCGTGCGGCAGGATGACGAGCGGCTGCGGTCCCTCTACCGCGGCCAGGAGCGAGACCACTGGTCCCTTGACTTGACCCATAGCGTTGCGGTGCGACGAATCGACCGCAGGACGCGGAGTATACTGCGCGCGCCTGCCATGTCCAGTACCAAGCCGCGGCCCTGCGCGGCCGCCGGGCACGACACCGAACGCTTTGTCGCGACCGCGCGTCCTGCTACCACGATGGCGGATGCGATCCGTCGAGGAGATCCGCAGCGAGCTCTGTCGCGCGGCCGACGAGCCCGCCGGCGACCTCGCCGCTGCAGCCCTGTGGATTGCCGCCGAGGAGTACCCCGACCTCGATCACGGCGCCTACCTCGGCTACCTCGACGACGTCGCGGGTGCCATCGAGCGGCGAATCGGCGACCGCGACGGCGCCAGCGACCTGCTCTCCGAGGAAGTCTTCGTCCGGCAGGGTTTCGCAGGCAACGCCGTCGAGTACTACGACCCGCGCAACAGCTACCTGAACGAGGTGATCGATCGCCGCCGCGGCATCCCGATCACGCTGGCGGTGATCTACCTTTCCGTCGGACGGCGGCTCCGGATGCCCGTCCACGGCGTCAACGCGCCCGGCCACTTTCTCGTGCGCCACGGCGAGCGGGTCCTCGACCCGTTTGCCGGTGGCCGCGACGTCGCCACGGCGACGCTGCTCGAGCAGATCCGCCAGATGGGCGTATCGGATGCCGAGCAGCATCTGCAGCGTCTGCTCGCGACACCGCCCGACGTCCGCGCGATCCTGGTCCGGATGCTGGGCAACCTGAAGGCGAACTACCTGCAGCGCAAGGACTTCGTGCGCTCGCTCGCGGTGGTCGACCGGCTGGTGCAGCTCGAGCCGCGCAACCCGTCGTGGCTGCGCGACCGCGGGGCGCTGTACCAGCGTCTCGAGTGCGCGCGCGCGGCGATCGCCGATCTCGAGCGCTACCTCGAGCTCGCCCCGGAAGATCCGGAGCGCGACGTGATCCGCGAGACGATCATCAAGCTGAGCCGCAATGCCCCCACCCTCCAGTGAGGGGGCACGCGCCGTCGAGGTCGCGGCCGGGCTCCTGCTCGATGGGGAGCTCGTCCTGGTCTGCCAGCGCAGCGCAGCCGGCTCGCACCCGCTGCGCTGGGAGTTCCCCGGCGGCAAGCTCGAATCTGGGGAGTCGGCGGAAGCCTGCCTCGAGCGCGAGCTGCGGGAAGAGCTCGGCATCGTCGCCCAGATCGGCGAGCACCTCGCCAGCGTCGAGCACCGCTACGACGACGGCCCGCACGTGCGCGTGCACTTCTACGCGATCGCGTCCCACGCCGGCACGATCGAGAATCGCGTCTTCGAGCGCATCGTCTGGCATCCACGCGCGCGCCTGGACGAGCTCGACTTCCTCGACGCCGACCGCCCGCTGATCGTCCTGCTGCGGCGCCGTGCGCAGCTTGACTTGGCAGCCGCGCGATCCATCCTCGAACGATGAGCAATCCACCGGACGCCGCACCGCAGACGTTCTTCTTCGACCGCTTCGGGCTCGATGCCCGTGCGCTCGAGAGCACGCTCGGCGCGGCCCTCGCCCGCCGCGCGGACTTCGCGGACCTCTACTTCGAGTTCCGCACCGTGCAGGGCGTCGCGCTCGAGGAGGGCTCGGTCAAGAAGACCACGCACAGCGTCTCGCAGGGCGTCGGCGTCCGCGTGCTCGCCGGCGAGAAGACCGGCTATGCGTACTCCGACGAGGTGACCGTCGAGCGCCTGCAGGTCGCAGCACAGCATGCGCGTCAGATCGCCAGCGCGGCCGCGACGTCGACCTCGGTCGACCTGCGGCGCGCGGGCGGCGCGCAGCCGCACGCGCTCTATCCGGTCGCGAGCGAGCAGGTCGTACGCCCGCTGCCCGAGCGCATCGCGTTGCTCGAGCGCGTCGATCGGGAGGCACGAGCGTTCGACCGGCGCATCACCAACGTGATGGCGTCGCTGGCGATCGAGGAGAAGGTGGTCTTGATCGCCAACTCCGCGGGCGAGCTGGTCGCCGACCGCCAGCCGCTGCTGCGCCTGCAGGTCGCCTGCATCGCCGAGGACGGCGGCGTCCGGCACAGCGCGTCGGCCGGCGGCGGTGGCCGCGTCGCGTTCGACTTCCTGGTCGACGACGAAGAGCGCGCGCTGCGCTTCGCGCGCGAAGCCGCGCGCCAGGCGATCGTCGCGTTCGATGCGGTCGACACGCCCGCCGGGCAGATGACCGTGGTGCTCGGACCCGGGTGGCCGGGCGTGCTGCTGCACGAGGCCGTCGGACACGGTCTCGAGGGAGACTTCAACCGCAAGGGGACGTCGGCGTTCGCGAAGCTCATGGGCGAGCGCGTCGCGTCCGAGCTGTGCACGGTGATCGACGACGGCACCCTGCCCTCGCGTCGCGGCTCGCTGAACGTCGACGACGAGGGCATCCCGACGCGGCGCAACGTGCTCATCGAGAAAGGGCGGCTCACCGGCTACCTGCAGGATCGTCTGAACGCGCGCCTCATGGGGGTCGAGCCGACCGGCAACGGTCGCCGCGAGAGCTTCATGCACTACCCGATGCCGCGCATGACCAACACCTTCATGCTCGCCGGCGAGGACGATCCCGACGACATCATTCGCTCGGTCGATCGCGGTCTTTACGCGGTGTCGTTCGGCGGCGGACAGGTCGACATCACCAACGGCAAGTTCGTGTTCTCGGCGAGCGAGGCCTACCTCATCGAGGGCGGCAAGATCGGCGCGCCGGTGAAGGACGCGACGCTGATCGGCAACGGCCCCGACGTGCTGACGCGCATCAGCCGGGTCGGCTCGGACCTGAAGCTCGACGAGGGCATCGGCGTGTGCGGCAAGGACGGCCAGTCCGTGCCGGTCGGCGTCGGCCTGCCGACGATCCGGATCGACGGCCTCACCGTGGGCGGGACGCGCGCATGAGCGCTTCGAGCACTGCCATCGATCCCGCCGAGGTCGTCGAGCGGGTCCTCGATCGTGCGCGCCGTGCGGGCGCCACGGCGTGCGACGCGGTCGCCGTCGAGGCCGAGTCGTCGTCGACGTCCGTGCGGCTCGGCGAGGTCGAGACCGTCAAGCTGTCGCGTGAGCGCCGCCTCGGGCTGCGCTGCTTCGCGGGGGCGTCGAGCGCCGTCGCCTCGACCGCCGACTTCGATCCCGCCGCCGTCGACGCGTTCGCGGCTCAAGTGGTCGAGCTGGCGCGTGCGGTGGCGCCCGACCCCTTCGCGGGTCTGCCCGACCCGTCGCTGCTCGCGACCGAATGGCCCGACCTCGAGCTGTACGATCCGACCGGGCTCGAGCTGTCGCCCGAGGAGCGCGTCGCTCGTGCCAAGGCCTGCGAGGCGGCAGCTCTGTCCGCCGATCCGCGTCTCGTCAACTCCGAGGGCGCCGACTTCGCGCTCGGCGCAGCGCGCGTCGCGTACGCGTCGAGCGCAGGATTCGCCGGAAGCTACCGCTCGACCAGCTACTCGCTGTCGGCGGCCCCGGTCGCGGCGGAGGACGGCGCGATGCAGCGCGACTACTGGTACGACGCGTCGCGCTCGCTGGATCGCCTGGCCGATCCCGAGAGCATCGGCCGTACCGCCGCGGCGCGCACGCTGCGTCGCCTCGGCGCACGGCCGGTGCCGACGCAGCAGGTACCGGTCGTCTTCGATCCGCAGATGGCGGCGTCGCTGCTGTCGCACCTCGCCGGCGCGGTCTGCGGCGGCGCCCTCTATCGCCGCGCGTCGTTCCTGCTCGACCGGCTCGGACAGGACATCGCGAGCCCGCTGTTCACGGTGATCGACGACGGACGCCTGCCGCGCGGGCTCGCCTCGCGTCCATTCGACGCCGAGGGCACCGCGACGCGACGCACGGTGGTGGTCGAGCGCGGCGTCCTGAAGAGCTACCTGCTCGACGGCTACGCCGCGCGGAAGCTGTCGCTGACCAGCACCGGCAGCGCCTCGCGCTCGGTCGGCGATGTGCCGAGCGCGAGCCCGACCAACTTCCACCTCGCCGCGGGCGAGCACGCGCCGGAGGCGATCATCGCCTCGGTGCCGCGCGGCCTGTACGTCACCGGGCTGTCCGGGTTCGGCGTGAACGGCGTCACCGGCGACTACTCGCGCGGTGCGAGCGGCATCTGGATCGAGAACGGTGAGCTCACCCATCCGGTCGAGGAGGTGACGATCGCCGGCAACCTCCTGCAGATGTACCGCGACGTCGAGATGGTCGGCAACGACCTGGTGTTCCGCTCGAGCATCGTCGCGCCGACCATCAAGCTCCGCCAGATGACCGTCGCCGGGCGCTGAAGCTGCACGCCGCGCGCACGCCTCGCATGGTTGCCAGAGGCCTCGAGTATGCGTACTGAGTACACGAAGTAGCGGCCGCGCCCCCGGGGGCGACGGCCGACAGGAGGCCACATTGACCGAAGCCGCGGCGCCGTCGGCGCAGGAGCTGTACGAATCGTTCATCCCGCTCGGGGATCCCGCGACCTACACCCCCGAGGCGTGCGACCGGATCGCGCACACGATCGCCGAGATCCGGGCGCTCAAGAAGGCGCGCCGCGCGGTGATCCTCGCGCACAACTATCAGCGGCCCGAGATCTTCGAGGTCGCCGACTTCGTCGGCGACTCGCTCGAGCTCGCGCAGAAGGCGACCACCGTCGACGCCGACGTCATCGTCTTCTGCGGCGTCCACTTCATGGCCGAGACCGCGAAGATCCTGAACCCGACGCGCACCGTGCTCCTGCCCGACCTGCGCGCCGGCTGCTCGCTCGCCGACAGCGTCGATGCCGACGCGCTCGAGGACCGAAAGGCCGAGCTGTTGAAAGTGTACCCCGACCTCCAGGTCGCCTGCTACGTCAATACCACCGCCGAGGTGAAGGCCGTGTGCGACGTCTGCGTGACGTCGTCGAACGCGATCAGGATCGTCGAGTCGCTGCCGACGAACCACGTGCTCTTCGTCCCCGACGAGAACCTCGCGGCGCACGTGCAGCAGAACACCAAGAAGAACGTGATCGCGTGGAACGGCAACTGCTACGTCCACCACCAGATCACGCCCGAGCAGATCGAGAACGTCCGCAAGCACCTGCCGCACGTCAAGGTCATCGTCCACCCCGAGTGCCGCTCCGACGTCCTGAAGCTCGCCGACGCCGTGCTCTCGACCAGCGGCATGATCAAGTATGCGAAGGAGAGCGACGCGCAGGAGTTCCTGGTCGTCACCGAGTGCGGGCTCTCCGACCGGCTGCTGCTCGAGCTGCCGGAGAAGAAGTTCTACAAGAGCTGCAAGCTGTGCGCGTACATGAAGATGATCACGCTCGACGACACGCTGCGCTCGCTGCAGGAGATGCGGTACCCGATCGAGCTGCCGGAAGACGTCCGCGCCGGGGCCGAGCGCTCGCTGCGCCGCATGCTCGAACTGTCCGCTTGACGACCGCGCCGGCACGACCGACGGCGTACGCGGACGCGACCGTCGCCGTCGCCGTGGACGTGGTGCCGCTCGCCCTGCACGAGGGCGCCGTGCACGCGGCGGTGGTGCGCGTCGAGCACGGCGTCGCGCGCTCTCGCCTCGCCTTCCCCGGCGGCCGCGTGCGCGAGAACGAGTCGCTCGACGACGCCGCGTCGCGCTGGCTCGACGGCACCTTGCCCGGCAGCCGCGCCCACGTCGAGCAGCTGTACACCTTCGGCGAGCCGGGACGCGATCCCGCGTCGCGCGTGGTCTCGGTCGCGTACCTCGCTCTCCTGCCGCGCGCGTTGCCGTCCGACGGCGTGCTGTGGGTGCCGTGCGAGCCCGCGCCACGCCTCGCCTACGACCACCGCACCATCCTGCACACGGCGCTCGAGCGCCTGCGCGCCAAGCTCGCCTACACCAACCTCGCCTGGGCGTTGCTCGACGAGAGCTTCACGCTCGGCGAGCTGCAGCAGGTCTACGAGACCGTGCTCGGTCTCGCGCTCGACCGGCGCAACTTCCGCAAACGCATCCTCGCGCTCGGGCTCCTGAAGCCGCTCGGCACGACCCGCGGCGGCGCGCACCGTCCGGCGCAGCTCTACCGCTTCGCGACGCGACGGCCGATCACGGTCGGCGTGCTGCCCGACCGAGAATGACGCGCCGCCACGTCGAGGCGTCGCGCTGCGACTTGTCGCGACGCTCGCGTTCGGCCATGGCTGTGCCGTGAAGACGCTCGACCTCACCACGCCGGCCCTGCTCATCGACCACCGCGCGCTGCAGCACAACCTCGAGACCATGGCGGCCGCCCTGCCCGGCCGGCGGCTGCGACCGCACGTGAAGGCGCACAAGTGCGTCCCGCTCGCGCGCCTCCAGGCCGCGCAGGGACACCACGGCTTCACCTGTGCGACCATCCGCGAGATGGAGGGCCTCGCCGCGGCGGGTCTCGGCGACGATCTGCTGCTCGCCAACGAGGTGGTCGACGCGAGCCGTCTCGGGCGCCTCGACGCGCGGGTCACCGTCGCCGTCGATTCGGAGGCGACGATCGAGGCGGCCGTGCGCGGCGGCGTCCGCGAGGTGCTGATCGACGTGAACGTCGGCCTGCCGCGCTGCGGCTGCGCGCCGGCCGATGCCGGACGCCTCGCCGACGTCGCCCGCTCGAAGGGCCTCGGCGTGCGCGGCGTGATGGGCTACGAGGGCCACGTGGTCGGGCTCGACGACCGCGCGCTGCGCGTCGCGAAGACCGCGGAGGCGATGGATCTGCTGTGCGCCGCGCACCGCGACGTCGGAGGCGAGCTGGTTTCCGCCGGCGGGACGGGGACGTACGACGTGAACACCTGGGCGAGCGAGATCCAGGCGGGCTCGTACGCCCTGATGGACACCGCCTACGCGCGCCTCGGACTGCCGTTCCGGCAGGCGCTGTCGGTCCTCGCGACCGTGATCTCGGTGTCGTCGGGCTTTGCCGTCGCCGACTGCGGGCTCAAGGCGCTCGGCATGGACCACGGCAACCCGACCATCCCGGGGAGCAAGGTCTGGTTCTGCTCGGACGAGCACGTCACCTTCGGCGTCGGCGACGACGCGAGCCTCGTCGTCGAGGACGCGGCCCCCGATGCACCGCGGCGCGGCAGCGCCCTGCGGGTGGGCGACCGCATCCGCGTCCTTCCGGCGCACGTCGACCCGACGATGGCGTACCACGAGCGCGTCGTCGTCGTTGCAGGCACCGAGGTGGTCGAGACCTGGCCGATCGAGCTCCGCGGCTGGTGAGCGATCGTCGATCGCTGCTCGCGACGGCGACCGATGCTTTCTCCGCGCGGAAACCCCGTGCTACGGTCGACGCATGCAAAAGGCCGCTCGTGCCGCGCGGCGCCGCGCGAGCGCACCCTACCGGCGCAAGCCGCTGCGACGCGAAACCCCGACGTCCCTGAGGGAGGCGCTGCGCAACTTCCTCGCGCCGCTCGCGGGTGGCATTGCGTTCCTGCTGTTGTACATCCTCGGGCTGCTCGACGTGATCGCGACCCGGCCGGCCATGGCGGCGGACGCGTTCCTGCTGCTCTGCATGGTGCTCTTCTTCCCGATGCGTTACGCGCTCCGCCTGTCCACGCGGCGCCGCTCGCTGGCCCTCCTGTTCGGCGCGCTTTGGCTGGCCACGATCTTCTACCCCATCTACCGGCGCATCTATCCGGGCGAGCGCTTGTTCACCATCGATGCCGGACCGGCGAGCGTACCGATCGAGCTGCCGGCGACCGGGCTCGGCAAGGTCGACCTGCTGATCGACAGCCACCTCGATCCGGCGGAGCCGGGGCAGACCCGGGTTGCGCGCTATGCCGTGACCGTCGAGGGTGACGCCGTGCCCCCGCGCACCGTCGAGGGCGAGTTCAAGGAGACGTGGCAGAGCCAGCGTCAAGCACGCTCGCAGACCGTCGAGGTGCTGCGCGAGCGCAAGTCCACCACGGTCGCGATCGACAATCCCGGCAGAGGGCCGCTCCGGATCACCGAGCTGAAGGTCGAGGGCCAGGCGGCGCAGCAGCTGTTGACCCTCACCCTCTACCGCCACCTCATGCCGCCGTGGTGGATGACGTTGCTGCTCGGGGCATTCCTGCTCGCGGGCGCGGTGCTTTTCGACCGCGCGACCGGTGCCGGCGAGACCGCCGCCTCGCTGGTGATCGCGACCGCCGCCGCGTTCGTCGGCGCGTACGCCTTTCCCGGCATCGGCTCGCCGAACCCGACCTTCCGCGAGCTCGCGGGCGCCGCCGTGGTCGGTGCCCTGGTCGGAGGTCCGATCGGCGGCCTGGTCGCATGGTCGACGCGTGGCCGCTTCATCGCGGTCGACGGAGCAGCGAGCGCGCGTGCCCGCTGAGCCGAAATCCGCGCGACCCACGGCCGCGCACGGATCGGGTGTGCCGGCCGTGGGCCCGCCGCGCGACCCCGAGGTCGCCGCCGCGTCCGGGCTTCCGACCGCGGACCTCGGCGGGCAGTCGAAACGCCGGCTGCTGATCGCCACCGCCGCGTTCGCGCTGCTCGGCTTCGGCCTGATGTTCTTCTACAGCGACGGCCGCGAGCTGCTCAACGTCGCGTCGAGCATCGCGCTGCCGCGCCTCGCGGTGCCGGTCGGGCTGACGCTGCTCAGCTACGTCCTGATGACGCTGTCGTACGATGGCATCGCACGCGCGGCCGGAACGCCCACCGGCTTCGTGCCGATGCTGCGCATCACGTTCGTGTCGAACGTCGTCAACTACATCGTGGCGACCGGCGGGCTGTCGGGCTTCGCGCTGCGCATGTACTTCTTCCGCCAGGTCGGCATCCCGGTCGGGCGTGCGGTGACGATCTCGTTCGTCCAGGGTCTCATCACGAACTTGACGCTGCTGATCTTCCTCGTGATGGGCTTCGTCTTCCTGCTCACCCACGAGTCTCTCGGCACCGCGGCACTGGTGTCGGCCGCGACGCTGCTGGCGCTGTTCGTGATCGCGACCGCGCTGGCGCTCCTGCTGCTCGTCCACCGCGGCGTGCGGCGGCGCGTGCTGTTCTGGGGCCTCGAGGCGAGCCACGCGCTCGGACGCCGCTTCCTGCCGCATCATCGTGCGCCGCGCCGCTTCCGCATGTGGCGCCTGCAGATCAACATCGAGCGCGGCTTCGCGTTCATCCTCGCCAACTGGCCGAAGATGATCCTGCCGGTGGTCTACATCATCCTGGACTGGGTGGTGACCCTCGGCGTGCTCTGGTCGTGCTTCTGGTGCGTGAACCTGAACGTGCCGTTCCCGCTGGTCACCGTCGGCTTCGCGATCGGCATTCTGTTCTCGATCGTGTCGCTCGCGCCGGGCGGCCTCGGGATCATGGAAGGCTCGATGACCACGATCTTCCACTCGCTGGGCACGCCGCTCGAGCAGACGGTGGTCGCGGTGCTGCTGTTCCGCGTCGCGTACTATGCGGTGCCGTTCCTGGTCAGCGTCGCGTTCTTCCGCACCATGCTGCGCGTCGCGCGCGGCCAGTCCGAGGGCTGACCCGCGCCGGCTGCGGCGGCTTTACGGGCCATCGCGGCCGTGCGATGGACGCCGCAGGAGGTGCTGCCATGACGTCCGACACGAGCTCCAGCGACGTTCTCGGCTCCGTCGTCGACAGCGACGCGCACATCTACGAGCCGCACGACCTCTGGGACCGCTACCTCGACCCGCGGTTTCGAGCGCGCGCTCCGAAGGTCCTGTTCGACGACGCGGGGCGCATCCGCTGGAACCTCGACGGCCGCATCACGCCGGCTCTGCCGCTGTTCACCGTCGAGGGCGAAGACGGCACGCGCAAGCCCTACGTGCCGCGCCCCGGCATGGGCGACCCGCGCGAGCACGTCGCCGACATGGATCTCGAGGGCATCCGGCACGCCGTCGTGTATCCGGGGCTCGGGCTGCTCTTCCAATCCATCGAGGACGGCGTGCTCGGTGCGGCTCTGTGCCGGGCCTACAACGACTGGCTGCAGGAGCACTGCGCGACCGCACCGGACCGCCTGTTCGGCGCGGCCGCCATCCCGCTGCAGGATCCGGACGCCGCCGTCGCGGAGGTCGAGCGCGTGGCGACGTCGCTGCCGCAGATGCGCGCGGTGTTCGTGCGCCCGAATCCGGCCGGCGGCCGCCTGCTCCACGACCCCGCACTCGATCCGTTCTGGGCGGCTTCGGCACGAGCCCGCCTGCCGGTCGCGATCCACGAGGGAACGACGCGCTCGAGCCCGACGGTCGCCGACGATCGCTACGACGAGTTCTTCTTCCTGCACATGCTCTCGCACCCGTTCGAGCAACAGCTCGCCTGCCTCAACCTGATCGCCGGCGGCGTGCTGGATCGGCATCCCGAGCTGCGCGTCGTCTTTCTCGAGAGCGGCTCGGCCTGGGCCGTGCACTGGCTCGCGCGGATGGACGAGCACTTCGAGCACTGGGGCTACACGCTGCCCGGACTCACGCGGAAGCCGAGCGACGTCTTTCGCGCGCAGTGCTTCATCTCGACGGATCCCGAGGAGGACGCGGTGGCGGCGACGGTCGAGTTCGTCGGCGAGGACTGCGTCGTCTGGGCGTCGGACTATCCGCACCCCGATGCGATCTTCCCCGGCGCCCCCCGGGCGACCCTCGCGAACCCGCGTCTCTCCGCGCGTGCGAAGCGCAAGCTCCTCGTCGACAACGGACGCCGCCTGTACGGGCTCGGCACGGCGGGCTGAGCTGTGTCGTCGCGACCTCGCGGGTCGCGGCGACTCGATCGCGATCGTTCGTCGGCATGGGCAGAGCAGCGTACGCCGCGGTCGCTGACCGCGCGCGCAGGCGGCTGCCCGGCGCAGCAGCGCGAGTTTGCACGCGACGCGACTTGCCTCCGCGCACACGATCCACGAGATTGCGGTCGCCATGAACGAGCGACCGCCCTACTTCCTCGCACTCGACTACGGCACTGGCGGCGGGAAGTGCGCCATCTTCGATGCCGACGGCCGCTGCCTCGCGGTCGTGCGCGAGCCCTGGACCTACGACGACGTCGACTTGGGCGAGAACGCGCTCGGCCGCGGCTACGCTTTCGATCCGGACGCGTTCTGGGCCGCACTCGCGCGCTGCACGCGCGCCGCGCTCGCCAAGGCAGCCCTCGACCCGGCGCGCATCGCCGGCATCTCCACCACGGCGCAGCGTCTGGGCACCGTGTTCCTCGACGCGAGCGGCCGTGAGATCTTCGCCGGCCCCAACATGGACGGACGCGGCTTCATGGGCGCGCTCGACGTCATGGGCAAGCTGTCCATGGAGGACGGCGTCAAGATCACGGGACACTGGCCGCCGTTCGTCTCGTCGCTGGCGCGGCTGCTCTCGCACCGGACATCCGCCGGCGCGGCCCCGGTCGCGAAGATCCTGACGCTCAACGACTGGCTCACCTTTCGCTTGACGGGCGAGATCGTCGCCGAGCCGTCGAACGCGTGCGAGTCGCTCTTTCTCGACGTGACGCAGCGCCGGTGGAGCGAAGCGATCCTCGGTGCGTTCGAGATCGCCGAGAGCCTGCTGCCGCCGGTCGTCGAGCCCGCGACCCGGGTCGGCTCGGTGAGCGCGCGCGCCGCCGAGCAGACGGGTCTCGCCGCAGGAACGCCGGTCTACGCGGGCGGCGGCGACACGCAGTGCGCGCTGCTCGGCTCGGACGTCGTCGAGCCCGGCGAGGCGGGCGCCGTCCTCGGCACCACCACGCCGGTCATGACGGCGACGGCGGAGCCGGTGCACGACGAGGCAGGTCGCCTGTGGACCGGCTGCCACGTCGTCCCCGGGCGCTGGACGCTCGAGAGCAACGCCGGCGACACCGGCATCGCCTACGAGTGGCTGCTGGGAATCCTCGGCCTCGACGGCGACGCCGGCTTCGCCGCCGCCGAGGAGGCGATGGCCGCCTGCGCACAGCCGACCGCCATGTACGGCGTCGCCGGACCGCAGATCTGGGACGTGCTGAACTTCCGCCCGAACCAGGCGCTCGGCTTCGTCTTCCCGCACCCGCCGTTCTCGAAGCGGCCGACGCGCGGCGACTTCTGCGCGGCCTTCCTGCTCAACGTGACGTGCGCGATCCGCGCCAACCTCGAGCAGATCGAGGCGCGTCTCGGACGACCCGTCGATCGCTTGACGCTGTCCGGCGGCATGACGCGCAGCCCGGCCCTGCTGCGCTCGATCGCCGGCGTGATCCACCGGCCGCTGCGTCTCTCGGAGGACCCCAACGCGACCGCGCTCGGTGCGGCGGTGCTCGCCGCCGCGGGGCACGGGACCTACCCGTCGATCGCAGCGGCCGCGAACGCGATGGTTCGCAAGCACCCGCTCGAGGCGGGCGAGGTCAACGCGGCCTGGGACGACTACTACGCGCGCTGGCGCGGTCTGTACGACTCGGTGCGCGATCTCCTCGGCTGAGCGGCGGCTTCGGTCGCGGCGTCCGGGCCGGGTGCGCCGCTCGCGGCTTCGACGGCTCGTCGCTGCCGCGGCCCGACACCGCATGGCGCAGCGCGAGCACCTCACGCGGCGTCAGATCGCGGGTCTCGCCCACCGGCAGTGCGCCGAGGCGCAGCGGACCGATCGCGACGCGCGCGAGACGCTCGACCGGATGTCCGACCGCCTCGCACATGCGCCGCACCTGGCGCTGCCGTCCCTCGCGCAGCACGATGCGCAGCCGTGCCTTGCTGGGCAGGACCGACTCGACGACCACCTCCGCGGGCGCCGTCATGCCGTCCTCGAGACGCACGCCGCGGCGCAGCCGCTCGATCGCCGACTCCTCCGGACGGCCGCGGACCTTGACGCGGTAGACCTTCGGGATCTGGAAGCGCGGGTGCGTGAGCTGCTGCGCGAGCTCGCCGTCGTTGGTGAGCAGCACGAGCCCGCTCGACTCGAAGTCCAGCCGTCCGACCGGAAAGAGACGCGCGCGCAGGTCGCGCACGACGTCGCCGATCGCCGGGCGGCCCTCCGGATCGGACATCGTGCTGACCACGCCGGCGGGCTTGTGGTAGGCGACGTACGACAGCTTGCGCGGCAGCGCCGTGCGGCCGTCGACGGTGATTTTATCCTTGCTCGGATCCGCCTTCGTCCCGAGCTCCGAGACGATCTTGCCGTTCAGCCGGACCCTCCCCTCCCGGATCAGGTCCTCCGCCGCCCTCCGCGACGCGATCCCCGCCTGGCTCAAGATCTTCTGGATTCGCTCCGTCCGGGTTCGCATCGTCCTCTTCCGTCTGCTCCTGCTGCGCCTCGGCCTCCTCGATGAGACGCGCGAGCGCCTCGGGCTCGGGCAGGTCGGGGAGCTCGCTCAGGTCCTTCAAGCTGAACAGCTCGAGGAATGCCTCCGTGGTGCCGTACTCGACCGGACGGCCCGGCGACTGCCGGCGCCCCGCGACCTGGATCAGGTTGCGCGTCAGGAGCGCCGTCAGCACCGCGTCACAGTTCACGCCGCGCACCGCCTCGACCTCGCCGCGCGTCGCCGGCTGCCGGTAGGCGACGATCGCCAGCGTCTCGAGCACCGCGCGCGACAGGCGCGGCGGCTTCTCCGCGAAGAAGCGCCGCACCCACGGCGCGCAGTCCGCCGCCGAGCGCAGCTGCAGCCCGCCCGCCGTCTCCGCGAGGCGCAGACCGCGGCCCTCGTCGATCAGCGCCTGGCCGAGCTCGTCGAGCGCCTCCTTCACCGCGGCGCGCGGCCACGCCCCGAGGAGCTTGACGAGACGGGTCAGCGGAACCGGCTCCGCGGCGGCGAACAGCACAGCCTCGAGGATGGTGCGCAGCGGCGGCGCGTCCGCGGTGTCGCTCGGCTCGTCGCCCTCACCACCTGCCGATCCCGCGGGGTCGACCGGCGAGGCGTCGTCACCGCCTGCGTCGGCGGACAGCTCGGGCTCGTCCTCGACGTCGGATGCCGACTGCGCGTCGCCCTCGTCCGCTGCGAACGCGACGGCGCTCTCGTCGGCGCCGTCCTGCGCGTCGTCGTCGGGCGAAGCCTCGAGGTCGTCCTCGTCCTCGGGATCGGACTCGTCGTCGACGTCCTCGTCCTCGGAGTCGTCGTCCTCCTCGGAGTCCTCGTCCTCGTCGTCGAGCTCCTCGTCGTCTTCGTCTTCGTCGTCGTCTTCGTCCTCGTCGTCCGAGTCGTCGTCGAAGTCGTCCTCGGGGTCATCGCGCTTCCCGGCGGCCGCGAGCTCAGCGACGGGCTCCGTGGTGCCGTCGATCGCCTCGTCGCCGTCGAGCTCCTCGTCCACGTCGGTACCGTTGTCGTGCTCAGCTCCGCTCATCCCGCCGCTTCCTCGAAGTCGATCGTCAACACGCTGTCCGGATCCAGGTCACGCACCAGCACGACCTCGATCTCTCCGTATGCCGTCTCCTGCACCGCCGTCACCGCTCCGACCTTGATCAGCTCGAGGATCGCGAGGAACGTCACGATGATCCGGCTGCGCGACGCATTCTCGGGGAACAGCTCCTCGAAGCGCACGCGCGGCGTGCCGCGCAGCTGCTCCATGACGAGATCCAGGCCGTCGCGGATGCTGACATGCTCCTGCGCGACCCGGTGTACCGGCTGGTTCACGCGGCGGTTCAGCACGCGCTGCAACGCGAGCAGCAGATCCCCGACGCCCGCCGGGCGTACCGGCTCGACGAAGTCGCCGGGCGAGCGCTCCACCACCGTCCGCCGGAACACGTCGCGGCCCAGGACCGGACGCTGCGCCAGCGCCGTCGCGACCTTCTGGAAGCGCTCGTGCTCGATCAGCTGCTGGATCAGCTGCGCCTCCGGATCGAGCGGCTCCTCCTCGTCGAACTCGTCGCGCTCCTCGGGCGGCAAGAGCGCGCGTGACTTGAGATAGATCAAGGTCGCCGCCATGACGAGGAACTCGCCGGCGATGTCGAGGTTCAGCTCCTGCGCCTCGCGCAGGTAGGCCAGGTACTGATCGGTCACCTGCGAGACGCGAATCTCGTAGAGATCGACCTCGTGCTTCTTGATGAGGTGCAGCAGCAGGTCGAGCGGGCCCTCGAAGGCCTCCAGCTTGACGGTGTACGCCTCGCTCATCGTCGCGTGCTTACCACATCGTGAAGACCGGGGAGAACCCGATCAGCCCGCGAGACCCATGGCATCGCGGACATCCACCATGGTGCGGCGGGCGATCGCCCGCGCCCGCTCGGTGCCGGCCGCGAGCACGTCACGGACGTAGCCCGTGCGCGCGGCGAGCGCCGCACGACGCTCGCGATGCGGCGCCAGGTCCGCGACCACGTGCTTGATCATGATCTTCTTGCAGTCGAGGCAGCCGATGCCCGCGCTCTTGCAGCCGGCGGTGACGGTCTCGATCTCTTCGGGCGTGCAGTAGACCTTGTGCAGGTTGAAGGCCGGGCACAGCTCCGGGTCGCCGGGATCGGTCCGGCGCACCCGCGCCGGGTCGGTCGCCATCTTGCCGAGCCGCGTCTGGATCGACTCCGGCTCCTCGTCGAGCCAGATCGCATTGCCGTAGCTCTTGCTCATCTTGCGGCCGTCGGTGCCGGGTACCTTGGGCGTCGGCGACAGCAGCGCCTGCGGCTCCGGCAGGACGTCGCCGTACAGGTGGTTGAAGCGCCGTGCGATCTCGCGCGTGAGCTCGACGTGCGGCACCTGGTCCACGCCGACCGGAACCAGATCCGCCTTGTAGAGCAGGATGTCCGCCGCCTGCAGGACCGGATAGCCGAGGAAGCCGTAGGTCGAGAGGTCGCGATCGGAGAGTTGCTCCTTCTGCTCCTTGTAGGTCGGATTGCGCTCGAGCCACGGCACCGGCGTGATCATGCCGAACAGCAGTGCGAGCTCGGCGTGCTCGAGCAGCTCCGACTGGCGGAAGATCACGCAGCGCTCGGGATCGAGGCCGGCCGCGAGCCAGTCGAGGACCATCTCGTCGACGAAGCCCGGGACTTTGCCCGGCTTCTCGTAGTCGGTCGTGAGGACGTGCCAGTCGGCGACGAAGAAGTGGCAGTCGTACTGGTCCTGCAGCGCGACCCAGTTGCGCAGCGTTCCCAGCAGGTGCCCGAGGTGGAGCTTGCCGGTCGGCCGCATGCCGCTGACCACGATCTTCTTCCTGCCCGCACTCGTCACTCGCCGTCCTCCCTCGTCGTCCGGCGCCGGGCGCGCGCGGCCGCGCGCTCGCGCGGATGATGCGCCGCGTGCACCTCTCGCAGGTGGGCGCGGCTCAGATGGGTGTAAACCTCGGTGGTTGCGATGTTCGCATGCCCGAGCAGCGTCTGCACCACGCGCAGGTCGGCGCCGCGCTCGACCAGGTGCGTCGCGAACGCGTGCCTGAGCCCGTGCGGCGACAGCGAAACGTCGATCCCGGCGCGGTCCGCGAGGCGACGGATCAGCGCGAAGACCGCCTGACGGGTGAGCTTGCGGCCGCGCGGCGAGACGAACACTTCCTGGCAGCGCCGCGACGTGACGAGCCGCGGCCGCTCGTGCTCGACGTAGCGCTCGAGTGCCGTGCACGCCGGGCGTCCGAGCGGCACGACGCGCTCCTTGTCCCCCTTGCCGAGGACGCGCACCGCACGTTCGTCGAGGAACACCGCGTCGAGGCGCAGCGAGATCGCCTCGCTGACCCGCAGGCCGGCACCGTAGAGCACCTCGAGCAGAGCGAGATCGCGCAGCGGCGTCGGCGTCGCCGCGGCGGCTTCGAGCAGGCGCGGCACGTCGCCTTCGCCGATCGTCGTCGGCAGGCGGCGCGGCAAGCGCGGCTGGCGCAGGTCCGCGACCGGGTTGTCGGGAACGATCTTCTCCTCGAGCGCGAACCGGAAGAGCCCGCGCAAGGTCGAAAGGCGCCGCGCCTGCGAGCGCGCGCCGACGCCACGCTCGGCCTCCGCCGCCTGGAACGCGAGAATGGCCTCACGCGTGACGCGGCGAGCGTCGTCGAGGCGTAACTTGGCGCGGACGAAGGCGGCGAAGCGCGCCAGGTCGTCGGCGTACGCGGCGTAGGTATGCGGCGACACGCCGACCTCGCCGCGCAATCGAGCGAGGAAGCGGTCGATCAGCTCGTCGAGCGGCACGCTGCGCTCAGCCCGGGGCCGACGCGCTCGCTCCGTTGGTCGCGCTCTCCTCGAGGAGTGCCGCGCCGAGCGCGCTTCGGATCTCTTCCACGCGCGTCGACTTCGTCTGATCGGCCTCGGTCACGTAGAAGACGTCGAGGACCTGGTCGACGTTGGTCGAGATCTTCGCCAGGTGGATGTCGAGCTTCAGCGCGTACAGCGCCTGTGCGATCCGGTAGAGCAGCCCGACGCGGTCGTGGGTGTAGACGTCCACCACGGTGTACTCGTCGGACACCTCGTTGGTGACCACGATCTCGGTGGCGACGCGCGATACGCGCTTCTTGTCCAGCAGGCCCGGCTTCTCGGCGCGCGCCATGACCTCGCCGAGGTCGCGCCGGCCCGCGAGCACGTCCTCCAGCAGCTCGCGGGTCTTGATCCAGCGGTCCTCGTCGAGCGCGACCGCGCGACGTTCCAGGTGCGAGATGCGGAACGCGTCGAGGGCGATGCCGTCGTCGGAGGTCGCGATGCGCGCGCCGACGATGTTCATGCCGCGTGCCGCGAGCACGCCGGTGAGGATCGTGAACAGTCCAGGACGATCCGGCGTCGCGACGGTGAACTCGCTGTACTCGTAGGCCTCGTTGTGGGCGATGCTGGTCGCGAGCCCGTCCTCGCGCGCCCGCCGCACCAGGATGGCATGATCGGCCATGAGCGCTTCCGGCGTGGTGAGGAAGTAGATGTCGGGCATGCTGGTCGCGAAGTGCTCGAGGGCCGCCACCGTGTCGGCGTCGCGCGAACCGCGTGCGTCGGCGAGCACGCGCTCCTTGATCCGCGCGATGCGCTCGCCGCGGTCCTCGGGCTCGAGGCCGCGCGCGAAGGCGTCGGCGACGCGCAGATACGCCTCGCCGAGCAGCATGTCCTTCCAGTTGTTCCAGACCTTCGGTCCGGTCGCGCGCATGTCGGCGTAGGTCAGGACGTAGAGCCGCTGCAGCGTCTCGGTCGTTCCGACCAGCGTCGCGAACTCGCGGATCAGCTTGTCGTCGTGGATGTCGCGCCGCTGCGCGAGGTGCGACATCACGAGATGGTTCTGGACCAGGAACTCGAGCTCGCGCGCATCGTCCTCGTTGAGGCCGAGTCGACGCGCCAGGTCGACCGCGAACTTCGCGCCCTTCTCCGAGTGTCCACCGCCGAGGCCCTTCCCGGAGTCGTGCATCATGATGCCGAGGAACAGCAGCTCCGTGCGCTCGACCTCGCGCATCACCTGCGTCAGCAGCGGCGACGCGTCGGCGTGCTCGCCGTTGCGCAGGCGCTCGATCTCGCGCACGCCCATCAGCGAATGCTCGTCGACGGTGTAGATGTGGTAGAGGTCGTGCAGCACGAGGCAGCGCAGGTGCTCCCACTCGGGGATCATGCGCGACAGCACGCCGAGCTTGTGCATCTCGAGCAGCGTCTCGTACACGCGGTACGGCGAGCGCAGGATCGCGAGGAACGCCGCGACGACGCGCGGGTCGGTCCTCTGCGCGTCGCCGATCAGATGGGCGTGCTCGCGCACCTGATCGGCGAGCGACGACGAGAACGGGACGCCGTGGCGCTGCGCGTCCGCGAACACGCGCATCAGCTCGGTCGGATCCTCGACGAACAGCTCGCCGCTCGTCACCGCGAGCTCACCGGCCACGATCTGGATGCCGGGCCGGATCGTTCGCGCCATCATGCGGCCGATCAAGCGATACGGGCGCGGCGGGTTCACCGAGCGATCGATGATCGCCTGCGCGAAGCGCGTCACGGTCGACGCCTGCAGGTAGTAGTCCTTCAGGAAGCGCTCGACGGGCTTCAGGTTGCCGTTGCCGCTCTCGGCGTAGCCGAGGTTCACCGCGACCTGCTCCTGCAGGTCGAACGTGAGCTGGTCCTGGTGCGAGCCGGTCAGGAAGTGCATGGCGTTGCGCACCCGGAACAGGAAGTCGCGCGCGTGCTCGATCTCGGCGAGCTCGGTCGCGTTCATCACGCCCTTCACCGCCAGCTCGCGCAGGCTCGAGACCTTGAATTTGATCTTGGCGATCCACAGCGCGGTGTGCAGGTCGCGCAGCCCGCCCTGCCCCTCCTTCAGCTGCGGCTCGAGCAGGTAGACGGAATCGCCGTACTCGTGGTGCCGCTCCTGGCTCTCGTTGAGCTTCTCGCGAAAGAACTTGCCGGTCGCACGGGGCTTGATGTCGCGCTCGAGGGCGCGCGCGAACTCCTCGGCGAGCGGGTGGTCGCCGCAGACGTAGCGCGCATCGATCAGCGCCGTCTTGATCTTGAGATCGGTCGCCGCGAGACGCACGCACTCGGTGACGTTGCGCACCGCGAAGCCGACCTGCAGGCGCGTGTCCCAGAGCGTGTAGAGGATCTTCTCATTGACGGTCTCGACGTACGGCGTGACCTTGTGCGGATAGAGGAACAGCAGATCGATGTCGGACTGCGGGTTGAGCTCGCCGCGTCCGTAGCCGCCCTGCGCGAGCACGGCGCAGCGCTGATCGAGCTGCACGTAGCGCCGCCGGTACGCAGCGGTCGCCGCGTCGAAGAGGAACGTCAGCAGCCGGTCGATCGCCTGCGTCCAGGCTTCCACCACCGCCACACCGGACGCGCCGGCATCGTGCCAGGTGTGCAGGCGGGCGCGCGACTGATCGACGTACTCGCGCGAGATGCGCCCGAGATCCTCCGCCGCGGCGGGATCGGGCAGATCGGGAAGTGCGGGTGGTGCTGCGGGCAGCAGGCCCGAGGCTTGCGCCTCGGCCGGAGCAGCCCCGGATGCTGGCGGCAGGTCGAGCATTTCAGAGGTTCGAGTTGGCGCTGTCGCTGCTGAGGAACCGGCGCACGCCGAGCGCCAGCCCATCGGCGACGTCCTGCTGGTAGCGCCGCGCCGCGACACGCTGTCCCTCGGTCTCGTTGGTGAGGAACGCCACCTCGACCAGGATGCACGGCATGTAGGCCCCGACCAGCACGTAGAACGGTCCTTTCTTGACGCCGAGGTTGACCACCCCGCGCCACCGGTCCCGTAGATAGCTGACGAGGTTCCCTTGCACAGCCCGGGCGAGCGTCACGGACTCGTCTTCCTTCCCCGTCTGGACCAGATCGCTCAAAATGTAGGCAAGATCGCGCTCGCCCGGCGAGGCGCCCGTCAGCGCGAGCCCGTTCTCGAGGGCGGCAAGACGGATCGTCGCGCGGTCGTCGGTGTTGTTCAGCGTATAGGTCTCGATGCCGGCGAGCTGCGGATTCTCGCTGGCATTGCCGTGGATCGACAGGAACAGGTCGGCGCCTTGCGCGTTCGCGATCGCGGTACGCTGCTCGAGCGAGACGTAGGTGTCGTCGGTGCGCGTCAAGACCACCCGGATCTGCGGATCGTCGGCGAGCCGCTCGGCGACCAGCTGCGCGATCGCGAGCGTGATGTCCTTCTCGTCGCTGCCGGTCACGCCGCGCGCGCCGGGATCGCGCCCGCCGTGGCCGGGATCGATCACCACCGTCCAGAGCCGCGCTACGGGCGAGCGCAGTGCCTTCGCCGCCGCGGCCTTGGCCGCCGGCGTGCGCTGCGGCAACGGTCGCGGCGGCTCGAGGGACGCGAGCTGGGTGTCGGCGTCCGCGGGCTGGCCGTTCTTGGCCGGCGCCTGCCGGTCGACGAGT
>JAIEPK010000173.1 GCA_019749875.1 Candidatus Binatia bacterium | reverse complement strand
ACTGCTCGTCGCGCTGCGCACGGCGAGCGCGGTGCGCTCCGCGGTGGCGCTCGCCAGCGCTCCGCGACGGCCCGCCCGGGCGCGGAATTCGCGGCATTTTCGGGTACCGTTCGGCGTGTCCGATCGGTACACTGCGCGGCTAGCATGGACGGTTCCTCTTCGTTCGTAGGTACGATCCTCGCCTTCTTCCACCGCTTCGGCGAGGTGATGGGCGGCATCGTTCTCGGTGCCCTGTACTTCCTGCTGCTCGGGCCGGTGGCTCTCGTGGTTCGCCTCGCGACCGACCCGCTGCGCCGCCGCCCGCCGCGCGACACCGCGTTCGTCGAGTGGCAGGAGGACAATGAGACCCTCGGTGCGGCGCACCGTCAGGGCTGAGTCCTCCCTCCAGATCCTCCCACGTTGACGTTCGAACCCGCCGTGCCGGTGGTCGCTCCCGCCGCCGCACCGGCCGCGCGATCCGGGTGATCCCTTGAACCGAATCAATCAGATCCTCGCCGTTCTGGTCTCGCTGCTGTTCGTCTTCCTCGTTCTCGAGGGCGGACTGCGGCTGCTCGGCTTCACGCCGCGGCGGACGATGAACCAGTTCGACCAGAAGCTCGGCTGGACCAAGACGCCGTCGACGTCGCTGCGCCGTCACACGGGCGAGTTCGACGTCACGCTGCGCACCAATTCGCGCGGGCTGCGCGAAGACGAGTCGGTCGGGTACGACAAGGCGAAGGACGTCACGCGCATCCTGATGGTCGGCGACTCCTTCACGCTCGGCTACACCGTCGAGCGTCCGGACACGCTGTCGCAGCTGCTCGCGGCACGCATGCGCACCGAAGGTCGCAACGTCGAGGTCATCAACGGCGGCACCGAGGGCTACTCGACCGATCAGGAAGTCCTGTGGCTCATGAGCGAGGGTGTCAAGTACAGGCCCGACGTCGTGGTGCTGCAGATGTACGAGAACGACATCTACTGGAACGGCCGCGACCGCTACCTGCGCTACCCGAAGCCGATGCTGAAGGGCGAGCTGCCGCCGCGCGCCGCGCTCGAGGGCGTCGGGGTCCTGCCGGATCCGGGTCAGGAGCCGTGGCTGGAGCGCAACTCGGCGCTGGGCAACCTGCTCGGCGGCGTGCTGGGCGGGCCGACGGTGCCGATGCTCGACGGTCCGCGCCCGCTGCCGGCCGAGTGGGCGGTGCGCATCCGCGACGACGATGCCGACGGCTGGAAGGAGACGCGCGCCGCACTGAAGGCGTTCAAGGTCGTGGCCGAGGACATGAACGCGAAGCCGCTGGTGGTGGTGATTCCCGACAAGGCGCAGGTCGATCCCGCCGCGCGCGCGGCGATGGCGAACCTGATCGCCGATCCTGCCTACGATCCGGACCGTCCGTACCGCGGCATGGTGGATGCAGCGAAAGCCGCGGGGCTCACGGTGATCGAGCCCAAGGCGGCGATGGTCGCCGCCGGCGAGAACGGCCAGCGTCAGCTCTACTTCGAGCGCGACTGGCACACCAACGCGGTCGGCAACCGCGTGCTTGCGAAGGAGATCGACGCGGCTCTCGCGGCACCCGAGTTCCTCGGTCCGCCGCCGCACGCAGCACCGCCGCTCGCGCTGCCGTCGTCGGCCGAGCATCCGAGCAACCTGCCGCGCAATCTCGCGATCGCGGTGGCGATCTGGCTGATCCTCGGCACACTGTACGCGCGTCGCTTCCCGAATGAGGGCGCGGCGCGCAGCTATGCGTCGGTGGGCGCGTTGATCTGCGCGGTGGTCCTGATCATCGCGGGAATGGGGCTCTTGACGTCGATCCTGCCGGTGTGGATCGCACGCTGGGTGTCGTCGCTGGTGATCCTCGGCGTGCTCGGCGCGGCCGTGTGGTACCTGCGCGCGCGCATTCCCGTCATGGGCGAGCTGTTCGGGACCTTCGTGCGGCGCGGGCAGTGGTACATGCTGCCGGTGCTGGTCGGGTTGCTGTCGCTCGGCGGACTGCTGGTGGTCGCGGCGTCGTCGCCGTGGCTCGCGCCGTTCATCTACACCTTGTTCTGATTGGAACGGGAGGGCACGCCGTTGTCGCCACGAGAGGGCGCGCGGTTGTCGCCACGAGAGGGCACGCGCCCTCTCGCCCCGTCAAGCGAAGCTTGACGGGGCCCCACTCTCCGCGGTCGCTGGCGCTCCGTGGTCGCTGGGCTCCGCGGTCGCTGGCGCTCCGCGCTCGCCTTCGTCGAGCGTGCACGAGACGGTGGCGGTGCGGACTACGCGTGCCGCCGCGCCAGCGTCACTCAGGGTAGTAGATGTGGGCGTAGTCCTTGACCATGCGCGTCGCGCTGAAGGCGGGTGCGAGGGTCTTCATGGACGCGCGCATGCGGGCGACCCAGCCGCGCGGCACGCCTTCGCGGTTGCGGTCGTAGAACAGGGGCCGGATCTGATTCTCGATGATGTCGTGCAGGGACGCCGCGTCGGCGTTGTTGCGGTCGTCGGCGACCATGCGGCCGCGTGACGGCAGATCGTAGGGCGCCCCGACGTCCCAGCCGTTCTCGCCGTTCGAGCCCTCGATCCACCAGCCGTCGAGGATGCTGCAGTTGAGGCCGCCGTTGACCACGACCTTCATGCCGCTGGTTCCGCTCGCCTCGAGCGGCGGCACGGGCAGGTTGAGCCACACGTCGACGCCCTGCACCAGCCGGCGCGCGACGTACTGGTCGTAGCCGGAGAGGAAGACCACGCGACCGCGCAGCTCGCGGCGCTCCTTCCATTGCATGAGCTGCTGCAGGATGCGCTTCGCCTCGTTGTCGCGCGGGTGTGCTTTCCCCGCGAGCACGAACTGCACGGGCTGCGTCGGATGGTTCAGCATCGCGATCGCGCGCTCCATGTCGGCGAGCAGCAGATGCCAGCGCTTGTACGCGGCGACGCGACGCGCGAAGCCGATGGTCAGGATGTCGGGGTTCAGCAGACGCTTTGCGCTGCGCACCAGCTGCTCCGACTCGCCGGCCTCGCGCCACTGCATCTCGGCCCGATAGCGCGCCTCGGCGACGAGGCGCGCGCGCAGCAGGCAGTGCGCGCGCCACATCTCGCCATCCGGGATCTGGTCGACGCGCTTCCACATCTCGGGATCGTCGGCGTGCAGCGCCCAGTCGGGGCCCATGAAGTGGTCGAAGAGACGACGCATCAGCGGTGCGACCCACGTCGAGTGGTGCACGCCGTTGGTGACGGCCTTGAACGGTGACTCCTCGACCGGCACGTCGGGCCACAGCTGCTGCCACATGCGCGCGCAGACCTCGCCGTGGCGCTTGCTCACGCCGTTCGCCGAGCGCGACAGCCGGATCGCGAGCGGTGTCATGCCGAACGGCTCCAGGGTGTCGTTCGGATGGCGGCGTCCGAGCCCGAGCACGGTCTCGGTGTCGGTGCAGACCTCCTTCAGGAAGGTGCCGAGCACCTCCTGCATGAGGGCCGCGTCGAAGGTGTCGTTGCCCGCCGGGACCGGCGTGTGGGTCGTGAACACGCACTGCTGCGCGACGCTCTTGGCGGCCGTGTCGAGGTCGACGCCGGTGGTCACCTGCTCGCGGATCAGCTCCAGCGTCAAGAACGCCGAATGGCCCTCGTTCAGGTGGTACGCATGCGGCGTGATGCCGAGCGCACGCAGCGCGCGCACGCCGCCGATGCCGAGCACGACCTCCTGGACGATGCGCGTGCTCGCGTCGCCGCCGTAGAGATGCGCCGTGATCCAGCGGTCGATGTCCTCGTTGCGATCGCAGTCGGTGTCGAGCAGGAACAGCGGCACGCGGCCGACGTCGGCGCGCCAGATCTGCGCGCACACCGAGCGGCCGCGGATCGGCACCTCGACCGTGAGCGGCTGGTTGGTCTCGTCGCGCAGCAGCGTGAGCGGCAGCTCGCGGAAGTCCTCGTCGCTGTAGAACTCCTCCTGCCAGCCGTCGACGTTGACGCGCTGCCGGAAGTAGCCCTGCCGGTAGAGCAGGCCGATGGCGACCAGCGGGATGCCGAGGTCCGACGCCGACTTCAGGTGATCGCCGGCGAGGATCCCGAGACCGCCCGCGTAGAGGTGCAGGGACTCGTGGATGCCGTACTCGGCGCAGAAGTAGGCGATCGGCCGATCCGCGCTCGCCTGCGGCAGGTGCTCGCGTGCCCAGGTCGGAAACGACTCGCTGCGCGGCGTGCCCGGCTTGGCACGCATGTACTCGTCGAAGCGCGCGACGGTCTTCTGGATGCGCTCGAGATAGTCGGGGTCGACCGCCATCTGCGACAGCCGTTCCGGAGCCGCGGTGCGCAGCAGCTCGAGGGGGTTGTGCTCGCACAGATCCCAGCGCTGGGGGTCGATGTCGCGGAACAGCGACATGCCGGAGCCGTTCCAGCTCCACCAGAGGTTGGCCGCCATGCGGACGAGGGGACGGAGCGTTTCCGGGAGCGAGTCGTGCAGCTTCTGATCGAACATTGGGCCCTCTGCGCAAAGTATCGGCAGGTTCGCGGCAGGCTTGCGCCGATCTGCCGGCCGGATGCGCGCGTCCGGACACGCTGACCGCAAACCGCGCGCCAGGGGCGGCGCGCGTCCGCGTCCCCGCTCCGCCACCGCAGCAGGGGAGGCTTGGCTACCACAGGGCTTCCGTGTGCGGCAATTTGCCGGGCGGTGACGAGCGTCGCTTGACAGACCTTTGCCGCACGCCTAGTTGTGTACCGACCGGTCTGGATAGATCGTATGTGTCCAATGGATCACGAGAAACGAAGCCACCGCGGTGCGCCGGGAAAGGTGAGCAAGCGGGTCGCGCAAGGCCTGCGCAGCCGCGACAGCTTGCTTCGCGCCGCGACGCGTCAGTTCGCCGAGCGCGGCTTCTCCGCGACCAGCATCGACGACGTCTGTCGTGACGCCGGCGTGGTGAAGAGCGCGGTCTACTGGCACTTCGAGAGCAAGGAGGGGCTGCTGGCCGCGGTCCTCGAGGAGACCGCGACGGCGTGGATCGACGGCATCGTTGCCTCCGTCCAGCAGACCGGTGACCCGCGCGAGCGGCTGAGCCGCGCCATGGTCGGCATGCGCGACCTGGTCGAGAACCGGCCGGCGCTGCTGCGTCTCCTGCAGTCGATGCTCCTCGAGCGGACGGGGGAGAACGCCGAGACACGAGCCGTCCTGGTACGTGTCTTCGACCGCGCGCGGTCCGCCCTCACCGACGGCATCGCCGAGGTCATCGGCAGCCGTCCGCCGGGGCTCGAGACGACGGCCGCGCTGCTGCTCGCCTCGCTCGACGGGATCTTCCTGCAGCACCAGCTGCGCCGCGACGTGGCGGAGCTCGACCGGATGTTCGCCGAGCTCGAGCGCGCGATCGTGTTCCTCGTGACGAGCCTCTTCAACGAGGCGCAACGTGGCCGTCCCGACGGTACCGCAGGTGCGGACCGGACCCCGCCGGCCGATGGAGAAGCGGACAAATGAGCACCACGGACAGCATTCTCGTTCCGCAGGGCGCCGTCGTCCTCGACGACGAGCTCGACACGTCGACGCGTGACGCGGAGGACGCGGCGTACGTCAAGCTCCTGCAGCGTCTCTCGCACCAGTCCGTCGTCAAGCACTTCGACGCCTACGCCGACGTCGCGTGGGACGCGCCCGAGATGCGGATCGATCCGAGCGACCCGCGCTGGGAGCTCGACGCCGACGACACGCTCGGCGCCACGGCCTGGTACCGCGCGCAGCCGCAGCCGGTGCGCGCCGCACTCGGCCTGCATCTGTTCGCGACCTTCATGAAGATCGGGCTGCAGTTCGAGTCGGTGCTGAAGCGCGGGCTGCTCGAGTACGCCTTCAACCTGCCGAACGGCGCGCCCGAGTTCCGCTACGTCTACCACGAGGTCATCGAGGAGGCGCAACACTCGCTGATGTTCCAGGAGTTCGTGAACCGCTCGGGCTTCGACGTACGCGGGCTGCGCAAGTGGGAGAAGACCGCGAGCCGCATGGTCGTGCGGCTCGGGCGGACGTTCCCCGAGCTGTTCTTCCTCTTCGTGCTCGGCGGCGAAGACCCGATCGACCACGTGCAGCGGCAGATGCTGAAGAAGCGCGACGACGTCCAGACACTGCTGCTGCGCAAGCGCTACGACGTCCACCCGCTGCTGCGCCGCGTGAGCCAGATCCACGTCACCGAGGAGGCGCGCCATCTGTCGTTCGCGCGTCTCTACCTGCGCCGCAACGTGCCGCGCCTCGGCGTGGTCAAGAAGACCATGCTGCGCGTCCGCACGCCGCTCATCCTCGGCCAGATGTCGCAGATGATGATGCGCCCGTCACCGCAGATCGTCCGCCGCTACGCGATTCCCGAGACCGTCTTGCGCGAGGCGTACGACGACAACCCCAAGCACCGCGCGCAGACCACCGAGGCGATCGCCAAGGTCCGCAAGCTCTGCCAGGAGCTCGACCTGATCACCCCGACGACCGTCAAGCTGTGGAAGGCGTTCCACCTGTGGCCGGCGGACGGTACCGCCGCCTGAGCGTCGTCGATTGACGAGGCGCCCGATCCGTGGGAGGCGGGTCCGGACCGGACCCGCCGCACGGCGGAGGAGGGCGTCTCGTGGCGGCACCGCGTGGCAAGGCACTGACCGTCTTCGCGATCCTGTTCGCGCTGCTGGGCATCTCCAATGCTCTGAAGCCCATGGAGGCGAGCACGACGCAGGGTTTCGTCCTCTTCGGTCATCGACTGTCGGGGACGCCGAACCTGATCGCCGGACCGGCCTTCGCCGTGCTGCTCTGGGCGTATGCGGCCGGCATCTGGACGCTCAGGCGCTGGGCGTTGCCTCTCGGCGTCGCCTACGCGGCGTACGTGATCGCGAACCTGATCGCGTTCGTGATGGTCGCGCCCGACGCGCCGCCGCTGCTCTTCATGCTGCTGTACGCGGTGGTGGCCATCGGCGTGTCCAGCGGTGCCGCGTACCTGCTGTACCAGCGACGCGACGAGCTGGCGTAGCGCTCCTGCGGCTGGCGCACGGATCTCAGAGCTCCTGCGGACCCGCGACCGGCGCGCGCAGCTCGCGCGCGCCGTCGCTCACCAGCATCGCCGCGAGCGCCATCAGCGCGAGCGCGACGATGCCGTTGATCGTCGTCGTATCGAAGCCGCCGGTACCGCTCGCGAGAGCGCCGAAGGCGGTCTTCATCTGCAGGAGCAGCGACCAGACGGTGATCGTCATCACGAAGACCATCGGCGCGATCGTGTACCAGTAGCGCCGGCCGCTCTTCTTGAGCCACACGCTGACGCCGAGCAGCGTGAGCCCCGCGAGCAGCTGATTGCTGGTGCCGAACAGCGTCCAGAAGATGCGGTACGAGCCCTCGCCGGACGCCTCCAGGAAGATCGCCGGCGTGACCACGGTGATGGCCGTCGCGAGCAGCGCGCCCGCGGTGCTCGTCCAGCCGAGCAGCTCCTGCAGGATGTAGCGGCCGAGACGCGTGCAGACGTCGAGCGTGTCGAAGACGAAGGTCGAGAACGCCATCGCGCCGAACGTGGTCGCGAACAGCAAGTGCTGCTCGCCGATCATGCCGGCGAGGAAGCGTCCGAGGCCGGCTCCGTAGATCGTGCCCGGTGCCTTGCCGGCGGTTTCGGACGTGGCGACGATCATCACCGTCGCGAGCGCGATCAGTGCGACGAACGCCTCGAGCAGCATCGCGCCGTAGCCGATCGGCTTGCAGTCGCTCTCCTTGCCGATCTGCTTCGACGTCGTTCCCGAGCACACGAGCCCGTGAAAGCCCGAGCACGCGCCGCAGGCGATGGTCACGAAGAGGAACGGGAACAGCGCGCCGGTCGCACCCGGCGCCTGCCAGGTCTTGAAGGCTTCCTGCTTGATCTCGAAGCCGCCGAAGAACATTCCGACCGTGCCGACGAAGAGCGCGAGGTAGAGCACGAAGCCGCCGAGGTAGCCGCGGGGCTGCAGGAGCGCCCACACCGGCGTGAGCGACGCGATGAAGCAGTAGCCGAGGATCAGCAGGCCCCAGGTCTTGGTCGACAGCACGAGCACGGTCGAGAGCTGGGTGCCGAGCCACACGGCACCCAGCGTCGCGGGCACGAAGATCACCGTCAGCAGCCAGAGAGGAGGGCGGACGAAGCGCTCGACGAGACCCATCACCAGGGACAGCCCGAGGTAGAGTACGCTCGAGATCGCCACCGCACCGCCCGGATTGAACGCGAACGCGCTGCCCGCGAGGTCCTCGCCGCCGCTGACGAAGGTGCTCGCCGTGATGTCGGCGAAGGCGACGATCACGTAGACCAGCGCGATCCAGATGAAGAGCATGATCGCGAGCCAGGCGCGCGGTCCGAGCGTGATCTTGACGATCTCGGCGATCGAGCGTCCCTGATGGCGCACGGACGCCACCAGCGCCGAGAAGTCGTGCACCGCGCCGATGAAGATCACGCCGATGCCGATCCACAGGATGCACGGCAGCCAGCCGAACTGCAGGCAGGCGAGGATCGGTCCGGCGATCGGACCGGCCGCGGCGATCGCGCTGAAGTGCTGGCCGAGCAGGTAGAAGCGGCGCGTCGGCACGAAGTCGATGCCGTCGTCGATCTCCACGGCGGGCGTCAGACGGGCATCGTCGAGCGCGTACTGGCGCGCGATGAAGCGGCCGTAGCCGGTGTAGCCGAGCGCGAGCACGGCGAGAACGATGGTGGCGAGCAGCGGCAGCGTCATGGCGATCGGCTTCGTAGCGAGATTCGAAACTTCACGAAAGCCGCACGGGAAACGCCTTCCGCGCTCCTCGACGGCGTGGTAGCCCTCGCGGCGCCATGAGCTACCACCGCCACCCTCTGCGTCCGATCGAGATCGCGCCCCCCGCCGGAACGGGCTCGACGTTGCCGCGCCGCGACTTCCTGCGTCTGCTCGGTGCCGCCGCCGGCGGTGCCTTCGTGCTCGCCGGGCTGCCGCGCCGTGCCGGTGCGCTGACGGCTGCGGCGTCGGCGTTTCCCGACGGCATCAAGTCGGGCGATCCGCGTCCGACGAGTGCGGTGATCTGGACCCGCGTCGAGGCGCCCGGCGACGCGAGCCCGGTGCCCGTGATGTGGTCGGTCGCGGAGGACGCGGCGCTGGAGCGCGTGGTGCGCGGCGGCATCGCGATCGCGGACGACGCCGGCGGACATCACGTCAAGGTTCAAGTCCGCGGCCTCAAGCCCGACCGCTGGTACCACTACCGCTTCGAGACCGGCGGCGAGACCAGCGTCACCGGACGCTTGCGCACGGCGCCCCGCACCGGCGCACGCCCCGATCACCTGCGCTACGCCTTCGCGAGCTGCCAGCAGATCAACGACAGCTACTACGTCGCGCACCGCGCGCTCACGCAGGAGAACCTCGACTTCTTCCTGCACCTCGGCGACTACGTCTACGTCAGCGACGGCGGAACGATCACGCTCGACGACTACCGTCGCGTCTACCGTCGCTTCCACGCGAACCCCCTGCTGCAGGATCTGCAGGCGAAGGTCCCGCTGGTCGCCGTCTGGGACGACGGCGAGTTCTACAACGGCGTCGACCGTACCGGTGATCCGGTGCGCCTCGCCGCGGCGCGCACCGCGTGGTTCGAAGCGATGCCGGTGCCGCGTCGCCTCGACGACCGCACCTACCGCACGCTCGAGTGGGGACGCCTCGCGCACCTGATGCTGCTCGACACGCGCCAGTACCGCGACCCCGAGGTGCCGGCGAACACCTCGTTCGCGGGCCTGATCGACGCGCAGGACACGTCGATGCCGCCGTGCGACCAGATGTTCGCGCCCGGGCGCACGACCCTCGGCTCGGCGCAGAAGCGCTGGCTCAAGGGCGAGCTCGGCCGCTCGGAGGCGACCTGGCGCTGCATCGGCAGCAGCTACGACATGGCACCCTGGAAGATCGTCGACCGCGACACGCCCGAGCTGCGCCTGCAGAATCCGAACCTGCAGAAGAACGGCGGCGTGTACGTCTCGAACGAAGCCTGGGACGACTATCAAGCGGAGCGCCGCGAGCTGATGACGTTCATCGCGCAGCGCCGCATCCCGAACGTGCTCGTGACCAGCGGTCACACGCACTTCTACAAGGCGAGCGACATCCAGCCGGACTTCGACGACGCGTCGTCGCCGATCACCGCGATGGAATTCGTCACCGGCTCGCTCACGGCAGATCCCGACCCGCGGACGATCGCGCCCGAGGACCTGCTGCACGTGGCCGAGCAGATCATGATGGGCGCGAACGCGCCCTACCTGAAGCAGATCGACCTCTTGAACCAGGGCTACACCACGGTCGACCTGACGCCCGAGGAGGCGATCGTCGAGTTCCGCGTGCTCGACACGTTCGACCCGGACGCCGAGGCGTCGACGTTCGCGCGCTTCCGCGTGGTCGCGGGTGTGCCGGGAATCGAGGTCCTGTCGCCGTGACCGCGGGCGCGGCGGCGTCCCTGCAGGGCAGGCTCGTGACGGCGTCCGAAGGGCCGGACGCCGGCCGGATCTGGCTGGTCGTCGCCGGCGTCAAGCGCTGGATCCTGTCGCCCGCGGTGTTCGCCGCGCACGGGTGGCGCTTCTCCGACGTCGAGACGATCGACGGTGCCGAGCTGGTCGCGATCCCGACCTCGCCCCACGTGATCGGCGCCGAGCCGTCGGCCGACGTCTTCCAGGCGCCGCGTGCTCGCCTGAGCGCGCCGTTCCTCTGCGGCCACGGGCTCGAGATCGGAGCCGGCATGAATCCGCAATGGCTGCCGCCCGGCGCGACGTGCGAGCTCTTCGAGCTGCGCGATGCCGCGGAGGTCGCGCGCATCCAGAGCGCGGGCAGCGGCGTCGCGGTACCTGCGGCGGACGTCCCGCCGTTTCGGCGGCTCGACGAGATCCCGGCGCGCTTCCCCGACGGCGCCGACTTCGTCATCGCGCACAACGTTCTCGAGCACTGCGCCGACCCGATCGGAACGCTGCTCGAGTGGTGCGCACGTGCGCGCAGCGGCGGTGTCGTCGTGCTCAGCGTGCCGCATCACCGGTACTGCCCGGACGCGGGACGTCTGGTGCCGGATCTCGAGCACGTGCTGGCCGATCATCTCCTGGCCCGCGACGGCGATACCTTCGACAGCCGCGAGCACGCGTACTCGTGTGCGGCGGGCTGGATGAATTCCTGGGAGGACTGGTTGCCCCTCGATCGGCGCGCGCTCGCCGCACGACTGCATGCGATGGCGGCGATGCCGGCGCTGGACGTGCACTGGCACGCGTTCTCGCCCGCGCTGTTCGACGAGCTTCTGCAGACGACGTCGCTGCTGGCGCCGCGTCCGCTCGCGCTGCTCGCGTGGGCCGATCCGGATGGCGAGGGCGACTCGCGAACCGTGGGCGACGTGATCACCGTTCTGCGCGTCGGCGGGTCCGCCCCGGGCGATCCTCGCCCCGGGTGGCGCACCGCCGACGTCGCGCCGCGCGTGCGCGCCTTCGCGGCGCGCCTGTCCGGAGCGGCACAGCGCCTCGCGCACGTCTGACGCTGCTCAGCGCAGCTCGTAGTCGTCGAGGTCGGGCTCCCGCGTCCAGCCCCAGTAGTCGACCAGTCGCCACGGCGACGTCGTCGTGACCTTCCCCGCGGCGTTCTTGTACCAGCTCGTCGTGCCGGGGTGCGAGAACACGAGCTGGCGGTGGCGCGCGTCGAAGCGCTGGTAATAGGCGTCGTGCACCGAGTGCTTGACGTCCATCGCCGCGTGGCCGCCGCGCAGGAGCGCCGCGAGGCAGCCCATCACGTAGCGGACCTGGCACTCGGAGTGGAAGATGATGCTGCCGGCGTGCGCGAGGTTGGTGCCGGGACCGTACAGGCAGAAGAGGTTCGGGAAGTCCGGCACGGTGATGCCGAGGTAGGCCTGCGGCTCCTCGCCCCAGCGCGCGCGCAGCGCGACGCCGTGCCGGCCGGTGATCTCCATCGGCCACAGGAAGCGGTTCGCATGAAAGCCGGTCGCGAAGACGATGACGTCGACCGGATGCTCGACGCCGTCGTCCGTGCGCACGCCGTGCGGCGTGATCTCGCGGATGCGGTCGGTGAGGAGCTCGACGTTGTCGCGCTTGAGCGTCGAGAGCCAGGTGCCGTTGTCCTGCAGCATGCGCTTGCCGAACGGCGGGTACGTCGGAACGACTTTCGCCAGCAATTCTGGATCGTCGCCGACCTGCTGCTTCATGTAGTCGGTGAAGTAGAGCCGCGTCATCTCGTTGAGCTCGTTGACCGAACGCTCCTGGTGCGGCCACGCCGGGTCGACGACGAGCGACGGCATCAGCCCGTCCGAGCCCGGCCAGAACAGCAGGAAGCGGTACCAGCGTCCGTAGAACGGCACGTGCTCGAGGAGCCAGCGCTTCTCGTCGCTCACCGCCGCGTGGTAGCGCGGGTTCGGCGACATCCACTGCGGCGAGCGCTGGAAGACGAGCAGTCGTGAGGCGACCTTCGCGACCTCCGGCACGAGCTGGAAGCCGCTCGCACCGGTGCCGATCACGGCGACGCGCTTGCCCGTCAAGTCGACGTCGTGTCGCCACCGGGCCGAGTGGAACTTCGCTCCCCGGAACGTCTCCAGCCCCGCGATCTCGGGAATCTTCGGCCGGTTGAGCTGCCCGACCGCGCTGACGATCGCATTGGCCTCGAAGGTCGCATCGCGGCCGTCCGCGTCGCGCGTGCAGATCGTCCACACCGCGCGCACGTCGTCCCAGCGCGCCGACACGACCTCGGTGCGAAAGCGGATCTTGTCGTGCACGCCGAACTCGCGCGTGCAGCGCTCGAAGTAGTCCTTGATCTCGTCGCGTCGGGAGAAGAACTCGCTCCAGCCGGGGTTCGGCGCGAACGAGTAGCAGTAGAAGTGGTTCGCGACGTCGACGCGACAACCCGGGTACGCGTTCTCGTGCCACGTCCCGCCGACCGCGTCGTTCTTCTCGAGCACGACGTACGGCACGCCTGCCTGCTCGAGCTTGATCGCCGTGAGGATGCCCGACATGCCGGCACCGATCACGGCCACCAGGCAGCGCGCGCGGGTCTCCGGGGCGATGCCGTCCCAGGCGACGTGGCGCTGGTCGACGCCGTCGAGGGCCAGCTCCTCGAGCATCATCGGCACGTACTCGTCGGGGACGTCCTGGCCGACCATGAAGCTCATCATGCGGCGGATCGTGTCGCGCGAGGGCGGTGGCGGCAGCGTGCCGCCGCGGTCGCGATGCGCGCGCAGCGCGTCGAGCGCCTGTGCACGGACGGCCGCCTTGTCGTCCTCCGTCAAGCCACCGTCGACCTCGCCCATGACGGCCGTGCCCGGGCGGATCGCGCCGTCGAGCAGGCTCGTGTCGCCGGTCAGGTGGACGAGCGCCATCATGAGCGTCGGGATGCTCGCACGGCGCAGCGCGTGCTCGAGGAACGCGTCGTCCTCGGTGATCGGAAGGATCTCCGTCGTCGTGCTCGTCCTGCTCATCCCGGGTCTGCTCCTCGTGCCGTGCGAGCCGTCCTGCGTGGCGTCGCGCCGCGACGAGCAATGGCACCGACGACCGCGGCTGTCGATGCGTACCGATGACGCGACGCGCAGCGGCGCCGAACGATCGCGTCACTTCGTCCAGCGCGGTGCGGACAGGTCCATGCGCCACTCCGGCCCGTCGACGTAGAGCGCGCCCTCGAAGCGCACCAGGACGGGCGCCGGCTCGGGCGCGATCCACATGCGCACGGTCGGCGGCTCCTTGCCGACGATGGTCGCGAGGACGCCCTTGACGCCGGGGACGTCGGGCTCGATGACGAAGCGCGTGGCGAGGCTGCGCGCGCCGCCGACCCAGTACGGCTCGCGGCCCTGCGGCGTGATCGTCAGGTCGAGCAGCAGCGGCTCGGGGCGGAAGGTGAGCAGGTGCGCTGCGCCGGACGCGCCCTCGGGGAGGTTCTTCGCCAGCACGGACGTCAAGCCATTGGCGACGTCGTCGGGGATCTCCGTCGTGCCCGAGGCGCGCTTCTCTTCCGCGCCGTGCTTGCGCTGGCGGACGTCGTAGCGCCCCGACGCGTCGAAGGTCACGCGCTGGTCCTCGTCGAAGGCCGGACCCTTCTGCGTCAGCTCGTACGAGGTGATCCGGAACGACGGGCGCTGCGTGAAGCGCACCGTCTCGTCGTAGAGCGAGCCGTCGTCGAAGCGGATCGAGAGCCGGCTCGCGATCACGCGCTTCTCGAGCCACTGCACGAGCTCGCCGTGCGCGAGCTTCCGCTTGGTCTTCGCGTCGGAGAGGGTGAAGAAGCCGTGCGCGGGGCCTTCGGGAAAGCGCATCGCGACCGGCGCAGCGCTTGCGGCTCCGGGACCGTTACAGCAGACGCCAAGGAGCAGCAGAACGAGCAGGGGGACGGCGCGGCGCCGTGTCCCTGCCGAGGTGCGATCGACGGGCACCTTCCCAGCGTGGCACGACGGACCGCGGGGACAATCCCGGCGGCGCCATCTTCCACGGCGCGCGCGTCCATCTCCCCGGACCGCGGCACGAACCCTTCCGGAGCGCGTCCGGCGCGCCGAAATGGTGTATGACCACGCGGTCTGCCGGCCACGACAGGAGGCCATCCGATGAACCGGCTCTTCGCATCGATCGATCCCCAGGTGTGGCGGCGCTTCGTCCAGACCGTCAAGAGCTTCGCGCGCTCCGACGCCGGCCCGCGCGCGAAGCTGATGCTCGCGACGCTGGTCGGCCTGTCGTTCGCGATCAACGGTCTCAACGTCGTCAACAGCTACGTCGGACGCGACTTCTTCACCTCGATCGAGCAGCAGAGCA
Organism: Candidatus Binatia bacterium; assembly: GCA_019749875.1. Taxonomy (GTDB): domain Bacteria; phylum Desulfobacterota; class Binatia; order UBA12015; family UBA12015; genus VGTK01. The sequence goes on along the minus strand of JAIEPK010000173.1, from coordinate 7,125 downwards.
TGCCGGGCTTCGTGTGGTACGCGGTGCTCTACGTCGGGGTGTTCGCGGCTTCGACCGTGGTCGCGGTGCTGTTCCGCTTCGCCGAGGAGCGTCTCGGGCTCCTGTGGCGCGACTGGCTGACGCGCGATCTCGTGTCGGCATACGTCGAGCACCCGACGTTCTACCGGCTGAACGACTACGTCGTGGAGAACGGCGAGATCACCAATCCCGACCAGCGCATCACCGACGACGTGCGCGCCTTCACCACCACCACGCTGTCGTTCCTGCTGCTCTTCCTGAACGCGACCTTCACGGTGCTCGCCTTCTCCGGCGTCATGTGGTCGATCAGCCCGCGCCTCTTCGTGGTGGGCGTGGTGTACGCGGCACTCGGCTCCGTGGGCGCGGTCTTCTTCGGACATCCGCTGGTCGGGCTCAACTCGCAGCAGCTGGACAAAGAGGCGGAGCTGCGCTCCGAGCTGATCCATCTGCGCGAGAACGCCGAGTCGGTCGCGCTGGCGCGCAACGAGACGCTGCACAAGAGCCGGCTCCTGCACCGCATCGACGACGTGATCGAGAACTCGCGCCGCATGGTCGCCGTCAATCGCAACCTTGGATTCTTCGTGACCGGCTACAACTACATGATCCAGATCATCCCGGCGCTGATCGTGGCGCCGATGTTCATCCGCGGGCACGCGCAGTTCGGCGAGATCGCCCAGTCGGCGATGGCGTTCTCGCAGCTGCTGGGCGCGTTCTCGCTGATCGTCACGCAGTTCCAGTCGATCTCGTCGTTCACCGCCATCGTCGGGCGGCTCGGCTCGTTCGCCGAGGCGATCGAGCAGGCGCAGTCGGTGGGGATCCAGGCGCGCGCGGTGTGCGACGAGCACGCAGGGCCCGAGTGCGCGATCTGCCTGCCCGAGCCGTCCCCCGTGCACGCGAGCATGGCGATCAAGATCCACGACGACGACACCGGCATCCTGTTCGACAAGCTCACCCTGCGCTCCGGACAGGACGAGACGCTGCTGCACGAGCTGACCGTCACCATCCCGCCCGGCGTGCGCGTGCTGGTGATCGGGCAGAACCAGGCGGCGAAGACGGCGCTGTTCCGCGCCACCGCCGGCATGTGGGACGTCGGTGAGGGCTGGGTGCTCCGTCCTGGCCCCGAGCGCATGGCGTTCCTCCCGGAGCGGCCCTATCTGCCGCGCGGCTCGTTGCGCGAGCTGCTCGAGCGTCCCTGGCGCCCGCTCGACGAGCAGCGTGTGCAGGACGTCCTCGAGCGGCTCGGTCTCCAGACGCTGCTGGCGCGCGTGCGCGGCTTCGACCACGAGCACGACTGGAGCGAGATCCTGTCGCTGGGCGAGCAGCAGCTGGTGGCGTTCGCGCGCGTCGTGCTGGCCGCACCGCGCTTCGCCTTCCTCGACCGGCCGGTGACGGTGCTCGGTGTGGACGGCGTCGACCGGCTGCTGCGCACCCTGCGGGAGCACGAGATCACGTACTTGACGATCTGCGAGACGCACGGGCTCAAGCACCACCACGACGCGGTGCTCGAGCTGACCACCGACGGCACGTGGCGCTGGAGCGAGTTCCCGGGACGACCCGGACAGGGCTAGTCGCTCGGGCACGCGACGCCAACGTCACCGTCAGCGACAGGGCCGTCGACGGCGTCTGAGTGCCGGATGCAGGGACGCCGAGCTCCGACCTGCCGGCGCCTGCAGGGACGACCTCGTACGACCGTCCGCTGACGGGACGCTGCTTCGACCGCGTCAGGAAGGGAATCCGACGACGGATGTCCCGGCGCGCCGCCGCGAGCGCAAGACAGCGATTCGACCTCGCGATCCGCAGACGGATCGCGTACGGTGCCGCCCGGTGTCACGCGTCGTGCGGGTCCTCGCTCTGCTGTCGGTCGCGGCAGGTGTGCTGTGGGCGTGGGCCGGCGCGCGCGCGCGTCAGGCGCAGCCGAACATCGTGCTGGTCTCGATCGATTCGCTGCGCGCCGACCACGTCGGTGCGTACGGATACCCGCGCGACACGAGCCCGACCATCGACGGCCTCGCGCGCGACGGGGTGCTGTTCGAGCAGGCCTTCTCGTCTGCGCCGTGGACCATTCCGGCGCACATGAGCTTGCTCACGGGGCTGCCGCCCGAGCTGCACCGCGTCGAGTCTCGTGCGAGCAAACTTTCGCCCGACGCGGTGACACTGGCGGAGGTGCTGCGCGATGCCGGCTACACGACCGCGGGCATCGTTTCGGGCCCCACGGTGATGGGCCGCTACGGCTTCGACCAGGGATTCACGTCGTACGACGAGAGCATGGTCGAGAAGAGGCCGGCGCGCGTCGCCAACGCGGTCACGTCGCCCGGGCTGGTGCGTCTGGTGGACGCCTTCCTCACGCGCTGGCACGACGGCGGCCGTGCGCAGCCGTTCTTCTTGTTCCTCCACATGTGGGACGTGCACTACGACTATGCGCCCCCCGACACTTACGTGCGGCGCTTCGATCCCGACTACACCGGGGGCCTCGACGCGAGAGATCTCGAGCACAACACGCGGCTGAACGCCCGCATGGACGCACGTGATCTGCAGCACCTGGTGGCGCTGTACGACGGCGAGATCCGCTACACCGACGATCATCTGGCGCAGGTCGTGGCCCGGCTGCGCACGCTCGGCGTGCTCGACGACACCATCCTCGTCGTGACCGCCGACCACGGTGACGAATTCTTCGAGCACGGTCAGAAGGGGCACGCGAAGACGCTCTACGACGAGGTCCTGCACGTGCCGCTCGTGGTCCGCTATCCGCGGCGGATCGCAGCCGGGCAGCGCGTCGCGGAGCAGGTGCGTGCCACGGACGTGGCACCGACGATCCTCGGTCTCGCAGGGGTCGCGGCGACGCCCGGCTTCGGCGCTCCCGGGCTCGCTCGGGAGCACCGTTCCCTGGACTTGACGCCGTACGTCGCGGGCGCGCCGCCGCGACCGGGGCTCCCGGCGTTGCCCGCGTTCAGCACCACGCGCTGGCTGGGCGGTCGACAGAACGCGCTGCGCACGGCGGGCGCCAAGCTCATCCGCTACCAGCCGCCGTTGCCGCATCGGGCCGGCATCGAGGTGTTCGATCTCGGCGCCGATCCCGGCGAGCAAACGAACCTGCACGGGAGCATGCGCGACCAGTTCCTCGCGACGCTCACGCCGCGTCTCGAGGACTGGGCGAGCGACGCGAGCCGGCAGACGACGCATGCCCTGGCACTCGCGCCGGCACCGGAGCAGGACGCGCGCCTGCGCGCGCTGGGCTACGTCGAGTAGCGAGCCGCACGACGTGGACGTGGCCGTGCTGCTGCACGCCCCGTGCGGACGTGGCGGCGCTGCTGCGCGCCGGTCTGGGCGCCCGTCACGACACCTCGACGTCGCGCCGGGCGAGCACCGTGCCGGGCTCGGCGTCGGCCGCGACGTCGACGCGGTAGCTGCCGCGCGCGATCCCCGGCGGGACCGCGAGCTCGAGCGAGCGACTGCTGCTCTCGCCGGCGGCCAGCGCCAGTGGCATCGAGCCGCGAGCGGGCGCGCTGCCTACGAGAGCACCGGCGCGGTCGTACCAGCGCGCCGTCAAGGCGAGCGGATTCAACGTCGGGTGCACGAACGTCGCCTGGCCGTGGTTCGAGAAGAGGAATTCGACCGTCGCCATCGGCGGGCCGACGGTCGCCGGCGGCAGAGCGGCGGGATCGGGCTGTCGGGTTTGTGAAGACAGCGCCAGCGACTCGAGCGAGGACGTGACCGGCGTGGGGCTCGACAGCGTGAAGCGCTGCACGCCCCCGGCAGTGCCCTCGTGCTTGATGCGGCTCCCATCGGCGAGCAACCGCCCGAGCCGCTGGGCACCCGCGGGGCCCATCTTGCGCGAGTGGACGAGCAACGTCCGAAAGCCAAGCGCGTAGAGCGCATCTGCGGCGCCCGGATCGGGCAGGCGCTTCGTCAAGCGCTGGAGCTCTGCCTGCAGCGGGTTCGGAAACGAGTTGTAGCAGGCCGCGAGCGGGCGCTGGTGATAGGCGGACAACATCAGCTGGCCTGGCATCCAGCCCAGCTTCGCAGCGCCGCTGGTCGAGTACGGCAGGTCGAGCACGGCGCCCGGCGGCAGATCCTTGACCAGGGCGATCTGGGGCGCCGAAGGTGCGGCCTTGTAGGCCACGAGCTGCGCCGAGCGCGTTGTCAGCATCCCCGATGGATCGTAGCCTTCGGCGACCGTCAGCAGCGCGAGCAGCAGGGCGACGGTCCATGCCCACGCGGGCCGAAGACGCTCCGTCAAGACCAGCACGCCATACGCCGCCAGCAGCGTGACGACGAGGTAGACGCCGAAGCGCACCGAGGCGAGAACGCGAACCGCGTCGAGGCCGGGCACGACGCCAGCCAGCGCGAGGAGCGGGTTCGGGACGTGGAGGCCGACCAGCGGCAAGCGGAACGGCACCAGCGTCGCCCACAGTACGAGAATCCCGCCGCAAAGCGTCGCGAGTCGTGGATCGCTCCTTCCCACCGGACGAGAGCGAAAGAAGCGATCGCCGACGCCGAGGATCGCGAGGAGCAGTGCCACCAACCCCACCGAAGACGGGCCGCCCGGGAGATACTCCCTCCAGAAGACGAGGACGGTCAGCTTTCGGCCCTGCAGCACGCCCCAGTAGTCGCGTGCATGAAGGTAGGGACCGAGCACGACGGCGGCCGCGGCGCCCACCACTGCAGCCACGGCGAGCAGCTTCGGTGCGAGCTCGCGCAGCGTGCGCCGGTGGACGACGAGCAGGTACAGGCCGAAGGTGCCGCCCAGGATCGCCAGCGCGAGCACTTGATAGAAGCTCTCCAGCAGCTGGAGCACCAGGAAGAGCGCCAGGGCGGCCGCATCCCGCCAGCGTCGGCGGGTGAACAGGCGCTCGGCCGCCAGCAGCGCGAGCGGTGTCCACAGGTTGCCGTGCACGAATGGATGCGCGGGATTGGCGAGGCGCGCCGGATTGAACGCGAACAGAAGCCCCGCGACGAACGCGGCCGGCACGCTGCCGGTCCACGCCAGCGCGAGCGCGTACATCGCGAGGGCCGCGATCCACACCGACAGCACGACGACTGCGTTGTAGGTCAGGATCGGATCGCCGCTCGCCGCGTACACCGGCACCGCGAGCAGGCTTTCGCCGAACATGTGCTCGCCGAGGACGTACGATGCGCGCATCGGATAGCAGAAGCCAAAGTCCGCGATCGCGGCGGGATCGTGCAGCAGCTTGTGCGCGTTGGTCGCGATGGTCGCTGCGACGAAGAGCTGATCACTCTTGTAAAGCGCCCCGATCGGAACCGTTGCGAGCAGGGCCGGCATCGGGACCAAGGTGCGCGGGTCCGGCAGGACCGCCCGGTACACCACGACGGCGAGCCCGAGAAAGGCCAGTGCTACGACGAGGGTGCTGCGCCGGCGGCGAGCAGCGACGGTCATCCCGTTCGATCCCATGAACGTCGCCGTCGGAGGAGCGCGTCGCGACTACGCGAAAGAGGAAGTGGCCAGGGGGTGAATCGAACACCCGACACGCAAATTTTCAGTCTGCTGCTCTGCCAACTGAGCTACCTGGCCAGACCGCTGCGAACCCCCTCCGACTAACGAACCCTCCCATCCCGGTCAACACGCGAAGGCGCGCGGCCGTCGGATCCGGGTGCCCGGAGCTCCGACGGAGCGCCGGGTCGGCTCAGCGATCCAGCCCCGCCGCCGCGCGCTCGACCCAGTCGATCATCTCGATCTCGAGCCGCGTGCCGTAGAGCTGCGCGATCTCCTGCACCCCGGTCGGGCTCGTGACGTTGATCTCGGTCAGGTAGTCGCCGATCACGTCGATGCCCACGAAGACGAGGCCGTCCTGCTTCAGCCGCGGTGCGATCTTGGCGCAGATCTCGAGGTCGCGCGGCGTCATCTCGCACGGCGCCGCCGAGCCGCCGACGTGCAGGTTCGACCGGCTCTCCTCGTCGCTCGGCACGCGCAGGACGGCACCGCGCGGCTTGCCGTCGATGAGGATGATGCGCTTGTCGCCCGTCCGGACCTCGGGGATGTAGCGCTGCGCCATGACCGGTCGCTTGTTGTCGGTCGTGATGCTCTCGAGGATCGCGTTCACGTTGCGGTCGGCCTTGTGCACGTGGAACACGCCCGAGCCGCCGCAGCCGTCGAGCGGCTTGACGATCATCTCGCCGCCGAGCTCGCCCATGAATTCCTTCAAGCGCGCGACCGAGCTGGTGACCAGGCTGTCGGGGATCACGTCGGGGAAGTGGAGCGCGTAGAGCTTCTCGTTCGCCTCGCGCAGCCCGCGCGGGTCGTTGATCACCAGCGTGCGCTTCTGGTCGATCATCGAGGCGATGTGCGTGTCGAAGAAGAAGTCGAGGTCGAACGGCGGATCTTTCCGGAGGAACACGGCGTCGAACCAGTCGAGGTCTTCGCGCCGCGGCTCGCCGAGGCTGAAATGGTCGCCGGCCTTGCGGCGCAGGCTGACCGGACGGAAGCCGGCCTGCGGCGTCGCGCGCAGCAGCGCCAGATCGCGCGGTGCGATGTAGAAGATCTCGTGCCCGCGCGACTGCGCCTCGAGCAGGAACACGAACGTCGTGTCCTTGTCGATGTTGATCGCCGGCAGCGGGTCCATGACGAAGCCGAGCCGGAGCCGGCGACCGCGGGTGCTCATTCGTGATCCTCCACCCGGACGACGCGCGTGCCGGCGATGTGATCGTGCAGCGCGCGCTGCGGCGGCAGCAGCGCGAGCAGGAATCCCGCGCCGAACGGCAGCAAGGACAGCGCGTACGAGAAGGTCCGCAGCACGCTCGGGAGGATGCCGACGCGCCCGCCGTTCGCCGAACGGACCTCGATCTGCATCGCGGCCTTGCCGAGCGTCTGGCCGGAGCGCGCGTGCAGCACCGAGAAGTAGCCGACGAGAAGCGTCAGCGAGCCTGCGGAGACGGCGGAGCGGATCAGCTGCACGGCGCCGCCGATCCGTGCTCCGGTGACGCGCTCGGCGAGCAGAACGGCCGTGGTCGCGAGCATCATGAGGACGGCATCGAGCAGGCTCAGCAGCATCAGATCGAGGAACAGCGCGATGCCGCGTCGCGCGAACGAGGCCGGGCGGGGCGCGCGTGGTGCCGGGGCGATCGCCACGCGCGGCGTGCGCGCAGCCGGGT
>JAIEPK010000341.1 GCA_019749875.1 Candidatus Binatia bacterium | reverse complement strand
AGGGCCGGAGCGCGGGCGCGAAGCCCGCGTCGAACGCGGCGTACGCACCGCGCGACCACGGATCCTCGCCCCAGCGCGCGACGTGCAGCCCGACGACGGAGCTCTCGTCGGCACCGAGCCATGCGAGATCGCGGCGCAGCGCGTCGATGCCATCCCCGGCGAGCCGTCGCGACAGCGCGTCGCTCGCACCGCCGCCCGCGAGCAGGGTCAGGATGCCGGCCTCGCCCGCTTGCTGCTCGTTCGCGTCCCACACGGCGCCGTGCGGCATGTCGGAGCCGACCGCGCTCGGGCGGCCGTGCGCGCGCCAGAAGCGCTGCGCGAACTGCAGCGAGGCCTTGGTCGCCGGACCGTGGCGCAGGCGTGCGATCGCCTCTGCTTGACGATCGGGCGGCGCCGGCTCGATCACGACCGCGCGCAGGAGCGGTGCCGGCAGGGCCAGCACGACCGCATCGGCGCTCGCCTCCGCGCTCCGTCCGTCGAGGTCGCTGCAGCGCACCGTGACGCGCGCGCCGTCGTCGCGCACGGCGCGCACGACGTGTCCGAGCGCGACGTCGATGCCGCGCGCCAGCGCCGCCGCCAGCGTGTCGTTGCCGTTCGCGATGCGGAACAGGCCGGGCGGATCGTCGTGCGCCAGCTGATCGACCAGCACCAGCAGCGACAGATCGTCCGGGTCGGCGGCGAAGAAGCCGCGCAGGCTCGTCGCCATCGAGCGCAGCGCCGGTCCGGCACCCTCGTCGTCGAGCCAGTGCGCGATCGAGCGCTGCCCGATCTTCGCCGCGACGGGCGACGTCCAGTCGCAGTCCGCCGCACGGAACGCGCGCACGTCGTCCGCGAGTCGGCGGTAGAGCTCGTCCCAGCCGCGCACGCCGCGACGGACGGTGCGCGTGCCGGCGTCATCGAGCCGGTACGACGCGAAGCCGTCGCGCAGAATGCGCACGGTGACGAGCCCGAAGCGACGCGCGAAGTCGCGGATCGTGGTTTGGCCTTCGTCGATCAGGTCGGCGCCGGCCTCGGCGTGCTGCCCCTCGACGAAGCCGTTCCGCACCGTCCACACGCGACCGCCGATGCGCTCGCGCGCCTCCAGCACACGCACCTCGCAGCCCCACGTCCGGAGCTGCCACGCCGCCGCGAGCCCCGCGAGGCCGGCACCGGCGACGATCGCCGACCTGCCCGCGAGACGTCCCGGAGCGTCGTCCGGCGCGACCACGGGCCGTGCCACGTCGCGCGGTGCCGCGTCTCGTGGACCGCTCACGATGCAGCGTCCTCGTCGGTGCCGTCGAGCAGCAGCGCGCGCAGCAGCGTGCGATGGCAGCGCGTCTCGTCGACGCACGCCGACGAGCACAGGAGCGTCACGCGCTCGCCCCCGGCGACGCGCGCTTTCAGCTCGCGCAGGCGCGCGCGCGCCGGGTTCTCGTTCATCTCGGCGAGATAGCGCCGCCGGTACTCGTCGAAGGCGATGGCCGGCTGCCCCTTGCCGTACGCGGCCGCGTGCAGCCCCTCGCTCGGACCGAGCTCGCGCCACCACTCGTCCCAGGTCTCGTCCTGCTTCTTCAGCGCGCGCGGCCGGAAGCGGCTGACGAGGATGCGCGTGCCCTCGCCGGGCTCCTTCGCATCGTCCCAGCGACGGGTGCGGACGCGGGCTGCCATCGCACCCGATGCTAGCGCGACGGCAGGCCCGGAGCATCGCGGTCGTCCCTGCGCGCTTGCTCGAGCGAATCGCACCGCGCCGCGAGAGAGAGCGGCCATCGCTTCCCTCGCGCGTGCTCTGGACGCGTCCGTCGATTGTAGATCCTGGAATCGCCGGTCAGATCCCTGACGCGGCATCCGCACCTGCACAGCGATCGCCGATGCCACCCTCGTCATTGCTTCGTCTGGGAGCGGATTTTCGAAGCGCGCGATCCTGCAAAATTGACCGACACACGCTGCGCGACGAGCAGCGAATTCAGGGATGGGGGCCCAGCGCGCACGACGCTCGCCGTACACACAAAAATCTTAACGCTCGACGAAACACCCGCCGAAGTTCACGACATCGACCGTGATTCCCCGACGTACTCGGCTCAGTGCGCCCTGTACGGAGCGACGAGGCAGGAGCGAGCATGAGAGCATTAACGAGCCGATCGTTGCCGGACGTCTCCGCGATTCAGCCCGTCGGCGTTCCGCCGCGCACGGCACGCGATCCGAGACGATCGATCCACCATGCCCAGCGCGCGCTCGAGACCTTCCTCGCCTACTCGCCCGACGGCGTCGTGGTCGTCGACCGCAGCGGCCTCGTGCTCTACGCGAACGCCGCGGCGGAAGCGCTGCTCGCCCGCGACGCCGAGCATCTCGTCGGCCGCCCGTTCGGCCTGCCGCTCGTGGTCGGCGAGAACGCCGAGATCGACATCATCCGACCCGATGGCGGGCGCAGCGTCGCCGAGCTGCGGGCAGTCCCGACACACTGGCACGGCCGCCGAGCACTCGTCGCCTGCCTGCGCGACGTCACCTTGCGCAGCAAGCTCGACGATCTCCGCGAGGAGGCGGTCGAGTGGGCCGCCCTGGTCCGCGTCGGCCGCGAGCTCGTATCGGTGCTCGACACGAACGCCGTGCCGGAGGCCATCTGCCGCCTCGCCAACGAGCTGCTCGATTGCGACCGCAGCATGGTCCTCATGTTCGATCCGACGCGCGATGGGCACTGTCCGGTCGCCTCCCTGCCCGAGCTGCCGCGGGCGCTCGAGGCGCTGTGGCAGGTGGGCCTGTCGACCGAGCAGCTTCGGGGCCTGCTCGCCGGCATGGAAGGCGAGCGCGTCCGCGTCGTCGACGCGGGCTGCGAAGGCCACCCGGCCCGCCGTGCGCTGGCCCGGAATCTCACTGCGGCGCACCTCCTCCTGATGCCGTTCGAGGAGGACGGGGAGACGCTGGGAGTTCTCGTCGCGGTGCGAGCCCGCGCCGATCGACCGTTCCGGAGCAACGACCGCCATCTCGCCGACGGGCTCTCGTGCTTCGCCTCGCTGGTGCTGCAGAAGGCCCGCGTGATGTCGCGTCTGGAGGAAGCGAGCCGCCACAAGTCGGAGTTCGTCGCGACGATCTCGCACGAGCTGCGCACGCCGCTGAACGTCATCCTCGGCTACGGCGATCTCCTCTGCGACGGCGCATTCGGCGAGCTGTCGGCCGAGCAGAAGTTCATCCTCCAGCGATCGACGCGCAGCGCGCGCGAGCTGCACGACCTGATCAACAACACGCTGATCTTCAGCCGCCTCGAGACGGGCCGCTACCCGGTCCGGATCGAGCCCGTCGACCTCCACGAGATCGTCATGGCCGTCGTGCGGGAGATCCCGGAGCAGATCCAGCCGCGACCCGAGGTCCGGCTCGTCGCCGACGTGGCGCCGCATCTGCCGCCGCTGCAGACCGACCCCTGGAAGCTGCGCGTCCTGCTGAAGAACCTGCTCACCAACGCCCTCAAGTTCACCGAGAGGGGCGAGGTGCGGGTGGCGGCGGACCACGTCGACGGGCAGTGCGAGCTGCGCGTCTCGGACACCGGGATCGGCATCGCCACGAACGATCTGGAGATCATCTTCGAGCCCTTCCGCCAGGTGGACGGCTCCTCGACGCGGCGTCACGGCGGCGCGGGCATCGGTCTCCACGTCGCGCGCCGCATGGTGGAGCTGCTCGACGGAACGCTCACGGTGGAGAGCCGGGTCGGCGAGGGCTCGACGTTCCGCGTTCGTCTGCCCGTCACCTCCGCCCGTCAGCGCCCGGCGCTGCGAGGCGCCGCCCGCTGACGATCGGCCATCCGCCGGCGGGCGAGCGCTTCCGTCCGCGTGCCGTCGGCCGCGACGCGCCGCCGCTCGCTGCGGTCGAGGCCCGTGACGTCCTGGCCGAGCAGCGCCAGCTGCGCCTCCAGGGCGGCGATCTCTGCTCGAATGCGGCTCTGCGAGGCCGCGATCGCGCGCCGCTCGCGCACGAGCTGCTCGGCGCGCTCCCGATCGCGCTCGGCTTCGCGCGCCTCCTGCGCGATCCGTGCACTGCCGGTGACCACTCCCTCGGCTCCCGTGTAGACGTCGAGGAGATCGATCCCGTGGTCGCTCAGGCGGAACTCGCGAATCTGGTTCGAGTGCTTGCCGCCGCGCGACTTGAGGATCGCGAGCAGGTGATTGCGCTCGCCGTTGGCGTCCGCCTGGGTGAGCGAGATCCAGGTGTCCATCAGCGACGAGACACCGAGGTCGGTCGCGACGGCGCGTTCGTCCTCGACGAGCGCGGTGAAGACCGCCGTCGTCCGCCGGCTCTTGAGGAAGTCGATCAGCCGCGTGAGCATCGCCCTCACCTCGACGACGCCGCCGACCGCGGTGAGATTGGTGATCGGATCGATCACCACCATGCCCGGGCCGGCCGCTTCCACGGCACGCGAGATCGCCACCAGGTGGGTCTCGAGCCCGGCGAGGGTCGGGCGCCGCGCCACGATGCTCAGCAGGCCGCGCTTGCACCAGCGCTCCAGATCGAGACCGATCGAGCGCTGGTTGCGCAGGATCTGCTGCTCCGACTCCTCGAATGCGAACAGGATGCAGCGCTCGCCGCGGCGACACGCCGCGGCGGCGAAGTGGCCGGCGAGGCTGCTCTTGCCCGCGCCCGCCGTGCCCGTGACGAGCACGCTGCTGCCCCGGAAGACTCCCGATCCGCCCAGCATCGCGTCGAGCCGCGCGACCCCGGTCCCGATCCGATCGCTGGGCGCCGGGTGGTCGAGCGCCAGCGAGGTGATCGGCACCACCGAGATGCCCTTGTCGTCGATGAGGAAGGGATATTCGTTCGAGCCGTGCGCCGAGCCGCGGTACTTCACGACCTGGATGCGACGCGTGCTGATGTCCGCGCGCATCGTCCGGCCGAGGCGCAGCACGCAGTCGGCGACGAACTCCTCGACGCCGTGACGGGTGAGTGCGGGGCCGGAGCTCTCGGCGGTCACGACCGTGGTCACCCCCTGGCGCTTCAACCAGCGAAACAGCCGCGAGACCTCGCCTCGCAGGACCTCCTCGTTGGCAAAGTTCGCGAACAGCGTCTCCAGCGTGTCGATCACCATGCGCTTCGCACCGATCGAGCGGCTCGCATGTCGCGCGCGGACGAACAGCCCTTCGAGATCCCACTCGCCGACCTCCGCGAGATCCTTGCGCTGCACGTCGAAGTGCTCGAGGTGCAGGAGTCGCCGCTGCACGAGGCGCTGAACGTCGATGCCGAGCGATGCGAAGTTCACGGCGAGGTCCTCCGGCGCCTCGTCGAACGAGAGGAAGACGCCGCGCTCGCCGCGGGCCGCGCCGGCGGCCAGGAACTGCATCGCGAAGACCGTCTTGCCGCTGCCCGTATTGCCGCAGACCAGCACCGGTCGGTTGCGCGGCAGGCCGCCTCCCGTGATCTCGTCGACGCCCGGAACGCCCGAGAACACCTTGCGCAGCGCGGCACGACGGGCCGGGAGCCCGCTCGCCTTCGTCGGTGGCATCTTCCCTCCTTGCTGTCGTGCAGCGACGCGCGTCGCTCGCCGTTGCGCCCCGCCCGGAGCGGTCGCCTTCAGACCGAGCCGGCGCGGAGACCGAGCAGCTCGACCACCCGGTCCGAGTCGGAGAGGTCTCCGATCACGCGACGCGCAGGCGGAGGCGCTTTCCGGATCAACGTGGGAGTGGCGAGGATCTGGGCCGCGGCCGCCGCTCCGGGATCTTGCGTGATGTCGATCACGGAGACGTCGCAGCGGCCCTTGAGATGCTCGCTGGTGATGCGACGCAGGTTCTCGCGAGCACGCCGCGAGCTCGACGAATAGCCGGTCACGAACAACTCCAGAGAGACGCGTCTCATGACCGCGGCTGCTCTCTCACATCACCCGAAAGTCGTCAAGCGAATCCGCGGTTGCGAAAAAATTGGTACGACGTCGTTCTCTTCACCCGCGCCGATCCGTGCAATCGAAGTCGACCTCACGGCGCGCGGTCGGGTTGTCCGTGACCCAGCGTGCGATCTCGTGACCGCGCGCGAACCAGACGTTCCCCGATGCGCGCATGTCGCGGATCAGGCGCTCGAGCAGCTTGACGCGCGACGGGCGACCCATGAGCCACGGGTGCATGGTCAGGACGAAGCAGCAGCCGTAGTCGTGCATCGCCGCGAACTCCTGCCACCACAGGTCGTAGACCTTGTCGCAGTTCTCGGGAATCACCCCCCAGTGCGGGTCCGCGTTGAACGCGAACTGCTCCCAGTCCTCGAGCATCCACTGCGCCGGGATCTCGACCAGGCCGCCGTCGAGCAGGTACGGCACGTCGTCGCCCATCAGGCTCGAGTCGTAGAGGAAGCCCGCGCGCCGCAGCAGCCCCGGCGTGCGCGGGTTGATCTCGAACCACGGCGCGCGGTAGCCGACCGGCCGCGTGCGCGACAGGCGCTCGAGCGTGTCGGCGCTCTTCAGCAGAATCTCGCGCTCGCGCTTCTTGCCCAGCGTCGGCAGGCGCTCGTGCAGCCAGCCGTGCACGCCGATCTCGTGCCCGCCGTCCGCGATCGCCTGCACCATGCGCGGGTGATGCTCGGCGACCCAGCCCGGCACGTAGAACGTCGCCGGGACGTCCACGTGCCCGAGCAGCCCGAGGAGACGGGGCACGCCGACGGTCGGACCGTAGGTGCACTGCGACATCGTCGACAGGTGATCGACGAGCTTCCGGTCCTCGGACAGCGCCGTGGTTTCACCGTCGACGTCGAAGCCGAGCATCACCGCGCAGTCCGCGCCGCCGGGCCAGCGGAAGCGTGGCGGAGGTGCGTACGGCCGCGTCGGATCGGGCTTCGCCGCCGTGCCGACGTGCGCCCGCGCCGGCGCTCGTACGCTCGTCTTCGGCATCGCGCGCACGCGCCGCACCGGCGCCACGCCTCTTCGCGCTCGCATCATCCGAGCCACTCCTTCTCGAGCTTCGCAACCGTCACGACGCGCCCCCAGATGCCGCCCTCGACGCCGACCATGCGCTCGCACGCGCGCCGGATCTCTGCGTCGAAGGTCGAGATCGCGTCGCGCACGTAGTCGCAGGCGAAGCCGCGATCGGTCGCCTCGCGCAGCGTCGTGTGCACGCAGACGTCCGCCGTGACACCCGCGATCGCGAGCCGCACGATGCCGCGCGCGCGCAGCTGCTCCTCGAGGTCCGTCCGGCAGAACGCTCCATAGGTGCTCTTGTCGAGCACGATCTCGCCGCGCCGCGGGGCGAGATCGTCGATGATGGCGTGGCCGCGCTCGCCGCGGATCAGCAGGCGTCCGAGCGGGCCGTCGCTGCCGATCTCGCAGCCGCCGCGCCGGCTGCGCGCGAGCTTCGCGGGATCGCAGTCGGACAGATCGGTCGCGTAGCCTTCGCGCGTGTGCACGACGACGAGCCGCGCGCGGCGTGCGGCGTCGAGCAGGCGGCGCGCCCTCGGCAGGATCGGACGCACCCAGGCGATGCCGCCCGCGTGGTCGGCGTAGCCGCCGCGCTCGCAGAAGTCGCGCTGGAAGTCGATCAGCAGCAGCGCGGTGCGCGGCTCCGCAGTCGAGCGGGCGGTCACGCCAGCGCGTCGGACGCAACGCTGGTGCCACGTGGCTCTCCGCACCCGGACGATGCGTCGCGCGTGGCGCCTGATCGCACGGCAGGCAGACGCCTACCGAACGGGCACGGCACGGCCGTGCGCCCTTCACCGGCGCGCCTGCACGACGTGGATCGGGCGGCGCGGCGGCGCGTTCGCCGCACGGCACGAGCCATGCTCGTGGACGCCGTCGACCGTGTCGGAGAGTCTGACCCAGGAGAGCGCGCATACGGACGGGGGGTGCCCGGCGACGGTCCCGCCGGAGCTGTGCGGCCTGTGGCGGCGGGTCGTGCTCGAGACGCCCGACGCGCCGCCGGACACCAGCACGCGCGTCTGGTGGCTGCAGACGCCGACCCTCTACGTCGACCTGCGCGTCCCGGTGGAGCGCCGGCGGGTCGCGTCGCGGACCACGCTGCGCTCCGCGAGCGACGCCGAGCTCGACGCGCTCGCGCTGCAAGCCGGCTTCGCGGGACGGACGTCTCTCGACGGTGATCTGTGTCGCTGGTCGCGCGACATCGACTTCCAGCCGCCGAGCGGGCTGCCCGACGAGGGACGATTGCGGATCGACGACGGCTGGATCGTCGAGGACGGCGTCCACGCGACCTACCGCGAGGTGTGGCAGCGCGAGGACGACAGCACCGGCGACTGGCTCGTTCGCCGCTGGACCGAGCGCGAAGGCCGGCGCGATGCGCGCACCTGCTACCTCGTCGCGGGCGGCGCGTGGTTCCTGTTCGCGCGTGCGCGGAGCGGGCCGCCGCTCGAGCAGGCGCCGTCGCTCGCCGAGCTGCTCGCGCGCCGTGGCGGCGGGCGAGCGGTGCGCGTGGCGCTGCTCGACTTCGAGATCTCGCTCGGTCGGCGCGATCGCGGCGGGCCGCAGCGCACTTGGCGCATCGACGTCTCGACCTTGCCCGACCGCGAGGGCGAGCCGCTCGGCGCGGCGGCCGACGTCTGAGGCATCGCATGCGGCTCGACGGACGGCGGGTGCTCGTGACCGGGACGAGCGGCGGCATCGGACGCGCCATCGCGCGTGCCTTCTGCGACGCGGGAGCGATCGTGCACGGGCTCGATCGCGCGGCCGACGAGACCGCTGCGGCGGACGTCGCGCTGCGTCCTACGTTTTTTCCGCACGTGATCGACCTGCGCGACGCCGCGGCGACGGCGGGCCTCGTACTCGACTTGACGTCACGGCTCGGTGCGATCGACGTGCTGGTCAACAATGCCGCGATCCTGCCGTTCCGCTTCGTCGAGGACACCGACGACACGCTGCTCGAGGACGTCATGGCAGTGAACTTCACGGCCGCCTATCGCCTCTGCCGTCAAGTCTACCCGGCGATGCGCGCGCGACGCTCGGGCGTGATCGTCAACGTCGCATCGGAGCTGTCGTTCGTCGGCTTGCCCGGCTACACCGCGTACTGCGCGTCGAAGGGTGCGGTGCTCGCGTTCACACGCGCGCTGGCGCTCGAGGCGGCGCCGCACGGCGTGCGCGTCAATGCGCTGTGCCCGGGTCCGACCGATACCGGCATGATGGCGGCCGAGCTGGCGGCGGCACCGTCGCCGGAGAAGGCGCGCGCCGAGATGCTGGCGAGCGTGCCGCTGGGGCGGCTCGCGAGACCCGACGAGATCGCGCAGGTGGCGCTGTTCCTCGCGAGCGACGCGGCGTCGTTCGTACAGGGTGCGGCGCTGCTCGCCGACGGCGGACGCACGGCGTTGTGAGGTCCGCGCTGAGAAACGCGGGACATCCTCGCGCGGTCTCGCAGTCTGACTCGTTGCATCCGGCGGGAAGCACCGCGAACCCGGCCTCGGCGGCGCAGATCCTACCGGCCTGGCCACCGGCCATCCGCCGTTCGCTGTCCGCATGGCGTGGCCTCGTCGGCTTGACCCACCGGACTAACCGGACTAACCAGAACGGCATGAAGTCCGTCAACGTCCACGAGGCAAAGACGCAGCTCTCGATGCTGCTCGCCGAGATCGAGGAACGCGGGGAGCGCATCGTCATCTGCCGCAACGGGGAGCCCGTGGCGGATCTCGTACCGCATCGCCGCAAGGTCTCGATGGCACCAGACGCGAAGCTCGGCGCATTCGCCATCGGCTACGATCCCACCGAGGAGCTCACCGACGAGGAGTGGCCGGCCGACGCGCGATGATCCTCGACACCTGCGCGCTGCTGTTCCTGGCCAATGGCGATCGGCGGCTCACCGCCGGGACGCGAAGGCGACTCGGGGCGCTTCAAGTTCGCTGGTACTGCGCCATCAGCACCTTCGAGATCGCCCGCAAGCAAGCCGCAGGGAAGCTCGCCTTGCCGCTCCCGGCGGCCGTCTGGATGGGCGAGCTGGCCGAACGCTACGACCTGAGCGAGGTGTTGCTGGACTCCTCCCTATGCGCGTCGGCGGCCCTCCTGCCGCCGCACCACCGCGATCCTTGCGATCGCTTCATCATCGCCGCAGCCCAGCGGCTCGCAGTTCCCGTCGTGACCATCGACCCGAAGTTTGCCGCGTATGGCGTGCTCGTGGTCGCGTGACTGGAGATCGCTGCCGGCAAGAGGTCGGCCTTGCGCTCGAGGTCACCCGATCCCGCAAGCGGGCGACGCAGGACGAACGGCGACCCGACACGGCCCGCGCCACGTGCGCCGCTCACGCGAGGCAAGCCGGCGGCGGCGCGGGCGCAGTGCCCACCAGGCCCGCGCGCGCCGCCGGCTCACCTTGCGCCCCCCTCAGCTCGCTTCCTTCATCTCCTCGCCGCCCTTCTTGAACATCCTGCGCAGCAGCTCGTCGCGCACGGCGGTCGGCGAGCGCGACTCGTGCAGGTAGTCGACGATCTCGCGCTTCAGCCGCAGGAACTCCGGATCGAGCTTCTGCTCGAGCGTGCGCGGCTGCGGCAGGTCGACGCGCAGGTCCGCGCGCACGCGGCCGGGACGCGGCGACATCACGATGATGCGGTCGGAGAGGAAGATCGCCTCGTCGACGTCGTGGGTGACGAAGACGATGGTCTTGCCCCAGTGCAGGCGCACCAGCAGCAGCAGCTCCTGCATCTCCTCGCGCGTCTGCGCATCCAGCGCGCCGAAGGGCTCGTCCATCAGCAGCACCGCGGGATCGTTGGCGAGAGCGCGCGCGATCGCGACCCGCTGGCGCATGCCGCCCGACAGCTCCTTCGGGTACGCGTTGTGGAAGTCGGCGAGACCCATGAGGTCCAGCAGCGTGTAGACGCGATTGACCTTGGCCTCGATCTCCGCGACCGGCGCGTAGTAATCCTTGTTCGCCGCCAGCGTGTGGCTGAAGCGCGTGTTGTCGAGCACCGACAGCCACGGGAACAGGTTGTACGCCTGGCAGACCATGCCGCGGTCGGCGCCGGGCCCGGAGAGCGGCTTGCCGTCGAGCAGCACCTGTCCGCCGCTCGACTCCTCGAGGCCCGCGATGATGTAGAGCAAGGTCGACTTGCCGCAGCCCGACGGACCGACCAGCGACACGAACTCGCCGTCCGCGATGTCGAACGTCGTCGGCGACAGCGCTTGCGTCGTCTTGGTGCGGGTGGCGAAGACCTTCTCCACCTCGCGGATCGACAGCTTCGCGTTCATCAGCGCTCCGTGACCGCCCAGGGGAACAGGCGGCGGTGCATCCAGCGGAAGACCATGTCGAGGGTGAGCCCGACGACACCCAGCAGGATGAGGTAGACGAAGATCTTCGGCGTCTGCAGGAACCGCGAGAACTTGAGGATGCGGTAGCCGAGGCCCTCGTTCGCCGCGACCAGCTCGGCCACCACGAGGTACGTCCACGCCCAGCCGTTGCACAGCCGGAGCGCGTCGAAGATGCCTGGCATCGCCGCGGGCACCAGCACCTTGCTGATGATCTCGCCGCGCTTCGCCCCCATGGTGTAGCTGACCTGCACCAGGTCGTACGGGACCTTTCTTATCTCGTCGGCCACCATGAGCAGCATCTGGAAGTACGTGCCGGCGAAGATCAGCATGATCTTCGGCGCCTCGCCGATGCCGAACAGGACCATCATCAGTGGGATCAGCGCGGGCACCGGGATGTAGCGCACGAACTCGGTGATCGGCTGCACGAGGCCCTCGCCGACCTTGTACGCGCCGATCAGCACGCCGAGCGGGATCGCGAGCAGCGCCGACAGCAGGAAGCCGGCGGTGACGCGCACGAAGCTGACGCGGATGTCGAGCCGGATCGCGTCGTCGCCGAAGAAGTCGACCGCCGCCTTCCAGACCTTCTCGGGGGACGGCACGAACACGGGATTGACGAAGGCCTGGTGGCTCGCCCACTGCCAGATGAGAAAGGCGATCAGGAAGCTCGACGCGGCGAGCGTCCAGTACGCGCTCGGCGGGATGTCGCGGCGCAGCGCGAACCACTGGATCTTGCGCGGCGGAACGACGCGCGGCGCCTCGCCCGGCTGGATTCCGGGCTGGCCGCCGCCCGGCAGGACGGCGGCCAGCTCGTCGCTTCGTGCCTCGGCCATCGTGGTCACGTCGTCACTTGGCGAGCGCCTTGACGTACTTCGGCTCGAGCGCGGCCGCGTAGTCCGGCATCTTCTTGATCTGGTCCGAGCTCTTGAGGAAGTCCGCGATGGTCTTGCCGCTGCCGTAGAGCGACGAGTCGTCGTCGCGCTTCTCGAAGGCGTTCAGGTTGGCAGCCAGGTCGAAGAACTTGGTGCCCGGCATGAAGGCCTTGTAGTCGGCGGGCGGCTGCTCGACGACCTTCGCCATGATCGCGACCGCCTCGTCCTCGTGGTTCTTGATGAAGTCGACGATCTCGAAGTACGACTTGACGGTAGCCTGCACGTCGTCCGAGCGCTCCTTCAGGACCTTGTCGTGGAAGACCACGATGTCGGGGACGAGGCCCGGGATGTCGGCCGAGCTGAAGATCACCTTGCCCTTGCCCTCGCGCTGGATCTGCGAGATCCACGGCTGCCAGATCGCGGCCGCATCGATCTTGCCGGCGATGAACGCGGCCGCGGCGTCGCCGACGGTCAGGTTGGTGTACTTGATGTCCTTCTCGCTCATGCCGTTCATGGCGAGCGCCTTGAGCAGCATGAAGTGGTCGACGGTGGCGAGCTCGGTGCCGACGGTCTTGCCCTTCAGCTCCTTGACGCTGTTGATGCCGGGCTTGGCGACGATCGCGTCGTTGCCGAACGAGTTGTCGATCACCTGCACGACCTTGAGGTCGATGCCCTCGGCGAGCGGCGCCATCAGGTCGGACCACGTCTGCAGGTTGCCGTCGAGCTGCCCCGTGTTCACGGCGGTCAGCGAGTCGGTATAGACCGGAAACCAGACGAGATCGATGTCGACGCCGTTCTTCTTGAAGATTCCCTTTGCCTTGCCGATCTCCCAGGCGGTGTAGCCGGGCCAGTCGCTGTAGCCGATCTTGAGCGGCTCCTTGGCGCGCGCCTCTCCCGCCGCGACGGCGAGCAAGAAGCTCGCTGCGATCGCGGCGAGCGTGATGATCCTGGTCCTCATAGCGTCCTCTCTTCCGTTGTCGTCTGGTCTCGTGATCGCCGGGATCGGGATCAGAAGAACTTTGCGTAGCGACGGATCTCCCAGTCGCTGACGTGCTGGTGGTACTCCTCCCACTCGGCACGCTTGTACTTGACGAACTCCGCGCGCAGCTCGCTTCCGAGCACGCGCTCGATGAACGGATCGGCCTCGAAGGCCTCGACCGCCTCGCCGAGCGTGCGCGGCAAGGGCTGCACGCCGGCCGCGGCGAGCTGCGCGTCGCTCAGCTCGTAGAGGTTCTCGGCGTGCGGGTCGCCGGGATCGAGCTTCTCGCGGATGCCCTCGAGACCGGCCGCGAGGCACAGCGCCTCGGCGAGGTAGGGGTTCATCGACGAGTCGGCGTTGCGGCACTCGACGCGTCCGCCGGCCATCGGCACGCGCAGCGAGTTGGAGCGGTTGTTGGTGCCGAACGAGTTGAAGACCGGCGCCCACGAGTAGTAGCTCATGGCGCCGCGGCGGATGAGCCGCTTGTAGCTGTTCACCGTCGGCGCGAGCACCGCGCACAGTGCGCGTCCGTGCCGCAGGATGCCGGCGATGAACTGGTAGCCGAGCGGCGACAGGCCGAGCCCGCGGGGGTCGTCTTTCTTCTCGACGGAGAAGACGTTCTTCCCCGTCGCGAGGTCGTAGAGGCTCATGTTGAGATGAGCCCCGTTGCCGGTCTTGCCCGCGAAGGGCTTCGGCATGAAGGTCGCGACCATGCCGTGCTCGGACGCGACGTGGCCGATCATGTAGCGGAAGAACACGTAGCGGTCGGCCATCGTCAGCGCGTCCGCGTAGTTGAAGTCGAACTCCCACTGGCCGTTGCCGTCCTCGTGGTCGAACGAGTAGACGTCCCAGCCGAGCTCGTTCATGTACGTGACCATGCGATCGAGGAACGGAAAGCTGCGCAGGAACGAGCGCACGTCGTAGCAGGGCTTGGTGAGGTCGTCGGTCGCGTCGGGACAGACCAGCTTCCCGTTCTCCTCGCGCAGCACGTAGACCTCGCACTCGATGCCGGCGTTGAAGCCGAAGCCCAGGCTGGCCGCGTCGGCGAGGACGTTCTGCAGGACGACGCGCGTGTTCAGCGGGTACGGCTCGCCGTGGAACGTGTTGTCCGACGGGATCCAGGCGACGTCCTTCTGCCAGGGCAGCAGGAACATGCGCGACAGGTCGGGCTGGGCCGCGATCTCGTCCTCGTTGGGCTCCTGCCCGAGCCCGTCCAGCGCGTAGCCGGTGAACAGCTCCGAGCCGTGCATCATGTGCGTGAAGTGCTCGATCGGGACGCACTTCGCCTTGGGCTTGCCGTGGATGTCGACGTAGGCGCCGATGAGATAGCGCACGCCGGCGTCGCGCAGCTCCTTCTTCTTCTTCTCGAGGTCCGCGTCGAGGGCGGGGGCATTCATCGTGATTCGGCCTCCGTGAAGTAGCCGGCGTCGAGCGGCGGACTCTCGCGGAGGCCCGCGCGCACCTGCGCCGTGAGGTCGTTGACCAGCATGTCGAGCAGCTCGAGGCCGTGCTCGCGCGTAGCGCGGCTCGGGAATCCGGTGACGCCGTTCAGGCTGGTGCGATTGACCGGATGCGCGAACAGCAGGCCTGCGGTGCGGTCGGGATCATCGGCGCGGCCGAGCTCGGACGCGCGCACGCGCCCCGGCTCGAGCGCCAGCACCAGCGACGTCTCGGCATGGTTCGCGTGCCAGTCGTCGGCGTCGCCGCAGAAGGCCGCGCGCACGCGGTCCGACGCGGCACCGACGTCACGCAGCGCGACCATGCAGTCGTCGAAGCGCGCGCGCAGCAGCTCCAGCGCACAGCGCAGCGGCGCCATGTTGGTCACGTGTCCGTTGAGGATCAGGATCCGGCGGAAGCCCGCGCGATACGCCCAGCTCAGGCACTCGAACGCGACCTGGATGAGCGTCTGCGGCTCGAGCGACAGCGTGCCGGGCCAGCGGTGCGAGTGGCCGAGCGAGCAGCCGTAGGGAATCGCCGGCAGGACCGGCACGCCGGTACGCGCGGACACGCGCCAGGCGACGCGCGTCGCGGTCACCGTGTCGGTGTCGAGCGCGAGATGCGGTCCATGCTGCTCGGTCGAGCCGACCGGCAGGATCACCATGTCCATGCCGCCGTCGCGCAGCGCCGCGATCTCCGGCCACGTCATCTCCTCCCAGAGGAGCGGACGACCTTCGTGTACGTGGTGGGTCATGCGTCGCGGCGCTCGGCAGCAACTCGGGTGCCACCGCACGGCGACGACGCCGTGGCTTGACGCCACGGCGTCGGGCGCGCTTGCCGGGCGCGTGTGACGCTCGTCCCGCGGGCACGCGATCAAGGAATGCTCAGCACCTCACGTTGCGAGCGACGACGCGTCCGTGCTGCCGCGCAAATGCACATGCAGGCACACCCTGCTCATCTCGCAGGCACAGCCGCGTGCGACGGGCAGCGCGCGTGACGACGCTGTCGCGCCCGGGTGGTGGCATGCTTCTCGCTCCACTGCCGCGCGCGACTAGGGTTCCGGTGCGGCGACGCCGCGCGGCTGGTCCGAGGGTCGCAAGCTCACCGACGCGCGCTCCACGCGGCGCCCGCGGTGAGCCACACGGCGGGACAAAAGCCCGGGAGGATCGAGCTGGGGATGCAAGCACCCCGGTGGACCTCGCGAGCGTCCACCGCGGTGCGGATCACGAAACACGGATTCGACCGGACCGGAGGACGCAGCCGATGACGCCACCCAACGAAGCAGCCACCGCCGACGCGCTCTACGAGGACGTCCTTCCCGGCAGCAAGCACTGGTCGTTCGTGCTGCGCCGGGGGACGCTGCTCGAGCTGGTCGATCTCGAGGGCGGCGCCAACGTCGGGATGCTCTTCTACAACCCGCAGAACCCGCTCGAGCGCTACAACGCGCCCGACACGCTGAAGTGCCAGCACACCTTCAAGCTGACGCGCGGCAACTGCCTCTACTCCGACATGGGGCGCATCTTCTGCTCGATCGTGCGCGACGACGTCGGCTGGCACGACACGGTGTGTGGCAACTCCACGCGGAAGAGCATCGCCGAGCGCTGGGGCGAGAAGAGCTACCAGGACTTCCGCAACGACTGGACGCGCAGCGGGCACGACAGCTTCCTGGTCGAGCTCGCGAAGTACGGCCTCGGACGCCGCGACCTCGCGGCCAACGTCAACTGGTTCAGCAAGGTCGCGATCGACGACGACGGCACCATGCTCTTCGACCCGAAGAGCTCGCACGCCGGCGCGACGGTCGGCCTGCGCTTCGAGATGGAGACGCTGGTG
This sequence comes from Candidatus Binatia bacterium, assembly GCA_019749875.1. Classification (GTDB taxonomy): domain Bacteria; phylum Desulfobacterota; class Binatia; order UBA12015; family UBA12015; genus VGTK01. Next base: position 5,493 of record JAIEPK010000341.1, on the reverse strand, counting down.
CTGCTGCACACCTGCCCGCACCCGCTCGATCCGTCGCCCGAGTACCCGCGGCGTCCGGTCAAGTATCGCATCTCGTGCGCCGATCCGGTGCCGGAAGACGACTACTGCCGGAGCTTCCGCCCCGAGAACGGGCGCGGCTTCGAGAACAACCGCATCTACCACCTCTGCACGCGCTGATCGGGAGGAGACCCCACCATGCAGCTGAAGGAAAGCTCCCTCGATCCCGCGACCGCGACCTACCGTGAGGTCATCCCCGCCGGCGACTACTGGATGCACGTCGTGAAGGGCGGCGAAACGCTGCGCATCGTGGACCTTGCGGGCAACCAGGCCGCCGACACGCTGTTCTTCGACGCGGCGGACCCGGCCGACCGCTACAGCGCGATCGACACGATCCGCGAGCAGCGCAACGTGTATCTCGGCGTCGGCTCGAAGCTGCGTGCGGTGAGCGGCAACGTGCTGCTGGAGATCGTCGCCGACACCGTCGGACGCCACGACACGCTCGGCGGCGCGTGTGCGACCGAGTCGAACACCGTCCGCTACGCGCTCGAGAAGAAGACCATGCACGCCTGCCGCGACTCGTGGCTGCTCGCGGTCGCGGAGAACGACGGCTTCGGCCTCACCAAGCGCGACATCGCGCACAACATCAACTTCTTCATGAACGTGCCGATCACGCCCGACGGCGGGCTGACGTTTGCGGACGGCGTGTCCGGTCCCGGCAAGTACGTCGAGATGGTCGCGGCGCGCGACGTGATCGTGCTGATCTCGAACTGCCCGCAGCTCAACAACCCGTGCAACGCGTACGACCCGACGCCGGTCGAGGTCCTGATCTTCCCGGCGGCCGGCGCCTGATGATCCGCAGGGTATTGATCGCGAACCGCGGCGCGATCGCGTGCCGCATCCAGCGCACGCTCGCGCGCATGGGCATCGAGAGCGTCGCCATCTACTCGGAGGCGGACCGCCATGCGCGCCACGTCCGACAGGCGTCGCGGGCAGTATGCGTCGGTCCGCCGCCGGTAGCTCGGAGCTACCTCGACGTCGACCGCATCGTCACCGCGTGCGTCGAGACCGGGGCCGAGGCCGTTCATCCCGGCTACGGCTTCCTGAGCGAGAACGCCGCCTTCGCGGAGCGCCTCGCGGCCGCGGGCATCCGCTTCATCGGCCCGCGTCCGGAGCACATGCGCGTCTTCGGGCTCAAGCACACCGCGCGCGAGGCCGCGTCGGCGTGCGGCGTACCGCTGCTGTCGGGAACGGGCCTGCTGCACTCGGTGGACGAGGCGATCGCTGCCGCCGAGGGGATCGGCTACCCGGTGATGATCAAGAGCTCGGCGGGCGGCGGCGGCATCGGCCTGCAGCTCTGCCGCGCGGCGGAGGACCTTCCCGCGCTGTTCGAGACCGTCAAGCGCCTCAGCCAGAGCAACTTCAAGGACGACGCGGTCTACCTCGAGCGCTACGTCGACCGCGCGCGCCACGTGGAAGTGCAGATCTTCGGCGACGGCGCGGGCACGGTCGTGGCGCTCGGCGAGCGCGACTGCTCGCTGCAGCGCCGCAACCAGAAGGTGGTCGAGGAGACGCCGGCGCCGAACCTGCCCGCCGCGACGCGAGCCGCGATGCTCGACGCGGCGGTCCGTCTCGGACGCCACGTCGCGTACGAGTCCGCCGGCACGGTCGAGTTCATCTACGACGAGGAACGCGACGAGTTCTCGTTCCTCGAGGTCAACACGCGCCTGCAGGTCGAGCATGGCGTGACGGAAGAAGTAACCGGCGTCGACCTGGTCGAGTGGATGATCCGCCAGGCGGCGGGCGAGCTGCCCGACCTCGAGCAGCGCGTGCCGGAGCCGAGCGGCGCGTCGATCCAGGTACGCCTCTATGCCGAGGATCCGGGCAAGGGCTTCCTGCCGTGCGCCGGGCTCTTGACGCACGTCGCGTTCCCCGGCGACGCACGCGTCGACGGCTGGGTCGAGACCGGAACGGAAGTCACGGCGTTCTACGATCCGATGCTCGCCAAGATCATCGTGCGCGCCGACACGCGCGACGCGGCGCTCGCGAAGCTGCGCGACGCGCTCGCGCGCACGGAAGTCCACGGCATCGAGACCAACCTCGACTACCTGCGTGCGATCGCGGGATCCGATCTGCTCGCGAGCGCACGCGTCAGCACGCGCGCGCTGGGCGCGTTCGCGTACGTCCCGCCGACCATCGACGTGCTCGCGCCGGGCGCGCAGACGACGGCGCAGGACTGGCCGGGACGCATCGGCTACTGGGACGTCGGCGTGCCGCCGAGCGGGCCGATGGACGCGCTGTCGCACCGGCTCGCGAACCGGCTGCTCGGCAACCCGTCGGACGCGGCGACGCTCGAGATCACGCTCACGGGTCCGACGCTGCGCTTCAACCACGCGGCGGAGATCTGCCTCGCGGGCGCGGAGATGGCAGCGACGCTCGACGGCGCCGACGTGCCGTGGCTCACGCCGATCGCCGTCGCCGCGGGACAGACGCTCGCGATCGGCAAGGCGACCGGTCCGGGACAGCGCGCGTACCTCGCCGTGCGCGGCGGCATCGCCGCCCCGCTCTACCTCGGCAGCCGCGCGACGTTCACGCTCGGCAAGTTCGGCGGCCATGCGACGGGCGCGCTGCGTACCGGCGACGTGCTGCACCTCGCGCACGCCGAAGGCGCCCCGCCGCTCGCAGCACCGCTCGCGCCCGAGCTGCGTCCCGTGCTCACGCACGAGTGGGAGCTCGGCGTCCTCTACGGACCGCACGGCGCGCCCGACTACTTCACGAGCGACGACATCGCGACGCTGCTCGCGTCCGAGTACGAGGTGCACTTCAACAGCGCGCGCACCGGCGTGCGCCTGATCGGTCCGAAGCCGCGATGGGCGCGCAGCGACGGGGGTGAAGCCGGGCTGCACCCGTCGAACATCCACGACAACGCCTACGTCGTCGGCACGCTCGACTTCACCGGCGACATGCCGATCCTGCTCGGCCCCGACGGCCCGAGCCTGGGCGGCTTCGTCTGCCCGCTGACGCTCGCGCAGGCCGAGCTGTGGAAGCTCGGGCAGCTCAAGCCCGGCGACAAGGTGCGCTTCCGCCTGGTCGACGTGGACGAGGCGGAGCGCCTCTCTGCGGCGCAGAACGCGCTGGTCGAGACGCTGGCGCTCCCGGCAGGCGCGCCGGCGACGGAGGCCACGGTCGCACCGCGCGCGCGCACCATGGCGCACGCGCAGGCCGTGCCGGAGACCGCCGTGCTGCGCCGCACGACCGTCCGCGACACTGCCGTGTGCGTGCGTCCGAGCGGTGACGACGCGCTGCTGGTCGAGCTCGGCGAGCCGGTGCTCGACCTGACGCTGCGCTTCCAGGTGCACGCGCTCATGGAGAGCCTGCGCACGGCGCGCGTGCCCGGGATGCTGAACCTGACGCCCGGCATCCGCTCGCTGCAGCTGCACTTCGACACGAGCGTCCTGCCGCGCGCGCGTGCGCTCGCGATCCTCGACGAGCATCTCGCGTCGCTGCCGGCGGTGGACGAGATCGAGGTGCCGACCCGCGTCGTGCATCTGCCGCTGTCGTGGGACGACGAGCAGACGCAGCTCGCGATCCGCAAGTACCAGGAGCTGGTGCGTCCCGACGCGCCGTGGTGCCCGTCGAACATCGAGTTCATCCGGCGCATCAACGGCCTCGCCGACGAGGCGTCCGTCAAGCAGATCGTGTACGGCGCGAGCTACCTCGTGCTCGGGCTCGGCGACGTCTACCTCGGCGCACCGGTCGCGACCCCGGTCGACCCGCGCCACCGTCTGGTCACGACCAAGTACAATCCGGCGCGCACCTGGACACCGGAGAACGCGGTGGGCATCGGCGGCGCGTACCTGTGCATCTACGGCATGGAGGGCCCGGGCGGCTACCAGTTCGTCGGCCGCACCACGCAGGTGTGGAACACCTGGCGCAGCACCGAGCACTTCGCGCCCGGGACGCCGTGGCTGCTGCGCTTCTTCGACGAGATCCGCTTCTTCCCCGTCACCACGCAGGAGCTCGCCGAGGCGCGCGAGGCGTTCCCGCACGGCGCCTACCCGGTGCGCATCGAGCCGCAGCGCTTCCGCCTCGCCGACTACCGGCGCTTCCTCGCCGCCGAGGCGTCGTCGATCGCCGACTTCCGCACGCGCCAGCAGGCCGCGTTCGCCGCCGAGCGCGAGCGCTGGCGCGAGCTCGGGCTCGCGACCTACGTCGCGGACGACGCGCTGGCCGCCCCCTCCACGGACGAGGCCGCGCTCGCGCCGGGTCATGAGTCGGTCGACGCGCCGGTGCCGGGCAACGTCTGGCAGGTGCGCGTGTCGATCGGCGATCGCGTGCGCACGGGCGACGTCGTGGTCTTGCTGGAGTCGATGAAGATGGAGATGGAGGTCACCGCACCGAGCGACGGCATCGTCGCCGAGATCCTCTGCCAGCAGGGCCGCAGCGTGCAGGGCGGACAGCGCCTGCTGGTGCTCGCCACCGAGGCCGCGTGACGCTCGCCGACGAAGACGTCGCGACCATCGACGCGGTGCAGGCCGCGTACGCCCGCGGCGCGACGCCCGAGGAAGTGGTCGACGCCGCGCTCGCGCGGGTCGCGTCGTGCCCGGACCCGGCGGCCTGGATCAAGCTGCGGACGCGTGCCGCGCTGGTCGCGGAGGCGCAGCTCCTCGATCCCGCACGGCGCGACGAGCTGCCGCTGTGGGGCGTCCCGTTCGCCGTCAAGGACAACATCGACTGCGCAGGCTTGCCGACCACGTGCGCGTACCGGGCGCGCGAGGCCGCCGCGGCGACCCGCGACGCCTTCGTGGTGTCGCGGCTGCGCGCGGCCGGCGCGATCCCGCTCGGCAAGACCAACCTCGACCAGTTCGCGACCGGGCTGGTCGGCGTGCGCTCGCCGTACGGCATCCCGCGCTGCGTGTTCGACGCGGACTACGTGTCGGGCGGCTCAAGCTCGGGCTCGGCGGTCGCGGTGGCGCGTGGCCACGTGCCGTTCGCGCTCGGCACGGACACCGCGGGATCGGGACGCGTCCCGGCCGCGTTCAACCACCTCGTGGGCGTCAAGCCGACGCGCGGGCTGCTCGGTACGAGCGGCGTGGTGCCGGCGTCGCGCTCGCTGGACTGCGTCAGCGTGTTCGCCGCGAGCGTCGCCGAGGCCGACCTGGTGCGTCGCGTCGCACAGGCCCTCGATCCCGACGACGCCTACGCGCGCCCGGCCGCGATGCGCCCGCTGCCCGCGGCGTGCGCGACGCTGGGCGTGCTGGCCGCCGCCGACCGCGAGTTCTTCGGCGACGGCCATGCGGCGAACCTGTACGAGCGCGCGCTCGAGGTCGTGGCGAGCCTCGGCCACACGCTGCGCGAGATCGAGCTGGCACCGTTCCGCGATGCGGCCCGGCTGCTGTACGGGAGCGCGTGGGTGGCCGAGCGCCTGGCGGCGCTCGAGGATGCGGTGGGCGACGACCTGACCGCGCTCGAGCCCGCGCTGCGCGCGATCCTGCT